>JBIKYB010000275.1:0-6722 GCA_044355475.1 Prosthecobacter sp.
CGCCTTCATCATCGCGGCAAAGTTTGGCGAGACCCTGGCTGAACGCGATCTCACTTTCCTCAATCGTGGCATCTCCGGCAACACCGTGCTCGATCTGGAAAAGCGCTGGCAGAAGGACACGCTCGAACTGAAGCCAGACATTCTAAGCATTCTTATCGGCGTGAATGACAAGGGCAAGGGTGTGCCCATGGACCAATACGAGCAGATTTATGACAAGCTTCTCACCGACACCAGAGCGGCGTTTCCAAACATCAAGTTAGTCCTGTGCGAGCCATTCGTGGTGAACCACCTCGCCAAAACACCGGCCGACGGCAGTCCAAACGCCGACATCGTGCAGCGCCAGGCAATCGTGGCCGGACTGGCGAAAAAACACGGCGCGGCGCTGGTCCATTTTCAAAAGGCGCTCGATGAAGCGTGCAAGCGCGCCCCGGCCATGCACTGGATTTGGGATGGCGTGCATCCAACCTATTCCGGCCATCAGGTGCTGGCGGACGAATGGGTGCGCGTGGTGCGTGAGTTTTGGAAATAACGCATCCAGGCGCGTAGGGTCTGCATGCAAGCCAAGGCTGGCAGACACTGACGTTCGACAAGTGACCCGCTCCATCTCTCCATGCTCCACCGATTCACGCTCCTCCTTTCCGTTATCCTTCTCTCCAGCCCGTCTGAAGCAGAGGAGTCGCGTCCGTCATCCAAGAAGGACAGCATCGTCTATCAGGAAGCCCTGCGCTACGGCGGCTGGCCTGCGAATCAGGGCATCTGGGCCTGGGGCGATGAAGTGGTCGTTGGCTTCACCGCAGGTTGGTATAAGGCCGTCGCCAGCGGTCATGCCATCGACTCATCCAAGCCGTATGAGAAATGGCAGGCGCGCAGTCTCGATGGCGGCGCGACGTGGTCGGTGGAAAAGCCGCCGCAATTCGCGAATGCGGGCGTGATGCCGAACCAGACGAAACTGAGCCAGCCGCTCGACTTCACCGCGCCAGCATTTGCGCTGATGTTTCAGACTTACAACTACAACACCGGCCCCTCCTGGTTTCATGTCTCGACGGATCGCGGTCGCACTTGGAGCGCACCGTTTGAGTTCGCCGTGGAAGGCATCGAGAAAATCGCCGCGCGCACCGATTACCTGGTGCTCGGTCCGCAGGACTGCCTCATGTTTGGCAGCGCTGCGAAATCCAATGGCAAAGAGGGCCGAGCCTTCTGCGCCCGCACCATCGACGGCGGCATCACCTGGAAGCTCGTCTCCAAAATCGGAGTTGAACCCGGCGGCTACGCCATCATGCCATCCTCCCTCCGGCTGAAAAGCGGTGCCATCCTCACCACCATCCGCCGCACCGAGCCAAAGCAGGATGCCTTCATCGAAGCCTGGCTCAGCGACGACCTCGGTGCGCATTGGCAAAACATCGGCGTCCCTGCGCCGAAGATCGGCAGCGGCAATCCTCCCAGCCTCATCGCCCTGCCCGATGGCCGACTCTGCCTCTGCTACGGCTACCGCGCCAAGCCCTACGGCATCCGCGCCCGTCTCAGCAGCGATAAAGGCCGCACCTGGGGCGATGAAATCATCCTGCGCGACGATGCCCTCACCAGCGACCTCGGCTACTGCCGCAGCATCGCCCGCACCGACGGCCAAATCCTGACCGTGTATTACTACAACGGCCCCAAACCCGAAGACCGAACCATTCAAGCCACACGGTGGAAACCGTGAAGCACCGCGCCTCCCACTCCATCACTCAATCACTCCACTCCAATGCGCCTCCTTCTCTCCGTCATCGTTGTCTTTGCGTGCCATCGCACGTTGTTCGCCGACAAGCTGCTCGTGCTCGACAGCCGCGTGATCGAGAGCGCGGAAAACGCCCGCCTCATGCCGGGCACGGTGACGAAGCATGAGCGCAATCCGCTTTTCCAGGCCGACAAGCCATGGGAAAACTCGATGAACAATCTCTACCCGAATGTCATCTGGGACGATGCGGAGAAGGTCTTCAAAATGTGGTATAAGTGCGTTCTGGCGGACAATGACGCCATTCGGAAGATGGATGGCATCAGCACCGTGCATGATGTCGGCTGGTATCTGCTCTATGCCACCTCGAAGGATGGCATCGTCTGGGAAAAGCCCGCGCTGGGTCTGCATGCCTTTGGCGGCACGAAGGACACCAACATCGTGGCGCGTGACTGTCCGAACGTGGGCGTTTTCAAAGACCTGCACGATGCCGATCCCGCACGCCGCTACAAAATGGTGAGCGATGTCGGCCTCGGGAAGCCGCAGGTGCGCTTCTCGGCGGATGGCATTCATTGGGACACAGCGATCGATGCACAGGGCTTCGGCACCCATAACGGCGATACCCATAACAACGCCTTTTGGGACAAGGACAGCGGCAAGTATCTCTGGTTCACTAAGCTCTACCTCGGCGAGCGGCTCGTCGCGCGGTTCGAGAGCGATGACTTCCTCCATTGGAAAAACAACGGCCTCGTGCTCCGCAGCAGCATGCTGGAGGGGCGCACCAGCCAGACCTACTGCATGCCCGTCTTCCGCCACGCGGGCATCTACCTCAGCTATGTGATGATGTATCACCTCGGCAAAGGACGCACGGTTGATTGCGAACTCGCGTGGAGCCCGGACGGCCTACAGTGGCAGCGCGTGACTCCCGGCGTGCCTCTCATCCCACGCGGGCCAAAGGGCAGCTATGACAGCGAATGCATCTATGCCATGGCCGGGCCGCTCATCACTCGCGAAGGAAAGCACCTCATCTTTTACGGTGGCGATGATTTTCCGCACACCGGCTGGAAGCGTCATTGCCTGCCCTGCCTCGCCACGTTGCGTGAAGATGGCTTTGCGGGTTATGAGCCAGTCGAAGCCGGAAAACCAGCCGTTTTGACCACGAAACTCCTTCGAGTGACCACCGAGCCATTTCGCGTGATCGCCGATGGTGACGCCCCTGAATTCATCGCGATGGATGAAAGCGGTCAAACAGTCGAAAAAGCCGCATGGGCTGGCAAAACGCTACGTTTTCGCCTTTCGATCCCACGCGGCAAAATCTACGCCATCGAAGGCCTGACCCTCGTGGATCGCCAGCTCCCGCCCAAGATCAATCCGCTCAAGAACGCAGCTTGGAAGCCCTCGCCCGTCTTATCGCACGTCTCCGATTTTGCCAGCAGCCCGCAGACCTGGAAAGGCGTGGACAAAGTGGTCGCCCACGACGGTTATCTCACCGTCTCACGCGCGGGGCGGAACCCGCCCTTTGCCTACTCGTCCATCATCACCGAGCAGTTCATGAGCAGCGACTGGACCCGGGCCGTCGGCGGACGCGGTGCACGCATCACCTGCCGCGTGCGCAGCGAAAAGCCGGGCGGCCGCGTGATCATCGAGGTCTATGCTGGAGATGTCGGTGCCTGGAAGTTCGAGACCCAGACCACCTTCTCCACCGACTGGCAGCAAGCCACCGCCGCCCTCCGCTACGACTGGACGGACGAAGAAGCCCGCGCCGCCGGCTGGACCCGCGCCCATGACAACGGCTTCCCTTGGCACGAGACCATCACAAACGTCGGCAAAGTCGTCGTCATCCCCAGCACCGCCGGTGCCCAAACCACCTTCGACCTTGATGACGTGCATGTCAGTGGTGTGGACTGAGTGGATGGCCGAGAAGCTACGCCTTCAGCCTCATCCATCGCCGCAGCTTCGACTAAAGCCGAAACCACTTTTCCGCCACTTCACCACACCATGCTCCACCGCCTCACCCTCCTCCTCACCATCCTCAGCACCGCGTCCCTCCACGCACGCGAGTTCTACGTCAGCCAGCAGCATCCGCAGGCCGCGGACACAGCCGCAGGCACGCGTGAGGCTCCATTGAAGACGATCTCGGCGGCGGCAAAGATGGTCGCACCCGGAGACACGGTCATCGTCGCGCCGGGCATCTATCGGGAGTCGGTCACGCTGACAAACTCAGGCGCGGCGGGGAAGCCCATCGTCTTTCGCAGTGAGGAACCGCGCAAGGCCGTGTTGTGTGGCTCGGATGTGCTCACGCAGTGGGAAGCGGCGGGACCGGGAGTGTGGGTGACGGCGGTGCCGGTCATCCGCAAAAACGAAAATGCCCTGCCGCACTCGTCACGCGGGGGCGAGTGGGTGTTCATCAATGGTTCGCCATTGTTGTATTCAGAGCCGGGGCAGACGCAGATGCCGGGCACGTTTCGTCTCGATCACGCGGCGGGGAAGCTTTTCGTCGCACCGGAGGAGGGTGTGTCGCTGGCGGACGTGACGGTGGAGTATGCGCTGCGGGAAGGGCTCTTTTGGCCGGACAAACCGCTCGATGACATCCATCTCATCGGTTTCACCCTGCGGCACAACGCCATTTGGTTTCGTGGCAAACATGCCATCCTCATGCAAGGGCGGCGCTGGCGGGTGGAGGACAATCACATCCTCTGGTCCACCTATTCCGGCCTCGGCATGAAACACACCAGTCAGGGCGTGGTGCGCGGCAATCTCATCGAGTGGTGCGGCGAGGGCGGCATGGTTGGCGGATGGAACAGCGGGCTCACCATCGAGAACAATCGCGTGCAATACTGCAACTGGCGGCGCAACGACCCGTCGTCCATGGGCGTGGGCGGATCGAAGTGGGCCTTCACTTACGACTCCGTGGTGCGCGGCAATCATTTTGCCTTCAATCAAGGCTCCGGCATCTGGTTTGACTGGGGGAACTGCAACAACGTCATCGAGCACAACGTGTCGCATGACAACTCGGCCTGGGGTCTCTTCTCCGAGTGCAATTGGGACGAAAACTTCTTCGACAACGTTACCTACAACAACGCCTACGGGCTCGTCATCGCCGAGTCGCCAGGCAGCGTCGGCAGGCGGAATGTCGTCTTCAACAACGACATCGGGGGCTTCATGCGCGGCGTCTTCAATCGCAGCAACGGCGCGGGCTACACCGTCGACGCCGAGAAGAAAATGCGCGAGGGCTTGCAGCGCATCCCGGACCTCAGCCCCAGCGCCACCGAGCGCATCATGAGCGGCTGGCTAAAGTATCACGGTGCCGTGCCCGCCTTCATGAGCAACAACAGCGTGCTTTGGGAAAACCTGCTCTTCGACAACGAGACGACTCTCTGGGAAGGCCGCGACTACGGCACACCGGGACCGAAGGACCCCTTCATCAACAACTTGTCCGACTACAACCTTTTCTCCGTGCCGACCAAATGCGAGGTGCGTGGCACCCCAGCGCTGATGCGGCATCCTGCGGGCGAATATCCGGCCCTCGCCGACTGGCAAAAAGTTTCGCGCCGCGATGCGCACTCGCAGTCCATCGACATCCGCACTGCGAAAAACATGCCCTCCTGGGCCGAGTCAAAACGCCCGCTGTGGGACCTGCCCATGCAGCGCCGCGCCGAGGTCCACACCCTCGGCCTCGTCGATGGCCCCGTGGCCTGCATCGCTCATGGCCGCGTCTTTCGCTCCGCCAAAAAGGAGCCGTTCGCGCTGACCGATCCGCAGGTGAAAGCTTTGTTCCTCGACGTGGATGGCGAAAAAACGCTCATGCTCTGGACCAGCCATCCGATGGCACGCCGCTATGTGCGCCTCGCCCTCGAACAGGACGAAGTCAGCGTCGAAGACGCCTACCTGCGTGCGACGAAAACCGCCCTGCCCGGCCGCACGCTCGACCTCGTCGTCACCTGGCTGCCGGTTTATCTCAAAGGCATCACCGGCACCGTGAAGCAGACACCCGCTGCCACGCTCCAGGTGAGGCCGTTCAATCCACCGGACACTCCCGTGCGCCTCACTGCCGCCCTGCCGAATGACACCGGCACCGAGCAGCCACTAACCGCCGCGTTCAGCGTCTCGCCCGGCTTCACGGTCAAAACCAACAGCACACCGAAGAGCATCGCCGCCCACACCACCGCCGAGATTCATGCCGAGCTAATCCCCGATGGCACTCAGCGGCGCGGCTCCGCCAATGTGCGGCTAAGCGCCAGCGTCGGCGGCCAGTCCATAAGCCGCATCACACTTTTCTCCATCGGCGAATCCGGCGGCACTTTGCCCACGCATCACGGCGACCTCCTGATCGACGGCCAACTCGACGACTGGCCCGACATCAAGGCCGGCAAACCACCGCTCGCGCTCATCGGCGATGCCGACCAGTTCGTCGTCGGCAAGCGCGAGGCATGGCAGGGTCGCGACGACCTCAGCGGCAAAGTCTTCGCCTCGTGGACCGCCGACGCGCTGCACCTCGCCGTCATCGTGACCGATGACCGCGTCCTCGGCCTGCCCGCCCCCGCAAACGCATGGAATGGCGACTGCGTCGAGATTTTCATTGATGGCCGCAGCGGCGACATGCTCTGGCAAACCCCGCCCACCGAAGGCTGCTACCACATCGCCATCGCGCCCGGCCCCGACGCCGAAAAACCGAATCTCACCACCTGGGCCGCCGGAGCACCCGGCCAGCTCCGCGGCCTCACCGTCGCCTCCAGCACCACCAGCACCGGATACACCGTCGAAATAAAAATCCCCCTCACCTTGAAGAACTTCCCCGATGGCGACTGGCAACCCGGCCGCCCCCTGAAACTCTCCGTCCTCCTATACGACCGCGACGACCCCAAAACCCCGCACGCCGACTACACCCTCGGCTGGTCCTTCAGCCCCGAAGGCGCGAACTTCAAAGACACCACCGGCTGGAAGACGCTGATATTGGCGAAGTGAAATGTGTCATCATCCATTCTTTCATAGCCCCGTTTTCTCGCAT
>JBIKYB010000276.1:0-6699 GCA_044355475.1 Prosthecobacter sp.
GCTTGGCGTCATGCTGTGGATCATGGCCCGCCGTTCCGGCCAGGAACTTAAGCACGGTAAGAGCCTGCTGATCACCGCCGGTGTTTTCTGGAACATCACCATCACGGTTGGTATCTTGGCCATCCTGATGGGCAAGAGTACCTCCATTGAATGGTTGGAAATGCCGAAATTCGTCTGGCCGGTGCTGCTGGCTTGCTTCCTATGCTACGCTTGGCCGATTGCGCGGATGTTTGGCCGCGCCTTCCGTCCTGAGGGCTTCATGGTCAGCACTTGGTACATCCTCGGTGCTTGCTTCTGGTTCCCCTGGATTTTCATCACTGCCAATGTCGCGCTGCATTGCCTCCCCGGCCTGGGTGCTCTTGGAGCAGGCATTGACGCCTGGTACATCCACGGAGTGATCCTTCTCTTCTTCGTTCCGGTCGGTATCGGTGCTGCTTATTACTTCATCCCGAAGATCACGGGGCAGCCCATCGCCTCCGCGCAGCTTGCATCGGCTGGTTTCTGGACGCTCGCCATCCTTGGTGGCTGGACAGGCATGCAGAAATACATGGGCGGCCCGCTTCCTGCCTGGATGACTGCCGTCGGTGCTGCCACCGGTGTGCTTCTGCTCATCCCTGTTGGTCTTGTCGGCCTGAATCATCACCTCACGACGCTCGGTAAGCACAGCGCCGTTGCTAGCAGCCCTACGCTACGCTTCATCTTCTTTGGAGCGCTGTTCTACCCGGTTTCCGGTTTCATCCTGGCGTTGAACTCCGCCTTCTGGACCGGTTCCGCGCTTCAGTTCACGCAATCCTGGTATTCCTTCCAGGTGGTCAGCGTGTACGGCTTCTTCAGCATGTGCGTGTTTGGTGCCATCTACTACATTGTGCCGCGTCTCTCCGGCTGTGAATGGCTCAGCGTGCGCCTGATCCGTAACCACTTCTGGTTCTCCGTCTATGGTGTGAGCACCATCGTGGTGATGAGCCTCGTCGCCGGCTGGCAGCAGGGCGCAGATCTGAACAATCCTGAGCACTGGGACCAGAACTTCATGAACCACGTCGTGAATTCCCGCGCTTATGTCGTCTCCCGTGCCGTGGCTTGGGCATTGATCAGCTTCTCGAACTTGATGTTCCTCCTTCACCTTCTGCTCATGGTCGCTGGCCTTGGCCGCCGCAGCTCGGCTCCGACGCTGCTGCACCGCGAGCATGACGAACACGCCCTTCCCGCCCACGCATGAACTTCCGCTCCTTCATTCTCGGCCTCGCCGCCGCCTTCGGCCTGCCTTGGCTTTGCCTTATCGTAATCCCAGTGGTGAAGTATCAGCAGCTCACCCCCGTCGCCTATGACAAGGATAAAGACGGCGTGGAAGGCATGTTCCCGCCTGCTCCGATCAACGGCCAGGGCCAGCTTGTTTATGTTCGTGAGGGCTGCAATCAGTGCCACACGCAGATGATCCGTCCTTCACAGCTTGGGCTCGACGGCTGGTACAAAGGCTGGGGCCAGGATCAAGAGGCTCGCCCAGTCGCCGCCCGTCCGAACGTATTTCGTGACTACCTCAGTGAAAAGTACGCTCTGCTTGGCATTCAGCGTGTTGGACCGGACCTCACCAATTTCGGCTGGCGTGCCCCCGAAGCCGCTGCACTTCACGCGCACCTCTACGCTCCACGTTCTGTGCATGACTGGAGCACGATGCCCGCCTACACCCAGCTCTACAAGTTGCAGAAGATCCAGGGGCCTGCTTCTGACCGTGCTCTGAAGCTGCCGAAGAAATTCGCGCCTCCTGCGGGATTTGAAGTCGTTCCGACCCCCGAGGCTGACCGCCTTGTCGAATACCTCCTCTCTTTGAAGAGAGATTATCCAGTTCCCGGCCAGAGCGCGGCAGTCGCCGCCTCCCCAG
This sequence comes from Prosthecobacter sp., assembly GCA_044355475.1. GTDB lineage: Bacteria > Verrucomicrobiota > Verrucomicrobiia > Verrucomicrobiales > Verrucomicrobiaceae > Prosthecobacter. The sequence continues at coordinate 1,877 of JBIKYB010000276.1, forward strand.
CTAAAAAATAGCCCCTCTCGCGACCCGTTTGCCCCATGAGCGCCCCCGCCCATCCCGACAGCACTGACCTTGACCGTCTTCACTCCGCCGTGAAGCGCGAGAAGGCCGATCTTCCCCCCGAAAGCCAGCCCGCACCGCTGTGGGCTGTGTTTTTGCTGATGCTCGTCGCCATCATCGCCGGAGGCCAGCTCGGACCGATGGCTGGTGGCTGGAGCTTCGATGTCAGTAATCCGTTCTCAGTGGCCAGTTCTGGTGGTGGCGACCCACGTCCAGGAGCGGGTGATGCAGGCGCAGCGCTTGATCCCTTTGCTCTTGCCATGAAAAAGGGCGCGAGTGGTTATGCCGTCTGCGGCGGTTGCCATCAGGGCAACGGTGGTGGTATCCCTGGACAGTTCCCGCCTCTTGCAGGTTCTGAGTGGGTGAATGGCGGCACCGAGCGCCTCGTGCGCGTGGTTCAGCACGGCCTCGTCGGTGCGATCACTGTCAAAGGTCAGGGTTATAACACTCCCGGAGGGATGCAGGCTTTCGGCGCGGCGATGTCCTCCCAGGATCTCGCCAATGTGCTGACTTACATCCGCAACACCTGGGGCAACGAAGGCACCATGGTTACCAAGGAGATGGTGCAGAAAGTTCGCGATGAAGAAAAGCGCGCCACGCAGTGGACCGAGGCCGAACTGAAGCCCTTTGCTGACAAAAACGTGCCCGGCGAGATACCCGCAGGCCCTGGAGCCACTGCGGCAGCCGCACCGGCCAAGTAATTCGCCACATGCCCGCCACGCGACATCTTCCTGCTACTCTTCCTCCTACTCCTCCTCTTGGAAGTAGCGAGTCTTGGGTGGCAGCGATTCGAGGAAGAGTGGAAGGGGGATTCAAAGGCGCACTTGTCCTGATAACCCTCAGCACATCCGCCTGCGGAAAAGTGGCAGATTCTGCCTCCCAGCTCGCATCCGCGCCGCTGAGTCCTGCGGTAGAAATTGCCACCAAATCAAGCATCACCGGCAAGGTCATGCTCAAAGGCGCAGATACAACGGCTCTGCGCAAGCTCGTCGATGTCGGTGGCAATCCTTTTTGCACCGGCCATGGCGAGATCGTTGATTCGACCTGGCGAGTGTCGGCGGACGGTGCCTTGGCCGACGCGGTGATCACAGTGCGCGGCTCGCAGCGTGCCAGCAATCTTCCTGAAGTTGCCCCTCTCATTGACCAGACGAAGTGTGAGTTCATTCCGCACACTCTGGCGATCCAGCCAGGACAGAACGTGCGCTTTCGCAACAGCGATCTCACCTTCCACAACATCCGCATCGCCCGCCACGAGGCTGGGACGCGTGGCAAGGGTGAAAACATCGACAACATCGGCCAGCCCTCGCGTGGCGATGAAAATGTGCGGGCTTTCAATACACCTGGCATCTACCGCCTTGAATGTGACGTTCATCGTTGGATGAACGCGTGGGTGTTTGTTCATGAAGGCATTCACGCTGCCGTCTCCGCCGCTGACGGAAGCTACGAGATCAGCCGTGCTCTGGCCGATGGCGATTACGTCGTCGAGGCTTGGCATCCGGAATTTGCCCAAAATTTGTCCCAGACCATCACTGTCCGTGATGGCAAGGCCACCGCTGATTTCGAGTTCGACTTCACGCAGGCCTTTCAACTTTGAACCTTGAACTCTGAACTTAGAACGACTCCATGAGCGCCGCCGCCACCTCCCACGAACACGCGCATGACCATCATGCGCACGACCATCATGAGCCCGGCTTCCTGAGGAAGTACGTCTGGTCCACTGATCACAAGACCATCGGCATCCAGTACGGCATCACCGGCCTGCTTTTCTTGCTGTTCGGCTTTTTCCTCATGCTGCTCATGCGCTGGAGCATCGCCTATCCGGGCGTTCCGCTGCCTGCCATCGCGGAAATACGTGCCATTCCTGGACTGGGTGATGCTTTCGAGTCCATGTTTGGTCGCTGGATGAACGCGGACGGCTCCCTCAACGGTGAGATCTACAACATGCTTGGTGCGATGCACGGTACGATCATGGTGTTTTTCGGCATCGTTCCGCTTGGTTTCGCCGCCTTTGGTAATTTCGTGATGCCCTTGCAGATCGGCACTATCGACATGGCCTTTCCGAAACTGAACATGCTGAGCTACTGGTTCTTCTTCATCAGTTGCGTGCTGATGGTTTACAGCTTCTTCGTCGGCACTGGGCCAGTGCAGACCGGTTGGACTATGTATTCGCCGCTCGCCTCCACCACTGGCATCGGCGTGACCAGCGTCTGGGCGCACGGCCATACTTGGTGGCTCACGGCGATGGTGTTCAACATTTCCGCTTCATTGCTCGGCTCCGTTAACTTCATCGCCACCATCATCAACCTGCGCAGCAAAGGGATGACCTGGATGAAGATGCCTTTCTTCTGCTGGGCCATGTTTGTCATCGCCTTCCTGCTGCTCCTGGCTTTCCCACCGCTCGAAGTGGCTGCCATTCTACAGCTTTCTGATCGTGTGTTTGGCTCCTCCTTCTACCTGCCCACAGGCTTGATGGAAGGCGGCAAGCATCTGGACATCTCTGGCGGCGGTAGCCCGCTGCTCTACCAGCATCTGTTCTGGTTTCTTGCCCATCCTGAGGTGTATGTGCTTATCTTGCCTGCTTTTGCCATTTTGAGCGATGTCATTCCCTGCAACGCACGTCGTCCTCTTTGGGGTTATAAGTCTCTGGTCTATGGCGTGCTCACGCTGGGCTTTCTCAGCTTCCTGGTCTGGGCGCATCACATGTACCTCACTGGCATGGGCACGATGATGTCCACCTACTTCCAAATCACCACCGTGCTCATCTCTGTGCCCTCGGTCGTGCTGCTGACCTGCCTCATGGTTTCACTCTGGGGCGGTTCCATCCGTTTCAACACACAGATGCTATTCGCTTCTGCCTTCCTTCCGATGTTCGGCATTGGTGGTCTGACCGGGTTACCCTTGGCCTTTGCATTCATCGACCTCGCCCTGCATGATACCTACTACGTCATTGGCCACTTCCACTATGTTGTGGCTCCCGGCACCATCTTCGCCCTGTTCGCAGGCGTCTATCACTGGTACCCCAAGATCACTGGACGTTTCATGAGCGACCGCCTCGGCAAGTGGCACTTCTGGCCCTCACTCATCGGAATGAATCTCGTCTTTGCACCGATGTTTATCCAAGGCATGGCAGGCTTCCACCGCCGCTGGTATGACGGTGGCAAATACTTTGAAAACACTTCAGGCTTCCAAAACTGGAGCACCACGCTGACCCACAAGATCGGTGGCTTGTTCGGTTTCGACATCCCGGACAACATGCTCTCGCTGAACATCGTGATGTCTATCGGCGCGTTCATACTCGCCCTCGGCCAGATCCCTTTCATCATCAATTTCTGGTTCAGCATCAAGGGCGGCAAAAAAATCGAGAACGACAATCCTTGGGACGCTACCACCATGGAATGGGCGACACCGACGCCACCACCGCATGGCAATTTCCTCTTTGAACCCGTCGCCCATCGCGGCCCCTACGAGTACAGTGTGCCCGGCCACGGCGCTGACTTCTTCCCGCAGTGGGAAACAGAGCAGGGTAAACCGGAAACGAAACCCAGCGCTGACAAAGCCCTCGCTCACCACTAATCGCGAAACTCGAACTTCTGAACCGAGATGGACATCCCTTATACCGTCACCTCCCGGCCTGACACCGGCCTTTACAACGCCAAGATCGGCATCTGGCTCTTCCTGGCCTCCGAAGTCATGCTCTTCGGCGGTCTCTTCTCTGCCTATATCTTCCTGCGTGTCGGCGCGGACTATCCTTGGCCTGTTTGGGACTTGGATGTCACGCTTGGCTTCTGGAACACGGTCTTCCTCATTGTCTCCTCAGTCACGGTGGTCATGGCGTGGGCTTCGATCAAGCTGCGCAAATACACCCAGTACAAGCTCTGCATGCTCGCCACCATCGCTTGCGCGGCGATCTTCATGGTGAACAAGAGCATGGAGTACTCAAAGAAGTTCCAGCACTACGCAGTCAAACTCACCGACGGCACCATCCTCACCGGCCACCTTCCGCATGGCTATCAGGTGAAATTCGAAAACGTGGACGCCCTGGAACTCACCATCGTCGGCTCCAACAAGGCCGTCGATGCCGATCCCGTCAATCATGTGCTCACCAGCGTCGTCGGCGACGTGCCAAAGTTCAAATTCCCCTCCGGTGAGGAGAAGGAACTGAACAAAGCTACCTTCGCAGAGCTGCGCAAATCAATACGTGACGCCGCTTTTGCCAAGATGCAGGACGAGCGGTCCAAGATGATCGAGTCCGCTGAAAAAGCGGCCGCTGAGGCCACCACCGACTTCGCCAAATACGAGGCGGCTAGGAAGCTCACCATCGCCAAGAACTACCACAGCATCCCTGACACCAAGGTGAAGTTGATACCGGCCTCTCCGCTCAAGGTTGCCGCGAAACCCTCGCAGTTCTTCGGCTACACAGGCACCAACATCACCTTCATCGACGGCACGATCGCCACCGGCAAGCTGATCGACGACAAGATGACTCTCGAAGTCGATGGCGTCGATACCCGCGCGGTCGCGCAGTCTGAAAAGTCGCTCGCCTTCGACCACCGTTACCTCGGTGAGGGATGGCAGAAAGCCTTTGTCGCCAACCGCGACCATCACATCGCCGATTTCGAGAAAAAATATCCGACGCGTGACAAGGCGAAGTCTGCCACGCTGCAAAAGGAGTCCCTGTTCTTCAAGGAGTTCCACTCGGCCGAGCCCCCCGCTGCTGGCGAAGCCCATGGCGGCAAGCACGGCGCCGAGGCCCACGCTCCGGCTGA
>JBIKYB010000067.1:0-20942 GCA_044355475.1 Prosthecobacter sp.
CGGTGCCGTCTTTCCACTTGGCATTGATCGCGCCGTCGATGACCGGACCGCTGGCCTCTTCACAGCGAATGCTGATGTTCGTGGCTCCCGTTGCCGGGTCGCTCTTGCGCTGGATGTAATGAGTGCCGATTTCTTTGCCTCCGGGCTGCTTGAGCGTCTTGATGAGGGCATTGAAGTCGTCGTCTATGATGTCTTTGCCAGGCGCGAGGACAACATCCACGCGGCCACCGCCACGGAAGTCGATGCCGAGGCTGGACTGGCCTTTGTAGCCAAGCGTCGCAAACGAGATGGCCGTGACGACCAAGGAAGCGATGATGAATTTGGGCGACGCGGACAGGATGTCGAAGACCTTGTCCGGGATGAGCTTAGTCGTGGTGATCTTCTGCAGGAGGTTCTTGTCCACCACCCAGATGAAAATCACGCGGGTGACGATAAGTGCCCCGATCATGGAGGAAAGCAGACCGATCATGAGCGTGATGGCGAAGCCTTTGACCAAACCGCCGGAGATGGCGAAAAGAATGACCGCCGAGATCAGCGTGGTGATGTTTGAGTCGGCGATGGCGGAGAATGCCTTTTCATACGCGGCGTCCAGCGCGGCAGAGAGTGTCTTGCCGGCCTCCATTTCCTCGCGCAAACGCTCGAAGATGAGCACGTTCGCATCCACGGCCATGCCTATGGTCAAAACGAGACCCGCGATGCCGGGCATGGTGAGCGTGAAGCCGAAGAGCGACATCGCGCCAAACAGGATCGACATGTTGATGACCAGACCGATGATCGCCACGATGCCAGCGAGGCGGTAGATGAACAGCATGAAGCAGGTGGTGATCAGAAGCGCGGCGATGCCCACCCATTTGCCCTGGTCGATAGAAGACTGGCCGTAGGCGGAGGACACGGAGCTTTCCGAGAGGATTTTCATCGGGTTTCGCAACGGATTGTTCAGCAGCGTGGCCAGCGTGTCGGCCTCGGTTTCGGTGAACCCCTTGCTGCCACCGGAGATCTCGGCCGTGCCGCCGAACTGCTGCGCGTTGAGCGAAGGGGCGGAGTGAATCTGGCCGTCAACGATGATGGCCATCTGCTTGCGGTAATGCACCGCCGCCAGCTCGTCGAAGCGCTTGGCACCCTCGCTGTTGAGCTTGAGCACCACCTTGTTGCCCTCGGCGTCAAACACACGGAAAGCGTCGGCGACGATGTCGCCCTCCAGGTCCGGCATGTCTCGCACGAGTTCGGAAGTGGCCAGCACGGTGCCATCCTTGGCGGTCTCAGGCTCACGGTAGGCCATCTCTGTCCAGCCCGGCTCCTTGATGCCACCACGCGCCTTGATCTGCTCCAGCTTGCTGCGGCCTTCAGGATGCACGCGGCGGAATTCGAGATGCGCCACCTGCTGGATCTTGTCGCGGACGTCTTTGATTTCATCCGTCGAAATGCCCGGCATCTGGATCACCACGCGGTCCGCGCCTTCTGGCTGCAATGCGAGGTCTTTCTCACCCTTGGGGTTGAGACGCTTTTCGAGAATGTCGATGGCCTGCTGCACATCCGAAGGAGTCACCGCCCGTGCCGTGCCATCCGCGTTTTTTCCCGGCTCAAGTTTCACGATGAACTCGCTGCCGCCTTGAAGGTCGATGCCCAGCTTCAAACCCAGCGCGTTCACCGTGTACAACGAAGCAAAAGCCGCGAGGGCGACGAGCAGCGTGCCGGTGAAGCGCTTGGTCTTGTGAACGGCAGTGCCCACATAAAGGAGCAGCAGCAACAAGATCGAGGCACCGACGAGGAAGGTGGCGTAGGGGTTCATAAACGGGTTGGAGGGAGGTTGGAAATCTTCAGGCGGCTCTTATTCAAGCCTCAGTCGCTTCGACGACATCGGACTTTTTCGTCACAGCGGCGATCTTGCTGCGCTCAAACTCGACTTTGACATTGTCGGCGATCTTCACCATGACCGTGCGGTCCTTCACGCTAGTGATGATGCCATGCACGCCGCTTTCCATGACGACATGGTCGGCCACTTTCACACCTGCGATGAGTTTCTGATGCTCCTTCATGCGCTTCTGCTGCGGACGGAAGATGACGAAGTACATGACCACGATCATGAGGATCGGCAGCATCATGGGACTGCCAAGGATGCCACCCTGGCCTCCGGCGGGTGCGGCTTGGGCAAGAAGAAGAGAATTTGCGAGAAGTGAGGAGGTCATGATTCGAGGCTGGCGGTGGAGGGCTGGTATTTCGCGATCACCTCAGCCCGGAACTCGGCGAAACAACCCTGTTCGATCGCTTGACGTGCCCTGGACGTGAGGGACGCGTAGAAATGCAGGTTATGCAGAGAAATCAACCGCAAACCCAGAATCTCCTGGGCCTGCACCAAATGGCGGATGTACGCCCGTGAAAAGCCCCGGCAGAGCGGATGCGTGTCCTCGGCGAGATCGCGGAAATCCTTGGCATGGCAGGCATTGCGCAGGTTCATCATGCCTTCGTGGGTGAAGGCGGTGCCATTCCGCGCCAGCCGCGTGGGCAAAACGCAGTCAAACATGTCGATGCCACGCGCGATCAGCTCGATCACCTGCGGCGGCGTACCCAGCCCCATCGCGTAGCGGGCCTGATTTTGCGGAAGCAGCGGCGTCACCCATTCGGCGATGCGCATCATGTCTTCCTCCGGCTCCCCGACGCTCAGCCCGCCGATGGCATAGCCGTCAAAACCCATCGCCACGAGTTCACGGGCCGATTTTTTGCGCAAATCCTCATACACACTGCCCTGCACGATGCCGAAGTGCTGCTGCGCGCCGCCACCGGTTTGCGGCTGGTGTTCATCAATCCACGTCCGGCAGCGTTTGGCCCAGCGCAGGGTCAAATCGAGGCTCTTCTCGGCCTCTTTGGCCTCGCAGGGATACGGCGTGCATTCGTCGAACAGCATCGCGATGTCCGATCCCAGTGTCGCCTGGATCTCCATCGACGTCTCCGGCCCGATGAACATCGGCGTCCCGTCGAGGTGGTTTTGGAAGTGGCAGCCCTCTTCTTTAATTTTGCGCAGTTTCGCCAGAGAGAAGACCTGAAAGCCGCCGCTGTCCGTCAAAATGGGCCGGTCCCAGTTCGCAAAGGCATGCAGACCGCCCGCAGCCTGCATGATCTCCATCCCCGGCCGCACAAACAGATGGTAGGTATTACCCAGAATGATCTGCGAGTTCAGCGCCCGCAATTCATCCGGGTGCACCCCCTTCACCGTGCCCTGCGTGCCCACCGGCATAAACACCGGCGTCTCCACCACGCCATGCGGCGTCGTCAGCCGTCCGCGACGGGCGTGGGACGAAGGATCGGTGGCGAGAAGCTCAAAAGACATGGGACAGCCGGAAAAAGGGCACGGAGTCTCGCCGATGTGCCTCCCTGACGCAACGTCGCCTTGCTCATTTCTACATCGGGCATGATGCGGACACTCTGGCCTGCCTTCGGGAGTTTTTGTTTCTCTCGGAACGCTCGCGGCTAAGCCACACGTTCCGCCTTCATCATCAGCCAAAACGCCGCCGCGATGATGTAGAGCGCGCCAAACCCGCCGAGCACTGCATTCCAGCCTCCGGCGTGTGCGAGCAGCCACGGCACGGCGATGGGGAAAGCCGCCGCACCGAGGTTGCCGCACATGTTGGCCGTCGCGCTCACGGTGGCGACATGAGGACCACCGAGACTCATCACCGTCGCTCCCAAACAAGGATTGGCCGTCGCCGCGCAGAACATGCCCGCGCTAATGACCAGCACCGCCATCACCGGTTGCGCGACGAACCACGCGCTGAAGATCAACCCAGCACACAGCAGCAGCGCGATGGCACTCAGACCTTGACGTGCGAGACGCTGATTGCCCGTCCAGCGCAGCACCGCATCTGACAGCACGCCGCCAAACATGCAGCCCGTGACATCGGCGAGCAGCGGCAGCGTCGTGAGCCAACCGGAGCCGAGAATCGTCACGCCGCGTGCTTCTTGCAGATACGTGGCAAACCAGCTCGCGAAGAAGATGTAACCCGCCGCCCGACAAAACTGCTGAGCACAAAGGCACCACATCGCCGGACTCGTGATGAGCACGTCCCATGGCACCGCTCCCGGTTCACTCGTCACTTCACTCCCATGCTGTCCAATGAACTCGCGTTCCGCTTCATTCACCGCCGCGTGTTCCGAAGGCCGATTCCGATACCAAACCGCAAACCAAGCGGCCCACAACACACCGGGCACCGCATACCACACAAACATCCACCGCCAGCCGATGCTCACCACGAGCCACGCCGTCAACGGAGCCGCGACAATACTTCCGACCGACATGAAGCCGCTGAATGCTCCCGAAGCCGAAGCCTGCGCCGTGCGCGGAAACCAGCGCGACATCACCGTCGTGCCCACCGGCACCAATCCCGCCTGCGCGACGCCCATGAAGGCCCGCGAGCCGATCATCACCGCCAGATTCCCCAGCGCCAATCCCGCTGTGGCCATAGACCACAGCACGCCATAGAGCGATAACGCCCAGCGCGAACCCATCCGCTGCGCCAGCATCGCCGCAGGGATCTGGCACAATGCATACGGCCAAAAAAATGAACTCATCAGCATCCCCGACTGCTCTTTGGTAATACCAAGCTCTGCGCGAATCGTACTCTCCGCCGGGCCCACACCATTGCGCACAAAATACGCCAGCGCTGCGCCCGCACAGATGCCAGCGAGGACAATGAAGCGGGTGCGACTCGGAGAAATCATTCGGCAGCGTTGCTCGGTGCCACCAGTTCGATTTTGGCAGCAGCGGCATGCGGTGGGTCGCTGCCGTCACTGGTTTCGGCCAGCAAGGTCAGGGGCATGTTGAAGGGGCCGAGGGTTTTGCCGAATCGCAACACGATGCGGCCACTGGCGGCATCTACGGGCTCCGCGCTGACGCCGCGCATGTGCGGCGGCACCTGCAACGTGACACGCACGGGCTGGTTCGCGAGACGCGGATCACGCCGCAGTGTGAAGGGCACGCTGATTTCGGTTTCCGGCGCGGCGGCATAGGAAGTGTTGGCGGGAATGAGTTTCAGCATGCCCTCCGACACGACGCTGATCATCTGCTCGTTCTGCTCGAAGCTCGTGTGACTCACCGTGTGCTTCGAGCCGTCGAAGTCGGTGATCTCGGCGACGAGCATGAGTTGCTGACGGTTCGTGCGGCCTAGCTCGAGGTCCGGCGGAAACAGCACGCTGTAAGTGAACTCGCTCGCGCCCGGTGGAATGATCATCGGCTTGGCGCTGGCGGCCTGCAGGCAGCGGCCCTGGCGGTCGGCGAAGCTCACGGTGATCGGACCGTCGAAGTGGTCGCGCACGAGCTGGAAGGTCTTGCTCATCGTGGTGCCGGCGGGTTGGTCGTTCGTCACCCAATACTCGCCCACATGCCGGAACGGCGCGGGCGGCGCGATGCCGAGACGCGTCTGCTTGATCTCCGGTTCGCCTGCGAGCGTCGGAAAAATCGCGGTGCGCGTGATTTCGCGTTCGCCGATTTTGGCGATGCCTTTGATGATGATGTTCACCATCTGCGCTTTCGTGCGCGGTGGCGCGATGAAGCGGAGATCGGTCGCTTTCTGCTTCGCGCCGATCTTGTCCTTGTCGAGCGTGACGCCTTCCGGTAGGCCTTCGACGCTGAGCTTCACTTCCGCAGCGAAATTACCGATGGCGGCGAGGTTCACCTTCAGCGTGCTGCCTTTCGGCGGCTGCTTTTTACCAAACTCAGGATCAGCGGCCTCGGTGTCGGTCTGGCGGGTGATGTTGACCACATCACTGGCCAGTGTGAGTTCAAAGTCATCCGCTTCGACGAGCGCGGCCTTCACGCGATAATGAAAGTCCGGTCCACCGCGTGTTGGAAAGCGGTCGCTGACAGTGATGCGGTGCTCACCATCGTTTTTCGCCGTGAAGCGCAGCCACGAGTCGGGACTGGACTCGTTGCGGTCGTCGTTGCGCGTGAGTTCGACGCCTTGCGCGTTGCCGAGAACGATCACGCTGTCGAGCCTGCTGCCGGTTTGTGCCGCTTCGAGCTCCAGAGCCAGCGTCTCGCCTTTTTTGAGCATCACACTCCAAACATCGTTTTCGCCCGGTTTCGCGATGACACCGCTGAAATCAGCCGGAAGGCTCACCAAGCCCGGTTTTGCCTCCGCCACGGCCTTTTCAGGCTCCGCAGCCCGAATCGTCAGTCGGTACACAAAATGCGGGCCGCCGTCGAAACCAGCGTCGTGCAATTTCAGTGTGTGCAAACCGGCTTGAGTGGCCGTGAAGGTCAACTTCGGATCATGCGACGCATCCGTAGCGTGCTTCACGTTTCGCACCACACGTCCGTCCGGCCCACTGACCTCCATCATGGCATCGAGCGGAAAACCGAGGCCGCGTGAAGCGAGCGCGCACTCGACGCGCCGGCCTTTTTCGACGTGAAAGGTCCACAGATCGACATCTTCGCGAGGAAAGACGCGACCATTGATCGTCAGCGGCCATTTCACCTCCTGAGGGATCGGCGTGCCGTCGATCTCCTGCTCCACGACCTCCGGCAAATCGCCCACAACGAAGCGCAGCGTCGGCGTGCTGCCCTGCGAGGTGCGGCAGTGCCAATGGCGAATGCCTGGTGCTGCGTCTGCGGCAATCTTCAGCGCCACCGCATGATCACGCGGGTAATCTTCGCCCTTCTGCGACGCTGGCTTCGTGATCATCGGCCCTTCGATCCAGAACGTTTCGACTTCCTTGACCTCGCCCGGCGCTTCGATCTTTACGTCGTTCATCACGAACTCCGCGTGGCCGTGAAAATAAAAGCCGCCGATGCGTGCGCTCACCGTGGTGCCGCGCTGCCCACCGGCTGGAAAGATGTGCGAGGCACCCGGCGGCTCGGCGTGGAGCGTCATCGCGAAGGAGGACGCGATGAAAATGAACGCACGCATCAGATCAGCTCTTTGATGACACGTCCGTTGTTGGTCAGCATCACGGGGCGGCCCTCGGGCGTGTGCATCTCATCATGCGGCGAGATGCCGAGGAGCGAATAAACCGTGGCGCAGAGATCTTCGGGTCCGTACGGACTGTCTGCGGGATCGGAGGCGATTTTATCGCTCTGGCCGACGACACGACCACCCTGGATGCCACCGCCGCCGAGCGCGACGGTGAAGCAGCGGCTCCAGTGGTCACGGCCACCTTCTTTGGAAATCTTGGGCGTTCGGCCAAACTCGCCAGTGATGACGACGAGCGTTTTTTGCAGCATGCCGCGCTGGCGCAGGTCGGTGAAGAGTGTGGAGATGGCGTTGTCGAGTTTTGGCAGCAAATCGTCCTTCAGCGTGGGGAACTGGCCGTAGTGCGTGTCCCAGTTTTGATGCTCGATGGTGACGCAACGCACACCGGATTCGACGAGGCGGCGTGCCATGAGACAGCTCTGGCCAAGCGTGTTGCGCCCGTAGGCATCGCGCAGTTTTTCATCCTCGGCCTGAAGATTGAAGGCTTGCTTCGCCTCCTTACTGGTCATGAGCGAGACAGCGCGCTGGCTGAAGACTCCGAGATCGCGCGCGGCGGCGTTGGCCTTTTGCTCAATGCTGCGCTGAAAGCGGTCCACCTTGCTCAAAAGACCGCGCCGGTCCTCGAGACGTTGCGCGTCGATGCTGAGCGGTGGCATGAGGTCTGGCACCTGAAAGCCGGGGGAGTTTGGGTCCGCCTCGATGGTAAAAGGCGCGGCGTCAGGTCCCAGATATGCGCTGCTGCCGCTGGGATGCAGCGTGGGCAAGCACACATACGGCGGGATGCTGCCGCGTGCGCCGAGTTTGCTGGCGATGACGCTACCCATGCACGGATGTTCGTTGTTCGGCGTGAGACTGCCATTGAACGCCGCCGTCGGATGATAGCCGGTCATCATGTAATGATCCGCATGGCCATGACCGGCGTTTTGATGCGTGAAGGAGCGGATCAGCGAGAACTGGTCCATCACACCGCCGATGCGCGGGAGCTGGTCGCAGATGTGGATGCCAGGAACCTTCGTGCGCACGGGTTTGAACTCGCCGCGGATGGTGTCCGGCGCGTCCGGCTTCATGTCAAAGGTGTCGATCGTGCTCAGCCCGCCGCGCAGGAAGACAAAGATAAACGACACATCGCCGCGTGTGGCCGTTTTCACCGCCGACTCTGCTTGCAGCAGCCCGCCGAGTGAAAACTGCGCCCCCAGCGTACTGGCAGCGCCGACGCGAATAAAGCTGCGGCGCGAAAGGCCATCGCAAAAGGGTGAGGTGTTCATGGCGGGTTAATACGGCGGCTTGGTGACTTCTTTGTCCGCGCTCAGTGATTGAACACAAACTCCACCGTGTTCAGGAGCGACCATGCGAGATCCTCGATGGACTGGCGGCGTTTGTCTTGGCGCGAGGACAGGTGCTCCATGGCCTGCTGCCGTTCGTTTTCATCAGGAAAGCGGCTGAAGCAGACGAGCCAGAGTTCCTCGATGATTTGCGCGTCGCTCATGGAGGCGAGTTGGGTGAGCCTGCCGCCAGCGTGAGCGAGCTTGTTTTGCAGGTTGGGCGAGTTCATCAAATGCAGCGCCTGGCTGATGCTGGCACCGGTGCTGCGCTCACACACGCAGGGTGTGGTGCGTGAGGGACGACCGAAGAGTTTGAGAAAGTAATGCTGCTGCTGGCTGTCCCATAGCTCCACCGCGCGCGTGTTTGCGGGCACGCCGCTGAATTTCTCCGGCACACCGGTCACATCACACATGGCATCGAGCAGTGACTCGGCGGGCAGGCGGCGGAAGACGGCACGGCTGAAATTCTGCGTGTCGTTTTCGTTCGTGGCATTCGGCGTGGCGCTGAGTTGATAGGTGCGTGAGGCGGTGATGAGCCGAATCAGAGCACGAGCGTCGAATTTTTGCTCAATGAGGTGCCGCGTCAGCGCATCGAGCAGCGCAGGATTACTCGGTGGATTCGTGGCGCGGAAATCATCCACCGGTTCGACGACGCCACGGCCCATGAAGTGCGCCCAGAGGCGGTTGGCCATGTTGCGTGCGAACCATGGATTCTCTGGCGCGGTCATCCACTGTGCCAGCGCGGCGCGGCGGTCGCCGTCCGGCGTTGTGTCAGGCATCGTGGTGCCGAGCGCGTAAGGCTGCACGAGTTCCTTGGTGCGCGGGTGCTTCACCTGTGGATTGCCTTGAATGATGAGCGCTTCGGCACCGCCGGCCTTTTTATAGCTCACCTGCTCAAAAAAGGCGCGCATGCCATGATAGTCGCGCTGTGTCCAGCGGTCGGTCGGATGCTGGTGGCACTCCGCGCAGTTGATGCGCACGCCGAGGAAGACCTGCGAGAGCGACGCAGCCATCTCACCCGGTTTTTTGGCCACTTTGAAGAAGTAACCCGCTGGCTGCTCCTCCAGCGGTCCCTGCGCGGTGAGCAAATCGCGCGCGAAAACATCCAGCGGCCGATTTTCCGCCACGGCGGTGCGAATCCATGAGTGATAATCATGCGCGGCGTGATGGTCGAGCACCAGCCGGTCCACGCGCAGCAAGTCCGCCCATTTCAGCGCCCAAAAATCTGCGAACTCTGGCATCTCGATCAGCGCATCGACAAGACGCGCGCGTTTGTCCTGCCCCGTTCTCTGCAAAAAGGCACGCGCTTCATCCACCGTCGGCAAACGGCCGATTAGGTCGAGCGTGACACGACGCAGAAAGGTCGCGTCATCGGCCACGGCGGAGGCCTGCAGATTCATTTTGCGCAGCTTGGTCTGCACATGCTCGTCGAGATCATTGAAGGTCTCCGCGTTGGCCGCCACCGCTTCACCTGGACGCGGCACGATGACGTGAAAAATGGCGATGCGGCCGAGGTAGCGCGCCATGACGGCCGCCTGACCCACCGCGCTGCCGGTGGTGACCTCACCACGCTCGCTAACCTCGGCGATGGCGTTGTCGTTCGACTGAAATTGTGTCAGCCAGGTCACATCCTGCTCTGTGCCGTCACTGAGCACGGCTTTGACGCGCAGCGGCTGTTTTTGGCCGAAAGTCATCACGCGCTCCACCGGCTCCACCGTGAGCGAAGCAATCTCCGCGCGGCCCTCGGTCGCAAACGGCGCGCCCTGGGCCACCCAATCGCGCAGAATCGTGTATTCGCGCGAACCCGTCTTCATGCGCGAGCCGCCAGCGTGCGGCACCTCGCCTGCGGCCTTGCGCAGCAGCAGGCTGTGCTCCGGCGCGGTCAGCATGATGCGACGGCCGCGTGACTGACGCGTGATTGCCTCATGATCAGCGGCAGGATCAGCGCCGAAGATGGAAATCTTGAATCCATTCTGCCCTTCCGCCTTGCCGTGGCACGCGGAGCCATTGCAACCGAAGCGGCTCATCAACGGCAATACGTCACGCATATAATCCACCGCACGGAGCGGTGTGGCGACGAGCAGGCAAAGCGGAAACAGAAAACGCACGCGGCAAATTACGGGCGGGCGGCTGATGAACTTGCTCACCAGTCCGTCACCGCGCCATCGGGGCTAAACTCACGCAGCACGATCTCTTGCTGGAAGGGATGCTTCTTCACCTCGGCCTCGTTGATGGTGATGCCGAGGCCGGGCTTGGTGTTCGGGCGGACGATGCGGCCTTTGGTTTCGATGGTGAAGCCTTCCTCGACCACGTCTTGCCGCCAAGGCACGTCGTTGTGGACGGTTTCGCAGATGATGTAGCTCGGCTGGCTGAAGCCGAACTCGAGTGACGCGGCGGTGCTGACGGGGCCTTGAGGATTGTGCGGGGCCAAAGCGATGCGATGGGCCTCGGCGAGCGCGGCGATGCGTTTCGCGGCGCTGAGACCGCCGCAGTGCGTGATGTCGAGCTGGCAGATCTCGACCGCACGCTTCTCGAACATGTCTTTGAAGGCCTCCAGGTTCGTCACACGCTCGCCGCTGGCGACAGGCGTTGTCAGTGCGGCATTGATCTTCGCGAGGCCATCGACCGCCTCCGGCCAGCAGGGTTCCTCGAAGAAGTAGAGGCCGAAATCATCGAGCGCTTTGCCGAATTTGAGTCCCATGGCCGGTGAAGGCCGCGCATGGCAATCGACCATGATGTCGATGTCCGGTCCCACGGCTTCGCGCATGGCCGCGACGGCTGCTGCGGCCGCGCGAACGGGTTTCATGCCTTCGATCGGCATCGTGCTCGGCACGGCCATGCTTTTAAAGGCCGTGTAACCATCCGCCACGGCCTGCTGCGCGAGTTCGGCGAAGCGTTTCGCATTGTCGGCGGGTGTTTGATAAAAATCCTCCATCTTTCCGCCACCGAGATGGCAGTAGGTGCGCACCCAATCCCGCACCGGACCGCCGAAGACCTTCGAGAGCGGCATGTTCGCCACTTTGCCCACGATGTCCCACAGCGCGAGGTCGATGCCCGCAATCGCTGTGGCCCGCACGATGCCGTGCCCATGCCAGAAGTGCTGCCGATACATCATCTGCCAGAGGTATTCCACCCGCGTCGGGTCCTCGCCGATGAGCAGGTGCGACATGTCTTCAATCGCCCCCACAATGCTGCGCGTGTGCCACTCCAGCGTCGCCTCGCCCCAACCAATGAGACCGGGCTGATCCGTGACGACTTTGACAAACACCCAGTTTCGCATCCGGGCATGACAGACAAGGGTTTCGATGGCTGTGATCTTCATGAAGTGGGAGAATTTTGAACCGCTGATAAAACGTTAATCTGACGCTGATAAATCCAGTTTGGAAGGCGACGATTGAAAATTGCTGGCATGGCAGGCACTTCAAAAGCGGTGCTTTGCAAAACGACACGAGCGCGTATTGACTGGCCCCCATGCTGACGATCACCTATCGGATCATCTCGTGGCTATGCGCAGCCCTCGCATTCACGAACGCCCTTCTCGTTGCCTTTGGTGGTTACAGGCACAGCGTGTCGCCTTGGTTTCAAGCCGTCACCTTTGTGGTGGCGGCGTTTTTTGCGTGGCTAGGCATGGTCGCCGTGGGAATCGAACGAAGCCTTTCCAAACTCCGACGCTGCTCGGTCACAGACTCCGAAACAACCGAATGGAAACGCTGCTGGAAGCGGCTGGTCCTCTTTCTGATCGCCGGAATGCTGTTTTTGCTGCTGGTGATGTTGGTGGGCCTTTCCGGGATTCTTGCGAGGTTCCAGGAAGGATTTCCTCTTTTCGGCTGAGATCAAAGGGTGGCGGCACATAGCCATTTGTACGTTGCATGACACTGTCTAATGAAAGGCGTGGAGTCAGCGAAGCGGGCAGCGGAAACAATTCAGTGGGGCTGGTCGGTGATGACTTTGAAAAAGCCCCAGATTCGCATCCGAGCATGTCAGACGAGCGTTTCGATGGCGGTGATTTTCATGCAGTAGATTGGCTGCGGAAGGATTCGGACTTGAATTGGGAAACTATCGAATTTCGACGTGAGTGTTGTTGAAGTCAGGATCATCGAGATGCCCTGAATGAAAGCCATGCAGTCCGGTAGGCACAGAGCGCATCCGGATCTCCTGTGCTTCATCAATTACACCCCCAAGTGCTTGGAACTCGATGAACCGATTGCACAGATCAATTGCGCCATCCCGCCAGTCCTGACTGACTTGGCGAATGCTCAAATCAGGCCGACCAAACTTAAGCATGCCACGCGTGTGAAACCATTCCGTCCCGTTCTTGTCCTCAGAGACTAAAATCACTGTGTGGTGCCGCGGGACCGGAGCCGAAGGTTTGAAGATACGTTCGCGCCAGTTCTCAGGTGTCCACCACTCAAACATTTGGGGATCGTAAACACAGACCGCGCCATGATCTAAAAAGTGCGTGATCAAGCCCACTGTATTCCTCAGGCAGCCAAGTGATTCGGTGTCAGCGAATTCGCCCCTCAATATCACGCAGCTAGTCTGAGCGGCAATTTGTTGGGCAAACGCCGGTTGCGTGGCGACAAGTTGGTCCCAGAGGTAGCCCTCTTGGAATGACCTGATCGTGTCTGCATGGCGATCAAGGTCATAGCTCATCACGTTTAACTCATCTGGAACTGCATTGACGTTGTAGGTTGAGGCTGACAAAGAAGCCCCCAAGTCAATTTCTCCAAACAGGACATAGAATAAGAACGGGCTCCCAGACGGAGATTGAAAATGTGGGCGATGCCACGAGTCGGAAGAGGTCATGCTGAGATCTTGGAGGTTATCGCCTCAATCAACTGCTCCAAACTCCCTGTCGCAACGACGGCGATGGTTTCCTGGTAGATGCCGGTGTCGTATAGCTCTCGCGGTGGCAGATAGGAGGCACCCCAGTCGGCGGCGATGGTCGAAATGACGATGATTTTGTCGGGGAAGCGGCGGCGGAGTTCGGTTTGGAGGAGGGAGTAGCTTTCGCCTTGGACGCCGAGCCAGATGGCATCACCGAGGTGCCAGAGGACGACTTGGAGTGGGTAGGTTTCGCCGCGTGGGAGCTGGTGAAGGCGATGGAGGAGGCGGGTTTTGCGTTCGGCCAGGGCTCGGAGGTCGGCGGCGCGAGTTTCATCACCTGCGGCGCGGGCGGCGGCTTCGTCGGCTTGGAATTGATCGAGTTCGGCCTGGGTTTGCTCGATCGTTGGCTGGCCGGGGCGATAGCGCAGCGGCTCGTGCCAGCGTTGGAGCTTCCAAGCGGCTTTTTCGGCGAGGCCGATGCGTTGATGCTTCCACGAGCCGAGTGTGGCTCCGGAGACGACGGGGCCAGCATACACAAAAGTCGTCCCAGCTGGCGGGAAGAGCGGTGAGGGCTGAAAGCGCGGCGTAACCGAGCTCGCGGCCGTTTCGATCCGCCGGTTTACCTCTCCTTTGGCGCTCCGCCTGCGATGGGTCAGGTGCAGAAGGATCCGACACACACCGCGAACTTTGGCGTGAAGCTGCAAGAGCACTGCAAGGCCAACGGCGTGGCCTGTGAGCTGTTTTATCCGGGTGTGACCGACGTGAAGGCCAAATCCACGACGGAATACCTGATCGCGGAGCTCAAGGAGTAAGCATCACAATCTTCTGAAAACAGGCTGCGGAGAGTGAACTACCTCCGCAGCTTTTTCTTCAAGCGCATCCAAGTCGGCACGTCGAGATCCTCACCCTGCACGATGGAAGGTTCGGTGTCCTTGAAGCGGCCGCGATCTTCCTCGCCTAGGCTGAAGGTCTGCTGCGGATCGCTGGCAGGCTTGCGGGCGACGATGGTGGTGGCGTGAATCGTCGTGACTGCAGGCGGGGGCGTGTTGTCGAAGGAGATCAATTCATCCTGCGGCGGAGCAGACTCTGTTTGCAGCGTCACACTGCGGGCGACGACAGAGGCTAGAGTGGATTCCTTGGCACGGGCCGCCTCGGCGAGTTCTCTTGCCACCGGCGTGCGCACGGGAATGCGGGCGGTTTCAGGTGCGGGTGCGATTTCAGCCGGTGCGGGCTGCTCAGCCTCAAACTCTGCATCATCCAAAAATGTCGGCTCTTCTTCTTCGATGAAAGGCTCTGGTTCCGGTTCTTGGATGCTTTCGACGACTTCCACGGCAGGGAGGTGCGCTGGGGCAGTGATCTCCTCGGACTTGAAAAGCAGGTCGGCCACCGGCTCTGCATGCATCGGCGGCGGTGCGGCGGCTTTTTTCACCGGGGCCTCACGTCTAGGCGCGGGGGCTGCCTCGGCACGCGGCTGGAGCATTTCAGACGGCGGCGCAGCCGTGGCGTGCGCATTGAGCTGACTCAGACCGAGTGAACTGATGAGCGTGATGGCAATCGCATCTCCAAGCTTCGCATCGACACCGAGACCGAACAGGATGTGCGTTTGGTCGGGCACATGACGGCCAAGCTGCTTCATGACGCCCTCGACTTCGACCAGTGTGAGCGATTCGCCGCCAGCGACGTGAACGAGCAGTGTCCTTGTCTGATGCAGAAGGCGTCCTTGGTCGATGAGCGGACTCTTGAGCGCCTTTTTGAGCGCTTCGGTGCCACGGTTTTGACCCCGGGCCTCGCCAAAGCCGAACAGGCAGCGGCCATTGGTGGCGGCCAGTGCGGTGGTAAGATCATCCAGGCCGAGTTTCACCAGCCCTGGGGTGGTGGTGATGGTGGAAACCGCACGGAGGCTCTGCGCGATGAGCTGATCGGCCTGGTTGAAGGCTTTCTGGATGCCGTCCTTCGGCAGGATGAGCTCTCCCATGCGATTGTTTTCAAAAAGCACGAGAGCGTCGGCACGTTTTTGCAGCAGTTCGAGCGCTTCCTCCGCCTGAGCAAGGCGGCGGCGGCCTTCAAAGCTGAAGGGCATGGTGGCAACGACCAAAACGAGCGCCCCGGTGCCTTTGGCGATTTCAGCGATGACTGGAGCCGCGCCACTGCCGGTGCCGCCGCCGAGACCGGCGCTGATGAAGATGATGTCGTGATTTTCGACCGACTGGCGGATCTGCTCGCGGGAGAACAAGGCGGCCTCGCGCCCGAGATCGGGATCGCCACCGGCGCCGATGCCTTTCATCAGCTCCGCGCCGAGCTGAATCTTCACCGGTGCCATGGAGTGGCCTAGCACACGCACATCGGTGTGGGCGCAGATGAGCGTGGCCTCGACGATGCGGTCGAGCGTGATACGATCGACGACATTGGAGCCGGCACCGCCGATGCCAACGATGCAGATGCGAGGCCCTGTTTTACTGGCACCTTCGCTGGACTGGGAACGGTCGTATTCTACCATAATCGTGGGTGGTTAAGGATGTGCTGGCTGGTGTTTAAAGAGTGACGGAGGAAAGAAGCTCCTGCATGCGCCTGCCGAGGCGCTTCAAGGGCGAGAGGAAAGGCTTTTCGCTGTCGAGGATCTGCGCGTAGCGGATGAGCCCGATGGGCGCGGAATACTGCGGGTTCTCGAAGGTAGCGGTGATGCCGCTCACGGGAGCGGAGCCAGCGCGTGTTACTTTGATGCCAAACACCTCACGCGCCACGGCGTCAACGCCTTTCATGAGGCTCACGCCACCGGTGAGGTAAATGCCCGCGCCGAGGCGACCGAGATGCTCCTCCACACGCACGCGCACCTGGATCAGAATTTCCTTGGTGCGCAGATTCATGACCTCGTTCAGGAAAGCACGCTCCACCTCGCCGAGGACCAGACCAGTATCGTCCTCGATGCTGAGCATCTCGCCCTCTGGCACTTCATCGTATAAAACACTGCCTTCTTCGACCTTCAGCCGCTCAGCGCGGCCGTTCGGGATTTGCAGGGCCATCGCCACGTCGTTCGTGATGTGATCGCCGCCCAGCGGCACACACCCGGAGGCGGTGATCATGCCGTCTTCATACAAAACGTAGTCGCAGGTGCCGGCACCGAAGTCGATCATGAGTGCGCCTTGCATTTTCGCCTCACGCGTCAGCACGACCTGTGCAGCGGCGACCGGATTGAAGACCACATCTTCGACTTCGAGAGGAATCTCACGCACGCAGCGGATGGCGTTCTGCACACGACCGCGGATGCCGTGGATGATGTGATAGTCCGCCTCCAGCACGCGGCCCTCGCGGCCGATCGGCTGCCGCACGGCCTCGACACCATCCACGATATACTGCCGCGTGACGCTGTGCAGAAACACGTTCGACTGCGGGATGGACACGCTACGGGCGATCTCCTTCGCTTCTTCGACATCGTCCTCGGTGATCTCGGTTTGATCGTCCGGCAGGCGGTGGCGACCACGATTGTTCAGGCTTTCAATGTGCGCACCAGTGACACCGAGAAAGACATTGCGGATCATCACGTCGCTGCGGTCCTCGGCGCGCACGAGCGCGTCATTCACGCAGGTCTGCACCTTTTCAAAATCGACGATCTCACCTTTGCGCACCCCACGCGAGGGTGCCTGGCCCACGCCGAGAATTTTGATGGCCCCGTCACGCTTCGCCTCGCCGACGACGACACAGATTTTGTGCGTTCCGATTTCGAGTCCTGCGTAGATGGTGCTTTTGGCCATGGAGAGAATCAGCGTGCGGGTGGGGTGGAGGCGGCGGCGGTGTCCGCCAGATTCAGCCCGGTGACGTCCGGTGGCTCGTGAAAGGTGACGGGCGTGTTCACCCGTGCGAGGAGGTTCAAGGTGGCCACGCGCCAGTTCCGCGCCTGCGCCTCGTGGATGAAACGGTCAAAGCGGGCGAGCTGTGGCTCCAGATCGTCCACACCAAAGGTGATTTTGACCTCGCCAGCAAAATGAGCCACGAGCGACCACGCATTCGGGATCTCGATGCGTTCTAGCTTGGCGCGGCCATCTTCGTCACGCTTTTGCAACTCCCGCATCAGTCGAAGCGCCGCGTGGACCTGCAAATCCGGCACCACCTTGCCTGGAACGGCCTCGCTGAGTTCAGAAAACTGAATGCGCGGCATGGCGAGGCATTGCTTCGTGATCACCTCGCACGGCACAGGTGCGCCCTCAGCGTCCATCAGGCAGCCCTTGCCGCTCAGCGGCTCCATCAGCTTCCATTTCGCGCACTCGATCCAGGCCACCGGCAGTCTTTGCACGACATCCAGCCTCAGCTTGCCGTGGTAGTCACGGTGGATCACGGCGGACTTCACCTGCGGCAGGCGTTCGATCTTGGCCCGCACCTCGCGCAGGTTCATCGTGAGCAGGTTCGTGGCGGTGGTCAGCCCGGTGGCAGCGACAATCTGCTCGCGCGTGAGCGTGCCCTCAGTGTTCACCTCCACCGCCTTGAGCAGGAATTGGGAGTTCTTTTCCAGCGCCTCGTGCCAAGTCACCCAACCAAGGCCGAAGATGATCATCGCAGCGATCATCCACATGGCGGTGCGGAAGCCACGGCGGCGGCGCTCCTCCGCCTCATGCTCACGGATCACCGGGGACTCCGGCTCGTAGTCGATGACATGTGTGTCCGGTTCCGGGCGCTTCTTGGGAGAGCGCTTGGCAGCCTTTTTGGGACCTTTCTTCGCGGCGGACATGGCAGGCGGAAACAGCAACCAGCGGCACAGGCTGGCAATTCGCGGTATTTAATGGGCCTTAAATAATGGATTGCCAGTCCGATTGCCATAATTATTCGCGGAAAATTACCGAGGCTATATTCACAGTCCGGGCGGTTATTCACATTCTTGGCCCGCTACCGATCCGTATTCCCCGCTTCCTCACCGCTCAGATACCCCATCATTGCATGCGTTTGCCCTGGTTCTGGACCAGGAAGACTGCGGCAAAACCAGAAACAAAGACGCTTGCTCCATCAGGCAGCCTTGCCCGCGGCCATGTAGCGCAACAGCTTCGCCAGCGTGGTGCGCATGTCTTTGCGGTCCACGATGATGTCCACCAGGCCGTGCTGCATCATGAACTCGGCCGTTTGGAAGCCGGGCGGCAGGTCGGCATGGGTCGTTTCCTTCACCACACGCGGACCGGCGAAACCGATCATGCACTTCGGCTCGGCGATGATGATGTCTCCTAGCGTGGCGAAGCTGGCGGTGACGCCGCCAGTGGTCGGATGCGTGAGGATGGAAATGTAAGGCAGGCGCGCCTCGGCGTGCCGGGCCAGCGCTCCGCTCGTCTTGGCCATCTGCATGAGGCTCAGGATGCCCTCATGCATGCGAGCACCACCGGAGGCTGAGAACACGAGGACCGGCTTGCGCTCGGCGGTGGCGGCCTCGATGGCGCGGGTGATTTTTTCGCCCACCACACTGCCCATGCTGGCCCCGAGGAAGCGGAAATCCATGATGGCCAGCAGCACCGGCACGCCTTCGATCAGTGCCCGTCCTGTGACGACAGCTTCGGTCAGCCCGGTTTTCTGTTGGTAGGCCTTCACCTTGTCCAGGTAGCCTTTGAAGCCGAGGGCGTTCACCGAGTCGAGCACCTTGTCCATCTCGACGAAGCTGCCCTCGTCCACCATGCTGGAGATGCGCTCGCCAGAGCTGATGGTGAAATGGTAGCCGCAGCTCGTGCAGACGCGGAGGTTCTTGCTCAATGCATCCTCGAACAGGCTCTCATTGCACGAGGGACACTTCGTCCAGAGGCCCTCCGGCATGTCGCGTTTCTTTTCGCCAAGTTCGTCAACGGTGCGTTTTTTGAAAAATCCCATGGTAGGTCAGTCGGTGTGGGCGTCTTGCGATGGCGGACCTGATGGAGCGTCTCCCCGAGTGGCATGTCGCAGGAGTTGTCGGGACGGGATCAAATCCGCCCGGCGTTCGCACTGTCAGGCCCGGCCAGAGCCGGACGCGGGACCGATCCTAGCCGCGTGCTGCGGTGATGACCACCACTTTTTCTGCCCCACCCTCCCGCCGCAGCACCCGAGCGCACTCGCTCGTCGTCGCGCCCGTGGTGAAAACATCGTCCACCAGCAGGATGCGGCGGCCTTGGAGCGAGGTTTTGGCCTGCCAGGGCCGTGGTTGACGCAATGCAAAGGCCCCGCGCAGGTTTCGCAGCCGCTCATCGCGGTCCAGGCTCGCCTGCGTGTCTGTCTCGCGGATTCGAGCCAAGACGTTCGCCGCCGGGATGCCCGTCCACTGCGCCAGCCGCAGGCAGAGCTCCCAGCTTTGATTGAACTCCCGGTCCAGCTCCCGGCTGCGATGCAGCGGCACTGGCACGAGCAGCCATTCCGCCAGATTTTCCCCGACCAGACGGGGTTCCTCCAACGTACGCAGCATCAGCGCGGCCAAAGCACCCCGCAGTTGCAGGCGGCGGTCATACTTGAACTGATGCACCAGCTCCCGCACCGCGCCCTCCGCCCGGCAGGCCGCCACGGCAAACTCGAACTCCAGCTTGCGGCCGCTGCAGTTCATGCAGCGGAACTCATGCGTGAATGCCCCGTCATACATCTCCCCACACACCCGGCAGTAAGGCGGCTCCACCCGCGGCAGTTCATCCGCGCAAACCTGGCAAAACCACGCCCTCTCACCGCTGCGCGGAACCCCCTGCCCCAACGGGACCTGGCACCCGCCGCACAATCGCGGATAGATCAGATCCACCAACGCCTCAAGGGCCGGAGCCATGGCCCGGCGCATCACGGAAGGAACTGCTGGACCCGGATAAGCCATATGGAAACATTACCTCAGTACTTGTTCGCCTCTGAATAACTCACGAGATGGAGCGTGGCGCACATGGCTCGAATTCAGATTGCGGATGACGGTTTGCGGAATGAGAGGGTGATCATGGGACAAGACGAAATCGAGCGCAACATGGGCGTGCAGCCTCTGGACGGGATCATGACCGAGCATGAGGTGACCAATCATGCCCTGGTAACCGCCAGCACCGAGCCGATGACCCACAAGGCCGTGCAACGCGCCCGCAAAGGCCGCCGCCTGACCAAGCACATGAAACAGCGCATGGCCGACGCCCTGACCCTGCTCATGAAACAACAGGGCAAGGAGATCGAGCGCCCGTGGGTGGTGAAGGATTTGTTCACGTATTGAGTTGGTAAAATAATGACGGGTAAAATGATCGGAACATCATTTTACCCGTCATCATTTTACCTCTGGCCTACGGAACCTGTAGCCAAGTGGCAAATCGGATAGCCACAGGTGCATCCCACGGCTTGCCGTCGCGTTTTCAGCACGCTAGCATCCACGCACCATGTCTGACGCCATCTCCAACCGCCGTTTCGTCACCGCCGCTGAAAAAGTCGATTACCAGTCCCCGTGGACGCTCGAAGAGTGGCTCTGCCGCAGCGACATCGTAAACAACGAGCACCTCATGATGGTGCGCGCGAACATGGAGCCGGGCCGCAGCCATCCCTTCCACTCGCACCCGACCCGGGAGGAGATGATCTACATCATCTCTGGCAAGGCGGAGCAATGGGTCGGCCAGCAGAAGAAAATCCTCGGTCCGGGCGACATGGCCTTCATCCCGATGGGCGAAATCCACGGCACCTGGAATGTGGGCGACGAGATGCTCGTCTTCCTCGCGATCCTTTCCCCCGCGAAGGCGGATGAGCCGGGTCTCGTGGATCACAGCGAAGAAGAGCCGTGGAAGTCGCTGCACTCCGCTTAGCAGCCTCCCGGCGTGAGAAGTCAGAGGTGAAAGGTGAGAAGTGTCGCCTACGGCAGCACAACTTCTGACATCTGACTTCTTACCCACTT
>JBIKYB010000277.1:0-6662 GCA_044355475.1 Prosthecobacter sp.
TGGCAGGGGACGGCGCGTCATTCGTTTCATCATCCGCACATCCTAGACTTGATCCCCGGCCTCATCATCTACTAAGTGGCGGCACATGAACGACAACACGGCAGACAGCACGGACGGACTCTTCCGCCTTCTTTTTTTGGGCGATGTGGTGGGCGAGCCAGGGCGCAAGGCGGTCTCCGTGCTGCTGCCGCTGCTCAAGGAGGAGCTCAAACTTGATTTCGTCGTCGTAAACGGTGAAAACTCCGCCGGAGGGCGTGGCATCACGCCGAAGATCGCCATCAGCCTTATGCGCGCCGGTGCCGCGGTCGTGACCAGCGGGGATCACATCTGGGACCAGAGGGAAATCGTGCCCTACCTCGGCGACGAGCCGCGCATGCTGCGCCCGCTGAACTACCCCGCAGGCACGCCGGGCAACGGCTACGTCGTTTTGGAGTCCAAAAAGTGCAAGGTGGCCGTGGTGAACCTGCAAGGCCGCACCTTCATGAACCAGCAGCTCGACAACCCCTTCCCGGCCATCATCGAATGCGTCGAGAAGCTGCGTGAGGAGACGCCGGTGATCTTTGTCGATTTCCACGCCGAGGCCACGAGCGAAAAGGTCGCCATGGGCTGGCATCTCGACGGCAAGGTGTCCGGCGTCGTCGGCACGCACACGCATGTGCCCACCGCCGATGAACGCGTGCTGCCCAAGGGTACCGCCTTTCAAAGCGATGCCGGCATGTGTGGACCGATGGACAGCGTCATCGGCAGCCAGATCGAGCCCGTGCTGGAACGCTTCCACACCATGATGCCCACACGCTTCGGCGTGGGTCGCGGTGCCGTGCGCTTGAATGGTGCGCTGATCACCATCGACCCCGCCACCGGCAAGGCGCTAAGCATCGAGCGCATCGCGCGGACCTGGCATGATTGAGGACGAAGTCTCCTGCGCGTGAACAAACCTGCCGTCCTCGCTCAATTTCTCGCCGTGCTGAAGGCGGAACTCGCTGCGCTCACCCGCGCCGCGCAGGGAGCCTTTGCCGCTGCCACGGACCCAGACAGCAAGGCGGAGAACAAGTATGACACGCGCACGCTCGAGGCCTCGTATGTCGCCCGAGGTCAGGCCAAGCGTGTGACGGAGCTGCAGGAAGCCGTGCGGGCGTTTGAGGCTTTGTCAGGAAGCGAGATGGCAGCAGGAGCGGCGATCACACTCGGTGCGCTGGTGAGTTTGGAGACTCCCGAGGAAACCGCGCACTATTTCATCGGCCCGTTCGCCGGTGGCACGGAGATCGTGCATGAAGGGCGCGAGATCGTCGTCATCACGCCTGCATCTGCCTTGGGACAGAAATTGCTGGGGCAGCGTGTCGGCGCTGCGATTGCGCTGCGACCTGGTGCGCTGGCGAAAGTCATCGCTGTGGTTTGATCACGGCGAGCAGTCGCAGCCGCAGCATTCACAGCCGTCCCCGTCGCAGGGATTGCAGTCGCACAGGGAGCTTTTGCCTTTGCCGGGGCGGCAGAAGCGCAGGCAGTCACAGCAATCAGGCAGGCTGCTACAGTCGCATTGGTCGCAGCAGGAGCGCTTGCGCTTGGCACCCTCAATCGGCGACTGAGGATGCTTCCGGGGCTTGTCCTTCTCTTCGGCAACTTGCGCGATGCGTGCCTCCGCGCCCTCGATGAGCACGGCGCGGAGCAGATCGCGATTGCGCCGCAAGGGCAGAGCGTCAAACGCAAGGCGCAGACTGGCCAGTGCTGCTTCCAAGGCAGGCAGCAAAGCAGCACGACGACCCGTGAGATCAGGAAAAGCGTGCAGCGGATTGAACTGGCCGCGCTTCTTGTCCCGCGCCCAATCCTCCCATGCATCCTGCGCATAGATGAGGAAGCCCAGGCTTTCGCCGAGCTGATGCAGCAGCGGTTTGGCCGCTGGCGAGCCGGAAACCTGCGCGAGATGGCCCACGATCTCGCCATACGCAGCGCTGGTGGGACGTGCGCAGTCTTGAAGACTCGCGGAACAGTTTTCGATGTCTGCCTGACCGGCCATCCAGGCACGAACGTCTTGAACGGGAAAACGCATCGCGTGCAGCAGGCCCAAGGCATCGTCGATGGGCGTGTCTAGCGTCCTGGAGCCGAATCGTGTCGCGTGGCGACGCCAGCCGCGTTCATCCTGCGCGTCGTCATCGAGTTTCGCGCTCAGGCCGCAGATCGTGACAGCGGCGCTGTATTGCAGCACCGCATTGTCCGCCACGAGATCGCGCGGCGAGGCGAACTTGTTGCAGCAGGTCGTCTGGCAGAGCTGCGGCGGTGTTTCCGCCAGAGCTGAGCCGAGCAGCGTGAGGAAGGTGCTGTCCCGGTTCACCAGCCAGCGTGCCCACGCGCCGTAATGCCGGTGCAAACTGGTGCCGAGGCCGCAAAAGTGCGCACGATACAAAGACGCCGCCTTCTGGCAGCACATGGAGGGACCGGGGAGATGGCCGAACATCGCCGAAGATGACGCAAACCACGTCAGCGACGAATGATTTTCTCTCGGCCGCATGACTCATCTCAACGATCCAGCAGTGATCTTCCGGCAGCAGAACGACGTAACCGGGCGAACATCATGTGACTTTCGTCGCTAGGTAGCTAACGGTTCGAGCATGTCATCGATCCGCCCCTGGAAATCCACCGCTTTGCGCCTCTGGCGCGTGGTGCTGCTGGCTGCGGTGGTTTTTGCCATCCGGCGCTCGCATCAGCCATCTGCGCAGGAGCTGACGGTCGAGCGTGTGCGTGATTTCTTTCCCACGGCGGCTGTTTTGATGCCTCAGGGGGGCATGCAGGCAGTGAAGGATGAATCCGGGATCACGCTCGGGCATGTGATGCAGACCTCGCCGGAGGGGGATGACATCATCGGTTACGCGGGGCCGACGAACACGCTCATCGCGCTCGATTCGCGTGGGAAGGTGCTCGGCCTGCGCATTCTGCACAGCAGCGACACGACGGATCATGTGGCCGAGGTGGTGGGTGAGCGGGCGTTCTTCAAGCAGTTCACCAACAAGAAGGCCGCCGAGATGGCGAACATGCCAGTGGATGCGGTTTCTGGAGCGACTTTGACGAGCAGCGCGATTGCGGAGGGTGTTTTGCGTCGTTTGGGCAAGAGCGCGACGACCTCCCTGCGTTTTCCTGACGCGATCACACTGGATGAGGTGAAGAAACTCGAACCAACGGCCGCAAATCTGCGCGAATCGAAGGCGCATCCGGGTTCGCAGGAGGTGCTCGATGCGAAAGGTGCTGTCATCGCGCTGGCGGTGCGCTCGGCACCGAGTTCAGATGGCGTGGTCGGCTACAAAGGGCCGAGCGACACGTTTATGCTGATGGACGCGGCAGGTTCGACGCTCCGAGGCATCGCGCTGCGTCGGAGTTATGACAACGAGGCCTATGTCGGCTACGTCACGGGAGACACGGCGTTTTTAAAGACCTTTGATGGCATGACGACGGAGAAGATCGCGAGCATCGACTTCAATGCGGCGGGTGTGGAAGGTGTCTCTGGTGCGACGCAGACGAGTTATGGCGTGGCGGAAGGTGTGCGTGTGCGTGCGCAGGCCTTGTTGAAGGAGAAAGAGGCAAAACGCGGCTGGTGGAGCTTGATCCGCTGGCGCTGGCAGGACACAGGGCATGTGGTGGTCATTCTGGCAGCGTTTGTGATGGCGTTCACGCCGATGCGTGGGCGGGCGTGGTGCCGCCATCTGCATCACGCGCTGCTGGTGGCTTACGGGGGCTTCATGGCGGGCGAAATGCTCTCCCAAGGCCTGCTGGCCGGCTGGGCGGCGCATGGCACGCCGTGGCGCAACGTGCATGGTCTGGTACTGCTAGCAGCGGTGGCGCTGCTGGGGCCGGTTTTCACCGGCAAGCAGCTCTACTGTCACCACATCTGCCCGCACGGTGCGTTGCAGCAGCTTTTGGCGAAGCGTCTGCCGTGGCAGTGGTCACCCTCGAAGCGGATGGACGCTTTTTTCTCGAAGCTGCCGTTTGTGCTGCTGGCGTTTGTGCTCATGAGCGTGGCGTTTGCCCTGCCGGTGGATTTGAACGCCCTAGAGCCGTTCGACGCGTATCTGTTCCGCGTCGCGGGCTGGGCGAGCATCGTGATCGCCATCGCGGGATTGCTTTGGTCGTTGATCACCCCGCTAGCCTATTGCCGCTACGGCTGCCCGACGGGCGCGTTGTTCAAGCTCCTGCGCTTCACGGGCGACGCGGATCGCTTCGGAACACGCGACTGGCTGGCGGCGGGATGCGTAGTGATGGTTCTTCTCTTTGCTCCGGGCTGAAACCCGGCTACCAACAAGCATTCATGCGCCTCATCTCCAATTTAGAGTCCAAGTTCGGTCGTTTTGCCATTCCGGGCCTCGTGCAGGTCATCGCGATGTTTCAATTGCTGGTGCTGTTCATGGTCATGGTCATGTCCCCAGAGGGCGCAGCGGCTTATTTGATGTTTTTGGACCTGAATCCGGCGCGGGTGATGAACGGCGAGGTGTGGCGGTTGATCACGCATGTGTTCATCCCAGGCAATTTTTCGCTCATCTGGGCGCTGATCGGCACGATGTTCATGATGTGGATCGGGCGTGGGCTGGACGATGCCTGGGGCGCATTCCGGGTGAACCTCTACATATTCGGCTGGATGTTTGCGGTGACGCTGGGTGCGTTGATCTTTGGCTGGCCCGCACCAGGCATGTTTTTGTATCAAACGCTGCTGTTTGCCTTCGCGACGCTGTTCCCCAACGAGGAGATCATGATTTACTTCATCCTGCCGGTGAAAATGAAGTGGGTGGCGCTGCTGAGCGCCGGGATGACGGCGTTTCTGGTGATGCGTGATCCTTCCTTCCTGCTGCCGGTGATTGCCTGCCATTTGAACTACCTCGTGGTCTTCGGCCCTAGCTTTATGAGTGAGCGGGCCAAGCAGGCGCGTGTCATGGCCCGACGCGGCCAGTTTGAGTCCGCCAAGCTGCCTGAGGGCACGTTTTTCCATCAGTGCTCGGTCTGCAAAAAAACAGAGATCGACAATCCGCAGCTCGACTTCCGCGTGCTGGACTCGGGAGATGAGATCTGCACCGAATGCCGGGCGAAACGTAACGGAGGCTGAACCCCATGGCTGATGATCCGCTGGCCGACGCGTTTCTGGAGTTCATGAGTTCGGAACGTCGTTCATCCGAACGCACCCTGACGAATTACGAGCTGGCGCTGCGACAGTTTCGTGAGTGGCGCGTGCCTTTCAAAGGCTGGAGCGAACTCACGGCGGATGATTTCCGCGCCTATTTGTTCGACTTGATGAAGAAGGAACGCCGCCGGGCGACGATCCGCCTGCAATTCGCGGCGTTGCGCAGTTTTTTCAAATGGCTGACGCGGCGGCGTGGCTGGAAGACGAATCCGCTGCTGGAGGTGCAACTGCCGAAGCGTGAGAAAAAACTGCCGGTGGTGTTCACAGTGACGCAGATCGACCAGATGCTGAACCTGCCGCTGACGCTGGAGAAATCGAAACGCGACGCGGTGTGGGCACCGGAGCGTGACGCGGCGATCCTGGAGCTGTTTTACAGCACGGGCATGCGTTTGAGCGAGCTGGTGGCGCTGAACGTGGCGGACATCGACACTTACACCGAGACGGTGCGCGTCTTTGGCAAAGGGAAGAAGGAGCGGCTTTGCCCGGTGGGCAGCAAGGCGTTGGAGGCGGTGCAGCGCTATCGCTTGAAGGCCGGGGTGCACGATGGAGCGCTGTTTTTAAGCAAGCTGCGCAAACGGCTCAGCATTCAGGGCGTGGATGATGTGGTGAACAAATACTGGCGCGCCTCCGGCCTGCCGGTGCATCTCACGCCGCACAAGTTCCGCCACAGCTTTGCCACGCATTTGCTGAACAACGGGGCCGATCTGCGCAGCGTGCAGGAGCTGCTGGGCCATGCGAGCCTCTCGACGACGCAGATCTACACGCACGTCTCGACGCAGCGGATGAAAGAGGTGTATGACAAGTCACACCCGAGGGCGTGAGGTTTGGTTGATGGTGATTAGTTGATGGCCAGAAACAGGCGTCACTTGCGTTGCAAACTCAGTCCATCAACCATCAACTTAAAACTATCAACCAAGGCAGCGGTCACTTCTTCGGCACCCAAGTGGCCACTGGCGTCGGCGTGTGAGCGGGCGCTTCGTCGAGGGCGAAGGTGATGCAGAGGCTTTGCGGGCCTTTGGCGTCGGTGAGGGCGACCTTGAGGACGTTGACCTTTTCCTTCACGAGATCGCGGGACTGGGCGTTGGAGGGCTCGGGCGGCGTGCCGGAGCTGAAAGTGGCACCCGCAGGGGAAACGATGGTGGCGATGAGGGTCTTGCCGCCCTGGGTGAGCGTGGCCTTGGCACCATCAGCAGCGATCTCGGCTTTTGTGTGCATGCTCCAGGTGATGGTCTGAGTGGTTTTGATGACCAAATCGTCCTGAATCACGGCGTAGGGCTTGGTGCCGCGCACAACCATTGCGCCACGATGCACATCCTTGGCGGCTTTGCCGTAGGCGTCGGTCATATCGACGACGGCGAGGCCCTTCTCCGGGCTGGAGGCACCGACGAGCACCTTGGCTTTCGCTTCGAGATCCTGATTGCCGTCGATGACAAGCGTGTTCTGTCCGAGAGTGTTTTCGAGATAAAGCTCGAAGCGTTTGGTGCGGTCACCGCCGGGTTTGACTTCA
>JBIKYB010000278.1:0-6590 GCA_044355475.1 Prosthecobacter sp.
GGGTTTTGCCTTCCACCACGGGGGATTCGATGACAATGCCCGAAGCAGCGGAGCGCACGGCCTCGGCGTCCTGCGGATCAACACCAGCCTGGAGCACAGCCCAAGTCATGGCGCGGTACATGTTCCCGGTATTCACATAGGTGAAGCCAAGCTGTTGAGCAACGAGACGGGCAATGCTGCTTTTGCCTGAGGCGGCGGGACCGTCGATGGTAATGACAGGATGCGGATTGCTCATGAGTGCTTCTGACTGAGTTTTTCCGCCAGGGGCTGTGGAATGCCGGACATCACGGGAATGGGCGGCGCACCGGTGTCGCCAAGCAGAAACAAGTCGAGATGATGCTCAAAGCCAGGATAGGAGGTAGCGATGCATTCACTCCCCTCGATGGTGGTGGTGCCTTCGGCAAACATACCGGCCACGAGGAAGGCCATGGCGATGCGGTGGTCGCCCCAGCAAGGCAGCGTGGCCCCTTGCAACTTTGCACCACCCTCAATCTCCATACCATCGGGATGCTCGGTGACGGTGACGCCCATGGCGCGAAGGTTCTGAGCCACGGCGGCGATGCGATCCGTTTCCTTCACGCGAAGCTCGGAGGCGTCGCGGATGAGGGTTTTCCCACGCGCCAAGGCTCCCGCGACGGCGAGGATAGGTAGTTCATCGATAACGTTCGGAATTTCCGCTCCACCGATAACGGTGGCGTTCAAATCGCCACCTCGCACGGTGATGTTACCGCGCGGTTCGCCTTCGGAGTGCGTTTCGGAGTTGGTAACGAGCGCCCCCATGCGCAGCAGGACGTTGATGACGCCTGTCCGGGTGGGATTCAGGCCGACGTTTTTGAGTGTGATCTGCGCTCCTGGGGAAGCCGCAGCGGCGACCATCCAGAACGCGGCGCTCGAGATGTCCCCCGGCACGACGATGTCCGTCGCACGCGGCTCTTGGCCGCCATAGACACTGACGCAATCATCTTCGCGCAGCCATTTGATGCCAAAGTGAGTGAACAAGCGTTCGGTATGGTTCCGCGTGGCGACAGGCTCGACGACCGTGGTTTTTCCCTGGGCAAAAAGCCCCGCAAGCAAAATGGCACTCTTCACCTGGGCGCTGGCAACGGGTAGCTTGTAATAAATCGATTTCAGAGGGCCACCCTCGATGGTGAGAGGAGCGCAGATTTTCTCGCCCTGACCGCTGATCTTTGCCCCCATCAGTCCGAGGGGATCTGACACACGCTTCATCGGGCGGCGGGACAGTGATTCATCCCCGAAGAGCTCCGTTTTGAAGTTTTGCCCAGCTAAGATGCCGGAAAGAAGCCTGATAGTGGTGCCAGAATTGCCGCAATCAACGGGCTTCGTCGGTGCTTTGAGCCTCATGCCATTGCCAGTGATGGCGAGTTTGACCAGACCAATGCCCTCCACCTCCTCCAGTGGCTCCACCGTGGCACCAAGCGACTGCATGGCATGCACGGTGCAGAGGCAGTCCTCGCTAGGCAGGAAGCCGTCGATGATGGTGGTACCCTTCGCGAGTCCCGCGAACATCGCGGAGCGGTGGGAGATGCTTTTATCACCTGGAACGGTGATTTCGGCGGGGATGCTTTTGAGTTTCTTCGACTTGAGGCTGGCCATGATTCGTCAGACCGCCGGAAGGAGATCACGCAGGGCTTTGGCCTGGGCGAGGAAACGGCGGAGGGCTTCTTCGTCCATGCTCTGGAGCATTTCAAGAAGCTCTGTCATCCTGACGGAAGCATCCTGCAGCGCGGCCATGACCTCATCGCGATTGTGGAGGAAAATTCCCGCCCACATGGCCGGGTCACCGCCTGCGATGCGCGTCGTGTCGCGAAATCCGCCCGCAGAGCTGTCAAGCACGCCAGTGTCGTCATGCAATGCGGCTAGAGTCGTCAGCACGGCCATGGCATGCGGCAGATGGGAAATGCGGGCGACTGTGCGGTCATGCGCTAGCGGCGTCATCTCACGCACGCGGCAGCCCAGCTTGATCCAAAACGCACGCAACCGGTCATGGTCCTCCCGGCGCGTGTTTTCCGAAGGCGTAATCAGACAGGCGGACTGATGAAACAAATCCCCTCGCGCATGGGCCAACCCAGTTCGCTGCGAGCCAGCCATTGGATGGCTACCGATGAAGCGTGCTTTTGTCCCGGCAAAAACCGGCTCCAGTTCTGCAACGACGCTGCCCTTCACGCTGCCCACGTCCGTGACAATCAAATCGTCTGCCAAATCACTAGTGGCCATCTGGCGGGCAACGACCAGCATGTGCTGAACCGGCATGCAAAGCACAGCCAGCGAAGCCCCGCGAATGCTATCCTCAACGCTGGTGCTGGCGATGACCGAGGGAAATTCACGCCGCACTTCTTCCACCGCCTCCTCCCGCCTGGCCCAAACGCGGACCTCGACTCCCGGCATGCGCTGCAAAATGGTCTTCACCAACGACCCACCGAGCAAACCTGGACTGAAAATGGCGATGGAACGTTCAGAAGACACAAATCAGAGGCTTGGATGAAAACAACGCCCACACTCAAATCCAGCAGCCAGAAGCGACATGGATTTCATTTCGATGCGCCGCGTGCAACACACGCAGATCAAGGAACACGGAAAATTTTGCCAGTGTAAGGGCAGCGCGCCTTTTGACCGGACTGGAAGTCACGCACGTCGATGGCCTGCCCGTTCGGATCAAAGGGGCTTTTCACGAAACCAGGCTTGTTAGCAATGCGCGTGGCATACGGGATGTCAGCAGGCACTGGAGGTGGCGTCGTCGTGACAGTAGGAGGCGGAGGAGTGCTCCCAGGCGGTGTGACAGTCACTGGAGGCGGCGCAGTCGTGGCCCCAGTGGTCGGAGGTGGAGTCACGGCATCACCGGTCACGGGTGCATTGGGATCGGGCGGCTGGATGGTGGCAGCCGCATCAGGGTCAATGGTTTCGGTTCCTTGAAAGTAGCTATTTTGCTCAGGCGGCACACCGTAACGCGGCGGGGCATCCAAAGAACGGCCACGCTGGCGCGGCGGTGGAGTCGGGCCGTAGCATGCGCTCAGGCTCGCGATGTGGGCGATCAGCAAAAAGGCCGGCAAGGAACGTTTCATGGGCGTTGTGTGGGGAAAATCAGGCGTTTACGCGCATGGGCATGAGCACATAAAGGAAATTCGTGCCGCTGCGCAGCACACCGGGGCTGATCTCATCAATCAGGTGCAAATGCACTTCGTCGGCGCTCAAATTGCGCAGCGGGGCCATGGAGAACTCAGGATTGAAGGCGATGGTGATCGACGCGCCCTTGTAATTGATGGCGAGCGTCTCACGCGCCTCGCCGATGTCCGGCGAGGAGGCCACAATCTCACAACTGCCGGGGGTGAAGATGAACTTGATGGAGTTCGACTTGTCCGTGGTGAGCAACGACACACGCGAAATGGCGCGGAGGAATGCCTCGCGCTCAAGCGGGATGCGCTCCTTGGAGTCGCCAGGGATGACCTGACGGTAGTTCGGGTAGTTGCCGTCGATCAGCTTGCTCACGAGCAGGCTGTTGCCGAGATCGAAGCCCACCTGCGAGCCGGTGACGCGGATGGAAACCTCGCCCGTGTCTTCAAGCAGGCGAGAGAGCTCGTTCACAGCCTTCGTGGGCACAATGATGTCGATCTCCTGGCTCTGTGGAAACTCCAGCTCCTGCTCGACCATGGCCAAACGGCGTCCATCGGTGGCGACCATCGTGAGCGCGTTGTCTTTGAAGGAAAACAAGATGCCGTTGAGCACATAACGGGTCTCATCGGTCGAAATGGCGTAGCTGGTCTTGCGAAGGCAGTCTCGCAGCATCTGCTGCTCCATTTTGAACTCGCGCGCGTCGTCAAATCGCGGCAGCGCGGGGAATTCCTCGCTCGTCAGACCCAGCACCTTGAAATAACTGGGGCCGCTGCGGATGGAGGCAACGTTTTTCTCGTCCACCTTGAACTCGATCTCCTCGGCGGGCAGCTCGCGCACGATGGTGGCGAGGCGGCGTGCTGGCAGAGTCGTGGCACCGGGCTCGTCCACCTCGGCGGGGACAGAACATGTCACCCCGACGTCAAGATCGGTGGTGGTGAGTTCCAGCACGCCATCCTTGGCCTTGAGCAGGACGTTGGAGAGAATGGCGAGTGTGGTGCGCGAACTGACCACATGCTGAACCTGGTTGATGGCGTCCAGGAAAGATTCCTTGCTGATGGTGAACTTCATAAAAATTGCCTGCTTGGGGGCGATTTGTTAACAAACCCCGATGAAACGGCAAGGATATTGAGCGGAAAAATCCGGGTGTCTAACTGCAATCTGGATTCCTTTGCCTCAATGCGGCCTCAATTTGCGCGGCACGGACTCAAAAGTGGCAGGGACCGGCACTCCAAAGACCTGTGGAATGGGCTGCCGCTGTGAAGAGGCCTTCGGCGCGAGGTGCTGGAAGAAATCATCAAACCTCAGGCTGCATTGAAGGCGGCGTTGGCTGCTGTCCAGCTTCGGGTTGACCTGGATGACTGCGTTGGTGAAGGGCGGCGTCGCTTTGATCGACTGAGCTCGTTTACGCGCCTCTTCGAGTGGCAATGACTTGTCTTTAATGATGGAGTCGAGCTTTTTGAGGTCTTCAAAAGTGACTGGGAACCAGAGTTTGCGCCAGATCTCAGGAGTCACGGTGACCGCCTGAATGTTCGTCCATCGTTTTTCGGTCGGCGTCGTTTGCTCCCAAAAGCCGACAATGAGTAGGAACGACTCATCAATCTCAAATTGTCTCAGGGCATCTCCCAGCCCGACCGGCGATCCATGCTTCGCCGCTTTGGGATTCACCGGCAAGCGACCATGGTCAAGATTAGCAGTCGCTGGTATGTCCCACTTCTGCGTGTGGCTTTCCGGTTGGTAGCCTCCGAAAAAAGTCTCGCGCAGCCATTGTTCAAACAGCAGGCCATGACTTTGCACCTCACGAGCTGATGCTATGGTTAATGGGAAAATACCGCCGCAAACTATCAAGAGGATCAGAAGATGCTTCATGGCAGCGATCTAATCTACAATTGCGGTGGTGGAGCATAGCGGGTTCGAACCGCTGACCTCCTGCATGCCATGCAGGCGCTCTACCAACTGAGCTAATGCCCCGGAATCAAAAAAAACCGGCTCCCCTGTTTTGGGGAGCCGGAGATTAGCAAAGAGGTCTATTTTGACAAGTGCTTATTTTTTCTTCTTTGCATCACCAGCAGCCGGAGCCGCAGCAGCAGGTGTGGGAGCGGCTGCTGCAGCAGCCTGTGGCTTCGGCAGCTTGTCATAAATCTTTTTGGCCTCGGTCTTGTCGGCATCGGCCATCTTGGCCTCAAGCTGGGAAATCACATTGGCGGTGACGTCGATGTCAGCTTGGTTACCGCTGGCCTTGGCGAGATCATCTGCCTGCTTGGCATAAGCCCAAGCGCGAGGGAACTCAGGGGTGCCTGGATTCACACCCACCGCATAGAGATTGGCGAGACGCAGCATCGCGAGGGCATTGCCCTGCTGAGCGGCATCAGAATAATGACCAGCAGCAACCGTGCGGCTCTGCGGCACACCTGCACCCTGCTCATAAAGGATGCCAAGAGCGATCTGCGCAGGAGCAAAGCCCATGCTAGCGGCGCGCTGATACCAACCTGCGGCTGCCACCACGTCTTGGGTGACCCCAGTGCCGTTGGCATAAAGACCTGCCAGACGGTTCATCGCCTGCGGAATGCCAGCCGTGGAGGCCTTCATGTGGAAAGCGAATGCCTTCTCAGCGTCTTTGTCCACCACGGTGCCAGTTTCGTAATACACACCCACGTTGAAGAACGCTTCGGCCAGATTGTTCTGGGCTGCGAGACGATAGAGATCAAGAGCGCTTTTCGGATTTGGCTGGATGAGGATGTTGTCCTTGTCGTCGCGCTTGCCCTTGGGATCTTTGATGATGCCAGTCTCAAAGGCATTGCCAAGACGGAAGAGAGCCTGGGGGTCGTTGCCGTTAGCAGCCTTGGTGTAGTATTCGAATGCCTTGGTGACATCCTGCTTCACATCAGCGCCCTCAGCACCGACACCATTTTCATAAATCTGTCCGAGGATGCGGTTGGCAGCAGCAAGACCTTTCTCAGCAGCGTCGTTGAACATTTTGAGGGCCGCAGCTACGTCTTTTTTGACCAGTTTTGGGCTTTCTTTTGTATCTGGATCGCCGTTGAGGAGACGAGCACCATAAGTGCTGAGAGCCACCGCGTTGCCCTGTTTGCCGGCCTCAATGAGGTAGTCGAGGGCCTTCTGATGGTCCTGCTGGACGCCTTCCACGCCCGCAGAATACAACTGCGCTAGGCCAAGTGTGGCCTCGCCGTCACCGACCTTGTTGCCTTTTTCGAGAAGCTCCTTGGCCTTGGCCACGCTTTTCTCGACCACGACGACACCTTTTTCACCCTCGGTTACCCCTTGCAGGTGAAGCTGGGCCAGCATGCGACGTGCGACTTTGTTGTCGGCAGTCTCAGCCTCTTTGATGAGCTTGATGGCTTCCTTGACCGCCTCCGGGTTTTGCGCACCTGCCTGCATCAACACCTGGGCGAGTTCCGCCTTCGCGAGAACCTGTCCTTGGTCGGCAGCCTTGCGGAACAGCG
>JBIKYB010000279.1:0-6547 GCA_044355475.1 Prosthecobacter sp.
ATTCTCCATAGCCTCACGCATCCGAACCATTTCGTCGTACTGCTGCTCAGGTGTGGGATGCAGCGCGATCCGAAGCGGCGAGGCAAACCAGCCCTCTGGGCAAATCGCCGCCTGGACATCTTCGCCACCCAGTCCTTGCGGAAACAAGGCCCGCAGCAGAGCGTCCGTTTCTTCCTTGGTGAGATAATCACTCATGCGGGCGATGTTGCCACGAGGCGGTCGTTTTGCAAAGGCCTGCGTCCAGCGGCGTTCTTTCCGTCATCATGGACCGACGAGACTTTCTCAAGACCACCACCGCTGCAGCTCTTGCCACCGGAGCACGGACGCCCTCGTCCGCTGCCACCACGGCACAGCCCGACCTCATCAAAACCGAAAACGCGAAGGCTGGTGCGAGCTTCCAGCTCACGCGCATGATGCCGGACAACGCCAAGTCCTACCGCACCTCGCTCATCGAAGGCTACTGCTCGCGCCAGTCCGTCAAAGCGGGTGAGAAGCTCGACATCTTCGTCAGCACAAAGCCTGTCTCGCGTTTCACCATCGACATCTTCCGCATGGGCTACTACGACGGTGCAGGTTCGTGCTTGATGACCACGCTTGGTCCTTTCGAGGGCAAAGAGCAGCCCGTGCCCGAGATGGGAGAGAATCGACTCCGCGAATGCCAGTGGGAGGCTTCCACCACGGTCACGATTCCCGCAGATTGGCCGAGCGGCGTTTACTTGGGCCGTTTGACGACCGTGCCAGAGGTTCGTAGTCCCGGCTTTAGCCGGTCTGGGGAACCGCCTAAAGGCGGGACTACAAACGAAGAACCCTACTGGCAAAGCTACATCATTTTCATCGTCAAAGACGACCGCCCCGCCGACATCCTCTTCCAGTGCAGCGACAACACCTGGCAGGCCTACAACCGCTGGCCCGTGAATGAATCGCTCTACACCGATCCGCGTGCCGCTCACGCGCCCGGCGTCAGTTGCAGCTTTGATCGGCCTTACGGCAAATATGTGCAGATCTTCGACAACCCGCAGAGCATGGGCAGCGGCGAGTTTTTGCTGTGGGAATACCCACTGTGCTACTGGCTGGAAAAAGAAGGCTACGACGTGACCTACTGCTCGAACGTCGATAACCTTGATCCCGCCAATCTGAGCCGTGCCAAAACGATGATCAGCATCGGCCACGACGAATACTGGGACGTGCGCCAATTTCACAACGTCAAGCAGGCCATCAATGATGGACTCAGCGTGCTCTGGCTCTCCGCCAACGACGTTTACATGGTCACGCCCTTTACGCCGAATGCGAAAGGCGATGCGAACCGACGCCTCACGCGTGAAACCTGCTTCGGCGAGTTTCGTGAGGAAGAAAAAGAAGCCTACTCAAAGGTCCTCGGCCCCTTTGAAAATCCCGGCCCCGACGAACGCGACATCATCGGCGCACGCACTATCGTCCCCTTCAACGGCGGCGGTGACTGGACCTGCGCGAAGCCGGATCACTGGCTCTTCGAAGGTACAGGTATGAAACAAGGCGACAGCATCCCCGGCCTCGTCGGCTGGGAATTCCACGGAGATCCCGACACCGCCCGCGCAGGCCTCGAAGTCATCGCCGAAGGCAACGTCTGGGCTGGCGGCACACGCCTCGGCAAATACGCAGCCACTCTCTTTGAGGGCCCGAAGAAGAACATCGTCTTCAACGCCACCACCATCTTCTGGAGCCAGGGCCTGAGTGATCCACCGGGGCACATGATCCCGTGGAGCCACTACTCACGCCCGCATGGCCCGGATGAGCGTGTGCAGCGGATCACCGCGAATGCTCTAAAAAGAGCTATTGGGTGAGCCATGCTCCGAGCAAGATAAGCCAAGAGTTTGTCTGGAAACGGCAAGTGAAGGAGAGAATGTTTGGCGAAGCTTCCGCGTAAGCTTTCCCATCCATGACTCGTGCCGTGCCCATTCTCTGCCTGCTTGCTGCCAGTTCGGCTTTTGCCGCTGACAAACTGAGCTTCAATCGCGACATCCGCCCGATCCTCTCGGAGAACTGCTTTGCCTGCCACGGCTTTGATTCAAAGAAGCGCGAGGCGGAACTGCGGCTCGATACGCCGGAAGGTGCTTACATGGCCAAAGACGGCGCGTTTCCGATCAAACCGGGTGATCTGGCCAAGAGCGAGGTGTGGCAGCGCATCATCACGAGCGACGAGGACGACCTCATGCCGCCGCCGAAGTCGCACAAGAAGCTCACGCAGAAGCAGAAGGACACGCTGAAGCTCTGGATCGAGCAGGGGGCACCGTATCAGAAGCATTGGGCGTTTGAAAAACCTACCGGGAAGGCTGGGGCGAGCATCGACAGCCTGCTCGCCGAACGTCAGGCGAAGGACAAACTGACCTTCGCTGATGAAGCAGACAGCGAGACGCTGATCCGCCGCGTGTCCTTCACGCTTACCGGTTTGCCACCGACGCTGGCGGAGGTGGATGCCTTCCTCAAAGGGCAGTCCTACGAGGCGATGGTGGACCAGTACATGAAGTCGCCACGCTTTGGCGAGGAGATGGCGCGGCATTGGCTGGATGTGGCGCGGTATGCGGACACGCACGGCCTGCATCTCGACAACGAGCGCAGCACCTGGGCCTATCGCGACTGGGTGGTGAAGGCCTTCAATGAGAACCTGCCGTTTGATCAGTTCACCATCTGGCAGATCGCGGGCGATCAGCTCCCGAATGCCACGCCGGATCAAATCACCGCCACGGGCTTCTCCCGCTGCAATGTCACGACGAGTGAAGGCGGCGCGATTGATGAGGAGTATCGACATCTTTACGCCGTGGACCGTGCGGCAACGCTCACCACGGCCTGGCTGGGCCTCACGGGCGGTTGTGCGCAGTGCCACGATCACAAATACGATCCGCTGACCACAGCGGAGTTTTACTCGCTCTACGCCTTCTTTTACAGCGGAGCTGATCCGGCGATGGACAAGAACATCTCGTCCACGGAGCCCTTTTTGCGCCTCCCGACGCCTGAGCAGCAAAAAGCGCTCGATGCGGCCATAGCCGCCGAAAATGCCGCGTTAAAGGCTCTCGATGATTCCGCGCAAAAAGCCGCTTATGTCGAGAAAAAGACCGCTGAGACTCAAACCATCACGCAGGTGCTTTTCGACGATGTTTTCGCTCCCGGCATGGAAACGAAGAACACCACGCGAAACCCCAGCGTGTGGGAAAACAAGCCCGCCTATGGCGCAAAGTCCGGCCAGCGAGTGCTGCGGATCGCGAATGGGCAGTTCAGCGAGGAAAACCTCACGCCTCAGCTCACGCCGGTGGTGCTCGCGGAGTCGCCTCGCATCAGCGTGTGGGCACGCATTGATCCGCTGAGCCCGCCACGCGTGCTTTGTCTCAGCATCAATGGCCGCCGGCTCATGTGGGGCGATGCGAAGGCCTTTGAAGGGCTCACTTACTTCCAGGAAAACGCCATCACCGTCGGCGAGCTGCCAAAGCTGGGCGTGTGGACCCAGCTCAGCGTCGATCCGACGGCCGTGCTCGGCTTCAAGCCCGGTACTCGCATCAATACGATCAGCCTCCAGCAAGTCGGCGGTGTCGTGATGTGGGATCGCTTCGAAGTGAGCGGCAAGACCACCACGGACAAGCATGCGCTGACTTCCTTCGCCACTTGGTGGAAGCAGGTCAGCGGTTCGAAGAAGAATCCGTCCGATGTGCCCGCCGCCGAGCTGAAGACGCTCATGACCGCGCCGGACAAAGTCACCGATGCCAAGCAGCGCGAGGCCTTGCTGCGCTTTTACCTCGCCCGCGTCGCCCAGCCGATCAGCGATGAGATCGCGCAGCGTCGCAGCGCCTGGGAAGCCGCGAAAACCATCCGCGCTGCCGCAGACTCGGCTATTCCCGGCACCTTCGTCTTTCGCGATGCCGAAACGCCGCGCGAGACCTTCATCGCCATGCGCGGAGCCTACAACAAACTCGGCGACAAGGTCGAGCCCACCACGCCCGCCGCCTTTCATCCACTCAAAAAAGCCGGTGCCCGCGCCACGCGGCTCGATCTCGCGAAGTGGCTCGTCGCTCCTGAAAATCCGATGACGGCCCGTGTGACCGTGAATCGCTTCTGGCAGCAGGTTTTTGGCATCGGTTTGGTCAAAACCAGCCACGACTTCGGCTCCCAAGGCGAGCCTCCGAGCCATCCGGAGCTGCTCGATGATCTGGCGGTGCGTTTTCAGAAGAACGGCTGGAATGTGAAGGCGCTGATCAAGGAGATGCTCATGACCAAAGCCTTCAAACAAGCCTCGCCAGTCGAATCAAACCTCCTCAGCCTCGATCCTGACAACCGCATGCTCGCTCGCGGCCCGCGCATCCGTCTCGATGCCGAGCAGATCCGCGACAATGCGCTCTTCGTCAGCGGCCTCATCAACCTCGAGATGGGTGGTCGCGGCGTGCGCACCTACCAGCCGCCGAACATCTGGGAACCCGTCGGCTACGGCGACAGCAACACGCGCTACTACCTGCAAGACCACGGCCCCGCGCTCTATCGCCGCAGCCTCTACAGCTTCCTCAAGCGCACCGCCCCGCCGCCCTTCATGAGCAACTTCGACGCGCCGAACCGCGAACAAAGCTGCACCCGCCGCGAACGCAGCAACACGCCGATGCAAGCCCTCCAACTCATGAACGACGTCCAGCACTTCGAAGCCGCCAGAGCGCTTGCTGAGCGAGTGATCGCCGAAAGCGGCGCAGATGACTCCGCGAAGCTCAATTGGCTCTTCCGCACCGTTTTGAGCCGCAAACCGGACGCGAAGGAGCTTTCGATGCTAAACGCCGCCTTGGCGAAACAACGTGAGCTGTATCAAAAAGATCCGAAAGCCGCCGAGCAGTCCATTCAGGTCGGTGAATCGACTCCGAAGAAAGTCGCTACACCTGCTGAGACCGCCGCGTGGACCTTGATCGCGAATCTGGTGCTGAACCTCGATGAAACCGTCACTCGAAACTGAACTTATGAATTCCAAGTCCCTGTTTTTGGCATTCTGCTTGGCTTTGATGGCCAGTTGTTCCTATCGCCGTGAAATCACCAACCATGCGTGTTTTCGTGGCATCGCCCAAATGAGGTTGGAGACGGCCAAGCCGCTTCGGCTCTACGGCGCTGGCTATGATTTGGTCAAGGCTGGTGATTGCTACGATCTCACCGCTGTTTATCAGGGCGAGAAATACTTGATTGGCATTGTGCCGCCAGGTTCGCCCGTGTCGAATCAACGAGTAATCGAGTATCATCACATTGGCTTTAGTTCAAAGGCGCTGTTGGGGGATCTGAAATTCAAAGGAAAGATTTACCCATTCAGGCATGATCTCGGAACTGATGTTTACCCCGAGGAATGGAAATATATGTTTGAGCAGTTTAGACCAGCGGACGGGCGTGCTTGGAACTTGAAACCTGAAACTTGAAACTCTTTTCCCATGTCTCCTCTCTTCGAATCCAATCTCCTCCAAACTCGCCGCCAGTTCTTCGGCCATAGCGGACTGCGCCTCGGCGGGCTCGGTTTGACGTATGCGATGGGTAGCGATGCTTTTGCGGCTTCCAAAACGCAGGTGCATGAGCCTTTGCCGGGACTTCCGCATTTCGCAGCGAAGGCGAAGGCGGTGATTTACCTCCACATGAACGGCGGGCCGTCGCAGCTCGATACTTGGGATTACAAACCGGGCCTCCAGCAATGGTATGACAAAGACTTGCCGCCGAGCGTACAGGGCGGGCAGCGGCTGACGGGTATGACGAGCA
Source organism: Prosthecobacter sp. (assembly GCA_044355475.1). Classification (GTDB taxonomy): domain Bacteria; phylum Verrucomicrobiota; class Verrucomicrobiia; order Verrucomicrobiales; family Verrucomicrobiaceae; genus Prosthecobacter. Next base: position 5,737 of record JBIKYB010000279.1, read on the forward strand.
AGCAGGCGAGGTTTCCGGTGGCGCCGAGCCTTTTCAAGTTCTCGCAGCATGGGCAATGCGGGCGCTGGGTGAGCGAGTTGCTGCCGCACACGGCGAAGCACGTCGATGACATCGCTTTGATCAAGACGGTGCATACCAACGCGATCAACCACGACCCGGCCTGCACTTTTGTGATGACCGGACGCGAAGTGCCGGGCTTTGCGAGCCTCGGCTCGTGGCTGAGCTACGGCCTCGGTAGCGAGAGCAACGATCTTCCGGCCTTTGTCGTGCTGACGCCGAACTGGAGCGCGAAGGCGATGGCTCAGGCGCTCTTCACCCGCATGTGGAGCAGTGGCTTTTTGCCGAGCAAATTCAGCGGGGTGTCGCTGCGTGCGGTGGGCGATCCCGTGCTCTACATGCAGAACCCGGACGGAGTCTCGCCCACGAACCGCCGCGCGATGCTCGACACGCTGGCGGAGATGAATGCGCACAGCTTTGAGAAATTCGGCGACCCGGAGATCCAGACGCGCATCTCGCAGTATGAGATGGCTTTTCGCATGCAGACGAGCGTGCCGGAGCTGGTCGATCTGAAGCAGGAAAGCCAGGCCACGCTCGACATGTATGGCCCGGAGGTGCTCAAACCGGGCAGCTTTGCCGCCAGCGCCATCCTGGCGCGTCGTCTCATCGAGCGCGGCACACGCGTCGTGCAGGTGCTGCATCGCGGCTGGGATCAGCACGGCAATCTGCCCGCCGATATCCGCCTGCAATGCCGCGACACCGACCAGCCCATCGGCGCTCTTTTGACTGATCTCAAACAGCGCGGCCTGCTCGA
>JBIKYB010000364.1:0-4889 GCA_044355475.1 Prosthecobacter sp.
GATCTCGAAGCCGATCTCCAGGCCGTTCCAGTAAATGCCGGTCCAGTGGCACACGATGATCGCGGGTTCACCACGCTGGATGACCTCGACCATGCGCCCTGATTTACCATCCGCCGTGATGAAGGCGTCCGCGCCCTTCGGCGTGATGCAATCCCAGCCGCCGGTCCAGTCGCCCGTGCAGCCGAGGATGTGCACGACACAGCGCGGATCGTCCGTGTCCAAACCGGACACGTTTTGCACCAGCGGAGCCACGCTTTGCTCGCCTTTGTCGTAGAGATCGCGGAAGTAGTGCGGGATCTCGGTTTGAAACACGTCGCGGCAGGCCTCGAAGGTCGCCTGCGCGAGCTGCGGCCGCGCATCGCTGCCAAAACCGCCCGGCGTCGTGACGCCCTCGCACGGCAGGCCGATGTTTTTGAGGATCGTGAGCGCGTAGCTCATGTAGTCGGCGATTTCGTCCACGCTGCGCCCGCCGCACCACTTCCAGTTTTCCATGAACTTCGGGCTGATCTCGGGAAACGGGTGGCCGGTCTTCGTGTCGATGATGCGCGTGTGCGTCACCATCTCCGGATGAATGTCCCAGTTTGGCATGATGCGCTCGCGCACGAGGTCGATGCTGCTTTGCAGCTCTTTTTGGGTCCAACCGGGAATCTGGCGGTCGAGCCGGCCCACGCAGGCCGGATAGGGCACGATGCTGTACTTGCCCTTCACGCCGTTCTCCGTGGCCCAGTCGGCAAATTTGCGCACAAAATCGTCCGGGATCTCATCCGGCCAGCTTTTCCACGGGTAGTGATCGTAGCGCCCCGGATTCGCCGCCGCGAACTGCGGGATGGCGAACTTGTTGAGGTTCACCAGGCAGGTCGAATCGTCGATGATGATGCTCACCGGCACGCGAGCGCGTGGATTGAGCACTTTGATCGTGGCATCTTGTTTCGGTCGATCTCCCGGCACCTGGCCGAGCAATTGGGAACCCAAGGCGAGCGCGGAGGCTTCGAGGAAGTGGCGGCGTTTGAGGGGCTTCATGACTTCATCAGACGATACGCACGCAGCGGGTGCCTTCACGCCTCGTTCTGCTGTTTCGCAGCCTGCAAAACGGCTTGGTGGGTGAAGTTGCCCAGCGCCTCATCTTTGGCGTCAGGGCAAATCCAGTCGGAGATTTCAGCCACAGGCACCTCGACCTGGGAGCCTTTCTTCAGCTTTGTGGGGTGTAGGGGATCATTCATGAGATGACCGTGAACATATTCTGGCTCCAAGCCGAAGACTTGCAGCCACATGTGCTCTGTCTGGTCGTTCTCGCCGGTAAAGGGTGCTTTGACAAGAAACCGATCGTCTTCCGGCAGCCGGTTTTTGAAGGCGGTGGCAAATTCTGGCCACCGACGCCGCGCCTCGGCGATGGCGTGCTGAATGGCATCGCCGTCAGGGACGCCAAAGACCGGGGCTTTGACCTCCTCCCGCAGCGCGTCGAGGGGCGAGTCGCCGCAGAGCATGGATTCCAGCGCTGGCGACCACAGATTGAAGAAATGATGCTGCGGGCACATGATCGCCATCACATCATCATCAGCGAGCGCTGAGATCGCTTTGCCGATCATACGGTAGGCCTCGTCATGGGCCATCTTGGTGTCCATGGCCTCCATGAGGTCCACCGCGAGCCAGGAGCCATGATCGCGAATGATTTCGGCAAAGCGCATGTTCGGCATGGTTCGTGCCACCTCTTCGGGATCGCTGAAGTAGCTGTGATCGTGATTATGAACCAGGAACATTGCGCGGGCCGGTTGCGTCACCATGACGATGAAGATCGGATTCTGACCCGCCACGAATCCGTCGGCACTCTCAGCATCCGCCCCTTCGCCTCCGACAATGTTGAGACCCCAGGCTTCTGACAGGGCGTTCGCCAGCACCTGAGCCTCCAGATAGCGCTGCTGGCAGCGAAGATGAACGAGGGAGATGATGGGCTTGGATTCTTCCTTCTCTGTTTCCACTCCTTCCTCCTCGACACTCTCGTCCATGATTCCGCTGTCGGGCTTTTTCCAGAGGCCGTAGGCGATAAAGCCCAACGCGCCTGCATGCCACAAGCTGTTCCACTTAAACTCCCGCGTCATCAAGCCGTAATCTCGATTGACCAAGAGCCATGAAAGCAGGGCGATTCCAGCCAGCCGCGCCCAGCGCATGCGAAGCAAAAGCCCGGGAATGGGGGCCGCAAAGACAGCAAATACGCCCCACATCAAAGGTGAGTTCGCTGCTCTTGCGACCTGATACCAAGCGAAAGCTGGCAAGCCCAAAAGCAGCGCCGAGAGAACCCAGTTCGACGTCAGTCGGTTGATGAATGCTTTCATGATTCTTGTTCTGGCATGAACCCGGCCTTTCCGGCAAGATGATTTTCCGTTGTCGCTTCTCATGACCACAATGCCCCTCTACGACTGGTTCGCCGGGTTCACCCTGCCGGGCTGGATTGCATTCAGTCTGGCGGGGAACTTTGCGATCTTTGGGGCATCGGTGGCCCTGTGCGCGTGGATCACGCGGCGGTTTGCAGATCGAAGACTGTTCGAAGTGGCGCAACCAGTGACTCGAGGGGATGTGCTGCTCGCTTTAACCGCCGTTTTGCTGAATTCGCTCGTTGCCGTCATCGGCTGGCTGTTGTGGAAGGCGGGCTGGATCCGTCTCACGCATCCGGCCTGGTGGCGGAGCGTGATCGATGTGGTGATCTTCCTCGGGGCGATGGATTTCGGCATGTATGTGTTCCACCGCCTCGCGCATCATCCTTGGGTCTTCCGCCTGATTCACGCACGACATCACACGCATGAGTCGGTGAATGCGATCAGCTTGTTTGTGCTCAGCCCCTTCGAGGTGCTCGGTTTTGGCGGTCTCATGACTGCTGTCATGACGCTCGTGCCGCTTTCCGGCGCGGCGGTGCTGATCTACCTCGCATTGAACATTCTATTTGGCACGCTCGGTCATGCGGGCGTGGAGCCGTTCCCGGAATCCTGGAGGCGCAGGCTGCTCCTGCGTGAAATTGGCAGCAGTTCCTTCCACGCGGGTCATCACCGCACGCCGACGAACAACTTCGGCTTTTACACGCTGGTTTGGGACCGGCTGTTTGGGACGCTCGAGCGTCCGAATCACCCCAGTTTTCGACCTTGAATCTAACTCCCGCGCCGGTAAAGAAACGGCCCCCGCGTCTGGCCGCCTCCGGCGCTTTTTTCCAACTCTTAGCCCTACGCCCCTCGCTCTTTGCTCATGAACAAAACCCTCCTCGCCCAAGCCGCCAATGAAGCCCGTGGTCTCGCCATGGACGCCGTCCACAAGTGCTCCTCCGGCCACCTGGGGCTGCCGCTCGGCTCCGCTGAAATCGGCGCGGTTCTTTTTGGTCAAGCCCTCCAGTGCGATCCGGCGGAGCCGAAATGGCTGAACCGCGACCGTTTCATCCTCAGCGCAGGCCACGGCTCGATGTTCATCTACTCTTGGCTGCACCTGAGCGGTTATGCGGTGAGTATCGACGACGTTTCCAAGTTCCGCGTGCTGCATTCAATCACGCCAGGACATCCTGAGTTTCATGAGACGCCGGGCGTGGAATCCACCACCGGCCCTCTGGGTCAAGGCGTGGGCAATGCGGTGGGGTATGCCCTTTCCGGCAAAATGGCAGCGGCGAAGTACAACACCGCGCAGCACACGATCATCGACAACCACATCATCGCCCTCGCTGGCGATGGCTGCCTTCAGGAAGGCGTGGCGCGTGAGGCCGTCGCCTTCGCCGCCCACAACAAGCTCGACAACCTCATCCTCATTTTCGATTCCAACGATGTGACCCTCGACGCGATGGCCAAAGTCACGCAGAGCGAAGACACGCAAGCGCTTTACACCGCGCTCGGCTGGGACGCCGTGACCATCGACGGTCATGACCTCGACGCGATCCTCTCCGCCATCGAAACCGCGAAGAAGAACGACAACGGCAAGCCAAAAATCATCATCGCCAAGACGATCATCGGCAAAGGCATCCCTGAAGTCGCCGGCACGGCCAAAGGCCACGGCGAAGGCGGCGCGAAGTTTGTGGATGCCGCCAAAAAAGGCCTCGGCATCCCTGAGGGCACGCATTTTTACGTCAGCGATGAAGTGAAGGCTTACTTTGCCGACTTGAAGGCCAAGCGTGCAGCGATCCATGGCGAATGGAACAAGGTGTTCCTCGCTTGGAGTGAGGCAAATCCTGAGCTGGCCAAACAACTGGACGCCGCCCGCAACGGCACGCTCAAAGCGGAAGACCTGCTCAAAGTGGTGCCGGAATATCCCGCCGAAGGCAAAGCGGCGACGCGCAACAGCGGTGGTGAGATCCTCAATCACATCGCCAAGGCCGTTCCTCATCTCGTCACCGGCAGCGCGGACCTCTTCGGCTCCACGAAGAACTACCTCACCGGCCTTGGCGATTACTCCGCCGCGAATCCGACCGGCCGCAACATCTGGTTTGGCATCCGTGAGCACGCCATGGGCGCGATTTGCAACGGCATCGCCTACGACGGCCTCTTCCTGGCCAGTGGCGCGACGTTCCTCGTCTTTGCCGACTACTGCCGCCCAAGCATCCGCATCGCCGCACTCGCCAAACTGCCTGTCACCTACATCTTCACGCATGACAGCGTCGGCGTCGGTGAAGACGGCCCCACGCATCAGCCGGTGGAAACCGTCAGCGGTCTGCGTGTGATCCCGAATCTCGATGTGATCCGCCCTGGAGATGCCGAAGAAGCCGCCGCTGCCTTCGCAGCCGCGTTCAGCCGCAACGACGGCCCCACGCTGCTCGCCTTGAGCCGCCAGGACTTGCCACACCAAGGCCACGCCAGCGCCACCACACGCCGCGAAGGCACGCTGAAAGGTGGCTACGTCCTCGTGAAGGAAACCGCGCCGCTGGA
>JBIKYB010000280.1:0-6512 GCA_044355475.1 Prosthecobacter sp.
GTGACGCAAGCTGGGGCATTTCGAGCTGCGATCGAGATTCTGGGGCCAAAACGTGTGCTTTGGGGCAGCGATTACATGGTCAGCGAGCTTCGCGGCTCCTGCATCACGCAAGGCGATGGCTTCACGTGGATTCACCCTGACCTCGGAACCGACAAACTGACCGTCTTTGGCCAGTACACGACTGTTGGCATCGAATCACTGATATGTCTGCGTGAGGCCTGTGAGGACACCGGCATGACCTCAGGCGATCTCGACGACATTTTCCGCGAGAATGCGTTGCGTTTGGTGTGTCGTCCGACTTTCCAAAGCCGGGCATCTGAAGCACTGAACTCGGACGTACGGGCTACGGGGCAGAAACTCTGGGAAGAAGCCAAGACGAAGATCTCTTGCGGCACGGGACTGCTTTCGAAACGGGCGCATCTTTTCGATCCGCAATCCTGGCCGTCCTATTTCTCACGAGCGAAGGGCTCGAACCTCTGGGATCTCGATGGAAAGCGCTACACCGACTTCACAGGCGGTGTCGGAGCCATTCTACTCGGTCATGCGGATAACGAGGTGAACGCGGCGGTGAAGCGTCGCGTGAATCTCGGCAGCTATGCCACGCTCGCCTCGCCTGATGAGGTGAAGCTCGCGGACCTACTGCTCGATTTGCATCCGTGGGCTGGCAAGGTGCGCTATGCACGCGGTGGCGGCGAAGCGCTCGGGCTTGCCGTGCGCATCGCACGTGCGGCGACGGGAAAAAGTGGCATCGCCTTCTGCGGTTACCATGGCTGGAGTGATTGGTATCTCGCCGCGAACCTCGGCGATGATGCCGCGTTGGATGGTCATCTGCTTCCCGGTTTGCAGCCGCTCGGTGTGCCGCGTGAATTGGCGGGCACGGCGGTGCCGTTTCGCTACAACGATCCGGCATCGTTCCAAGCAGCGATGCAGAAGCTCGATGGCAAGCTTGCGGCCGTCGTGATGGAGCCGATGCGCAGCGAGTTCCCGCGCGATGGCTTTCTGCAAAACGTGATCGAAGCCTGCCATGCCGCCGGAGCGGTGTTTGTGCTGGATGAGGTGACGAGCGGCTGGCGTTTCGGCTTCCCCGGAGCCGCGCCAGTGCTTGGCATTGAGCCTGACATCGCCGTTTATGCGAAGGCGATGTCGAATGGCTATCCTAGCGGAGCCATCATAGGTAAAAATGCGGTGATGGATGCATCGAACAGCAGCTTCATCTCCAGCAGCTACTGGACGGATGGCGTGGGCACGGCTGCCTCATTGGCCTGCATCGGCAAAATGCAACGCGAGGGCGTGCAGAAGCATGTGTGGAGCCTTGGAGAGCGTTTGCAGGGCAGTTTGCGCGAGGTGGCTTCGCGGCATCCCACGCTGCAACTCAAGATCGGCGGCATGCCGTGCGCTCCTTCACTCGGCTTTGCCGAGCCGGCGGCTAAGGTGCTCATGATCCGCCACATGCTCCAGCACGGCTATTTGATGTCGAGCCAGCTTTATGTGACATGGCCGCACACGGATGAACTTATCGCTGAAATGCTCGCAGCGCTGGATGAAACCCTGGAAATTGTTGATCAAGCTCAGGCATCGGGCAAGTTTCCATCCGAAGATGGTGCGCCAGGCATCGAGAACGGATTTGCGCGGCTTGTTTGAGGAATGAGGCGCATATTGGAGCTGGCTAAACGTCCATTCTGAAGGAATGTGCCTCGGGGTTTTCCTTTATGATATGAAAATGACAAAGCGCTACAAAAGCAAATTTATCCTTGTTGGTTTTCTTGGAATGCAGTTGTTCTGCAAGGCGGAGGTTTACCAGGTAGGGCCGGGAAAGATGCACCCAACGATCAGCTCAGTTCCTTGGGAGTCTTTGCAGGCCGGGGACACGGTGAGCATTTATTGGCAGGCCAAACCTTATTATGAGAAATGGGTTCTGTGCTGCCGTGGAACCCAAGAAAAGCCCATCAAAGTCAGCGGAGTTGCAGGCCCTGATGGACAGTTGCCTGTGATCGACGGTCAAAATGCCGTGACTCGCAATGCGCTCAACTATTATAACGAGGAACGAAGCGTGCTGAAGATCGGCGGTGCGAGCAGGCCGGCAGACACAATGCCTGCGCACATTGTGGTTGAGAACCTGGAGATTCGATGCGGGCGGCAGCCCTATGGGTTCAGCGGGCGGAGAGGAGTGGGCAAATATAGCAAGGACGCTGCCAGTGTGACGGTGGAAAAGGGGGAGCACTTGGTGCTGCGGAATCTTGCGCTGCATGACAGTGGCAATGGACTCATGGTGAGCTCACAATCCAGCGATGTGCGGGTGGAGGGCTGTCATCTTTATGACAACGGAAACCCAGGGACGATCACTGAGCACAACGCGTACACGGAGTGTAATGGTATCGTGTTCGAAGCTAATCACTTTGGGCCTCTGCGTGAAGGTTGCAGAGGTAACAATCTCAAAGACCGTTCCGCTGGGCTCGTCGTGGCCTACAATTGGATTGAGGGCGGGAATCGCCAATTGGATTTGGTCGATGCAACGGGCAACCCTGCGCTGAATGCTTCCCCTGCCTACCGACGCACGCTTGTCTATGGCAATGTGATCATCGAACGAGACGAGGAAGGCAGCAACCAGATCGTCCACTATGGGGGTGATAGTGATAACACAGCGGGCTTCCGCAAGGGGGTGCTCTTCTTTTACCACAACACCGTGGTTTCCACGCGGCCGCGATCAATAGCCATTTTTCGGGTTTCTACTCCAGAAGAGACTGTGGAGTGTCACGGCAACATTCTGCACACGACTTCCAAGGGGAAGCATTTGTCGCTGATGTGCAAAGCGGGAATGCTCAAATTGGGAAAGAACTGGCTCACGTCCGGCTGGGTGCCGACTGTTGATGATTTCAGGGGAGAGATACAAAAAGTTCAGCCGCTGGTCGAGGGTGCCGAGCCTGGTTTTACCGGGATCTCCGCGCAGGATTTCACGCTAAGGGCTGACTCCGCTAATTTGGCAGCAGCCGCGCCTTTGCCGAGCGATGTTCCTCTTCCTGCCCGCCGCTACATCCGCCATCAGAAACTTGAGGTTTTGCCGCCCGGTGCTCCGCTCAATCTTGGCGCGCAGTGATTTCTTCCAACAGTTCCCCTCATGCAAATTAACCTCACTGCTCTCTGCATCGCTGTACTGTTTGATGTTGGCTCCCGTGCGTGGGGTGGTGTTCCAATACAGGATCCCTGGGAAGAGAGTTATCGCAATCTGGATGCCACTGGGGCGCAGGTGTTGGGTTGCTGGAAGTTTGACGACCTGCCTTTGTCGGATGCTTCGGGGCATGGTGCGCAGATCATCCTGGCTGGGGCGAGTTTTGCTCCCAGTGGGCGGTTTGGTGGTGGGCTGAGGTGTGGCAGCGGGAAAGATGGGGCAAGGCATGCTGCTGTTGTCGCTTTTCAGGCTAGGCATTCACCTACAGGAGCGTTTTCAGCCGAGATGTGGGCTCGCATTTCTGCCGACGCTGTGGCGACGACCCCGGGCTGTCTTTTGGACAAGCAGGGGAACCGGATGGAAGACTTTCGCTGGAGTCTGACATCTGCCGACGAGCGCGGCTTGCGACGGATGACTGTGAATCTCGGTTACGGTGCGTTTGTGAAAGGCTTTGAGTCCGAACCTGTGCTGCTGCCCGGCGGCGAATGGAGGCACTTGGCTTTTACTTATGATGGGGCTGGCGGGGTGGCATTCTTTTTGGATTCGCAGCCTGTGGGCACTGGGTTTCAAGAGCGTTGCGCCGCCTTGCAAGCAGGTGATCAGCCGCTTCACATAGGCGGCTGCATCGCGACTCCGGCGAGTTTCCCAGGTGATCTGGACGAGGTGCGTCTCTGCGCCGGCGTCCGCGGATTCGCCGCGTTTTCTTTGGATGTCAGCAATGAGCGTCATGTGTGGGAGCGCATGGGGCGCCCCATTCCTTTGAAGATCACCTGCACGAATCATCGTGCCCGGCCGTTGATCGGAGCAAACATGACGTTTGAGGCCGCCGGGGTTTCGCAGAGCTTCATCTTTCCTGATCTGGAACCGGGCGCCTCCCATGTGAATGAATACGGGCCTGACACTGCCTTGAAGCCTGGTTCATACACATTGGAGGTGTCCATGGGAACTGGCAGTGGTCGTGTGAGTCGCGTGACAGAGTTTGAGATCGTTCCGCGTCGCACCCAGATGCTGCCTGTCATCATGCAGGGGGCGGGGCGGGAAGACTTGTCTCATCTGAGGGAGTTGGCCTGCACTCACTGGATTGGGATGACAAACATGGATGCGCCGTATCTTGGTGCTAGCGAAAGACACCATCATCTTAAGGTAAGACCAAGGATGGACGAGGGGCTCGCCTTTGGACTTAAAACCGTGGCGGCGCTGTCACCTTGGCGCGCGTTGATGTCTGATGCAAGCCAGCATCGGATTGACCGAGCAGGCCGGGCATACGAACCAGGAGACTTGAACGCCTTTGGCGGCAAATTGCCTGGTCTTGCCGCGGTGGCGGCGCAGCGTCTGATGGTTGCCTTCCGCGATTACCCAACATGGGCAGGCGTGTGGCTGGATTCGACCCCCATTAGCGAGGCCCAGCCAGGATTCAGCGCTGCTGAAAGGGAGGCTTATCGCAAGTTCTCAGGCCAGGATATTCCGAATGAGGTTCAAGGCGGCGGAGGCGTGGACTGGCGGCTGTTGCCGGATTTCCCGGCGGATCGAATGCTGCCTGATAATGACCCTGTTCTTCGATACTACCGCTGGTTTTGGTCCGAAGGGAGCGGTTGGAAGAATGTCAGTGAAGCGTGGGGCACTGGTATGGACAGGCGGAGACAGGAACGAGCGGACGTTTGGACTCTACACGATCCGGCAGTGCGCCAGCCTTCAATTGCAAGCACCGGCGAGAAGGTAGCCTTCTTTGGAGATCGATCCATTGATGCCCGTGATCCACTAATCGCCGGGTTGTGCTTGGATCAATTGCTGGCGATGAGCGCCGCAAGTGGCCGCGAGATTGGAATCTTTGGTGTCCTGCCATTGTACTGGGATCGCGAGCAGGTTGCGCCTTTCAATGCGTCGGGCACGAATGAGCGCATCCGTATAGAGGACCGTATAACGCCAGTCAGACAGATGAGCGTTGCGCCAGCCATTCTCAAAGAAAGTTTCTGGATGATGCTCGCACGTCCCCTGAGAGGGGTTGTTTGCACAGGTTGGCCCGCACTTCGATCTGCTGATAACACGAGTTTCGTGCGGGCTACGCATCCACAGCTTTACAATGCGTTTAGTGCTGTTGCCGATCAAGTGATTCGCCCGCTCGGCCCCATGCTCAGCCGCAGGCAACCGCTGCGCTCTTCAGTGGCTTTGCTCGAGAGCTTTACTTCTCAGATGATGGCTGGACGAGGGCTCTATCGTGGCGGTTCACCCCGGACGCTTGAGGTCTGGAGGGCTCTGCAGCGCGCCCACATTCAGACGGATATTGTGTATGAAGACGTGCTCGCCACAGACGGCTTGGAGGGGCGTGATTTTCTTGTCATGACGGACTGTGATGTCCTCCCTGAAAGCCTGGTTGGAAAGTTGAAGCAGTGGCAGATGGCAGGAGGTAAGATCGTGGCGGACGAAAATCTTTGCCCTGCGTTGAAGGCCGATGCCTTGATTTCCGATCAACCCGTTCCAAGCGCGCCAGCAAGTGAGCCGGGACGTTTTGCTGATGCAACTGCGTCACCTCCGGAGTCATCCGCAAAGCCTTTGCCTCTTTCAGAGAACCTTCGCCGCCTCTTCCGCGTGCTTGGCTTTCAGCCGAAGCTGACCTGTGACAATTCAGATGTGATCCTGCATTCGAGCCGAAGCGGAGAAGCCACAGTTCTTTTTGTCATCAATGACCGGCGTGAGGCCGGGACTTATGTGGGGCAGCACGGCCTGGTTCGAGAGAATGGCCTGCCAGCCTCCACAACGCTGAACCTTGGGCCTGAGAGCGTGAATGTTTACGACCTGACTCGTGGCTCGTTTGTTCTTCCCAAGCGCAATGACGATGGACTCATGATGTCTCTGAATCTCGGCCCCTCAGAAGGCCGCGTTCTATTGTTCTCATCTTCCCCCTTGCTGGAGATGAATCTCGAATTGCCAGAAACAGCCACCTGCGGAAATGTCGCAGAGGCTCGCATAACCCTGAGCACCAATGGTGGCAGGCCCATGCCAGCAGCGATTCCAGTCGCCGTGCGCATTCGCGATGCCGATGGTGCGTCTGCGGAATGGGATGGTTATCATGTCGTGGAGAACGGGGGGTTGACCCTGCGACTTGAACTGGCCCGCAATGAAACACCAGGGACATGGGAAGTTCACGTTCGCGAACTCGCCTCGGGGATGGAAGCTGTGAAGTGGATGAAGGTGAGTCGGTGAGATTGTTGGCAGAACTTCTTCTCCCACGCATTTGACCGAAGCTGCGCATCTCACTCAGTAAGAGTGCCATTGGAGAAACAGTGCATGGCGGCAAAAAAAGACTGCTGGAATCGATTAACTCAAATCCTCATGTGCGCCCTTTCGC
>JBIKYB010000282.1:0-6490 GCA_044355475.1 Prosthecobacter sp.
GCGAGGAGACCGAAATAGACTTCGGCGATGAGTTCAGCGGTGAGGAGCACCTGGATGTTGAACTCGAGGTTCACCAAGTCGCGCATCCAGCGGAAGATCGAGTTGGTCCATTGTTTCTGGAGCAACGTGCCGCGCAGATGCGTGACGGTGCGTGAGAGGAGCGCGGCGTGGCTTTGCTCCTCGGCGACGAAGAGATCGACGGCACGCTGGTAGCCGCGCAGATTCTCCAACGAGGCGATGCTGCGGGTGTAGCGTCGCAAACGCGTGCCGCCGCCGCTTTCGCCGAGTTGGAAGATGGCGATACTGTGGGCGAGGGCGGTGCGAACGGTCTCGGGAAGCTCGCAGGGAGCGTCTGGGAGCTGCAAATCGCGATTGAGTCGCGTGTTGGTTTCGAAGTGGTTGATCCAGTGTTGGGTGTTCATGGAGGTTCAGAGTTCAAGGTTCAGGGTTCAAGGTTGGGAATCAGGCGGCTTGGAGCATGGAGCGGAGGAATTCGTGGACGGGCGCGGTGCGCAGTTCGGCGGCGATCTGGCGGAGGCGGTGCATGACGGCATCGACGGTTTCGTCGAGCGTGGAGGTGCCGGCGGTGACGCCGACGTTGCGTGCGTCGCGGAACCACGCGGGATCGAGTTCTTCGGGGCGTTCGATTTGCAGCGTGCGCAGGCCGTGGGAGAGGGCTTTTTGGGCGAGTTGGCGCGTGTTGTTGCTGTTGCGGCCGCCGATGACGACGATGTGGTCGCAACTGCGAAACAGGTCGTCCATCGCAGTCTGGCGCTGCTTGGTCGGGTGGCAGATGGTGTCGATGAAACGCACCTCGGAGTTGCGGTGGAGACGCTTGATGGCCTCGACGATTCGCAGCGTGTTTTCGACGGGTTGCGTGGTCTGGGAGACGATGCCGAGCCGAGGATGCGAGGGAATTTGCGCGAGGTCGGCTTCTTCAAGCACGACGACGGCTTGTGGAAAGTCGCCGATGAGGCCGCGAACTTCGACGTGCTGGCTCTGGCCGATGACGATGGGCTGGTAGCCGTCGCTGACGAGTGTGGCGAGGGCGTGGTGGGCTTTTTTAACGAGCGGGCAGGTGGTGTCGATGACGTTGTGGCCAGCGCTTTGCCACGCGTTGCGGTGTTTGTCGGAAGCACCGTGGGCAGTGATGACGACTTGCTGAGTCGATGAACTGGTGAGGTCATCGAGATCACCACGCTGAGCACCGACAGCGGCGAGATGGCGATCGACGAGCGGATTATGGACGAGCTGGCCTAGGATGGTCAGCGGTGCGCGGTGCGCGGCGGTGTGGGTGACGCGCAGGGCGTCGCGGACGCCGAAGCACATGCCGTGATGTTGAGCTAGGATGATGTTCATGGTGTTGTTGGCTTTGTGGGACAAAGTGAATGGGTAAAAAGAAGGGGAATCAGGTCTGCTGGGCGGCTTTGACGATCTCGCCGAGGACTTCGACGTAGTCTTTGAAGGCCTTGCGGCCGGCGGTGGTGAGTTCGTAGCTGGTGCGGGGGCGAGTGCCGGACTCGTCGCGGGTTTCCTTGATGTAACCGGCTGTGCCGAGCGTGCGCAGGTGGGAGATGAGATTGCCATCACTCATGCCGAGTTCGGTTTTGAGATCCTGGAAGGCCCATTCGCCCCGTGTGGAGAGCAGCGTCATGATGGAGAGGCGGCCCTTTTCGTGGATGAGCTTGTCGATTTGATCGAAGTCGATCATTTCGGATGCACCTCCGCAGGTTTCTTGGTGAAGAAGACAGCGAGGGCGTAAATGACATGCAGCAGGCCGAAGGTGAGGCCCATGACGAGCGAGGCGGGCGCTTCATCGCTGGAAAGGAGGCGCACATCGCTGTTCGCTGCCCAAGCGAAGAACAGTGCCAATCCGGCAATCACAAACGCCCAGCCCAGCCGCACCAGCGAGCGCGGCGAGAAACCTGAGGTCGAGAGCAGCGCTAGGCCGTAGCACAGCACCCAGATCAGCGCCGCGAGCGTCAGATTGTGCAAGAAGACGATCAAACCGATGCCGACGCAGCCACCGACGAGCATCGGCGGTGCAAAGGCCCGCAGCGCCATGCGCATGCCTTCGGAGATAAAGGGCTGCCCGCGTCGTTTCGCCTCAATGGCAAGCAGCAGCACGTTCAGGGACGAGGCTACGAGCAGGATGGCGATCCAGAGGCCGAGGAAGGTGCCGGGGGACATCAAACTGGCACCCTGAGTCGCCAGCGCATGCTGCACCGGCCAGGCGGAGGCAGCGAGCGCCAGCAGGCCGCCGGTGAGCGCGGCGGGAGCGGAAACGGCCCGGTAGATGTGCGCTTTTTCCATCAAGGAGCGGATGATGCGGAGATTTTCCAACGCGGCTGCGGTCGTGCTCATGGCGATCACTTTGACGGACAAAGTGAGCCGCGCAAGTGAAACTTTGTGATGCAAAGTGATTGACGCATAAGAGAAGGATACCGAATCAGGGTTTGCGGAACCTTATAATTACCATAAATTAGGTTTTGATGCCTCCCGCCGCATTTTATCCGTCCGCAGACCACACGTCCTCGTTTCGGACGCGCCTGCGTCTGCATTCGGCGTGTGCCTTGCTGCTCATCGCAGGACAGGCCACGGGCTGGGCGGCTGCCCCCACTGCGGAGCAGCAATACTGGCTGGAACTCACGAATCGCTTTCGCAGCGACCCGGCGGGGGAACTGCCGAAGCTGGCGAATTTTTCATCTCCGGGCGTTTGGGACACACCGAAGTCGGACGATGCCCACATCGCTTACGCATTGAACTTTTTTGGCACCAGCGCCGCCGATCTCGCCGCCCAGTTTTCCGTGCTCACCGCCGCTCCGCCGGTGGCCTGGAACAGTTCTCTGAACAACTCTGCGACGACGTACTCGAATCTCATGGTCACCAGCGACCAACAAGCGCACACGCTTGACGGCCTCAGCCTCGACCAGCGCATTGAAAATGGCGGTTACAGCACGAACTGGCTGGAGATCGGCGAGAACCTCTTTGCGGCCACGCAAAACATCATGCATGGCCACGGCGGCTTCGTTATTGATTGGGGCGATGGCAATGGCGCGTCGCCGGGGTTTGGCAATGGCATTCAAAGTCCGGCGGGACACCGCGATGTCCTGGTGGATGCCGTCTTCAAGGAAGTGGGCATCGGCTTTCAAAGCATCACGATCCCCGGCACCAACGTCAGCGCGGTAGGTCCGTATGTGGTCACGCAACACTTCGCCACGCAGTACCGGTTTGATGGAGCAAATTACTTCGCAGACGCGATCCTGACCGGCTCCGTGTATCAGGACACGCTCTCCGCCGATCTGTTTTACACACCGGGCGAGGGGCTCGCGGGTGTGGCAATCAACGTTTATGAAGATGTCAGTGGCATCCTCGTTGCCAGCGGCTTCAGTAACAGCGTCGGCGGTTACAACATCGTGCTCACCGGCCTCACAGACGGTGTAGTGTATCGCGTGGAGGCACCGGACACAGGACTGGCGGCGCAGACCTTCACGCTAGACGCGCATGTCGAAAACTACGGCGCAAACGTGACTTTCTACGACAACGTCTATTCCTCCTTCATGGTTGTGCCGGAGCCTAGGAGCCTGCTGTTATGCTTGGTTGCGGCGCTGCATGCCTTGGCCTTTCGTTCACGTCGTCACTCATCATGAAACACCTCATTTTGCTTCTGCTTTCCGTTGTTTCGCTTCTGGCCCAGGAAGCGGCCTCGCCGCTCGCGACGGAGATCCGCGCCATCATCGACGAGTATGAAAACTCCGTGCGCGCAAACACGCAGAAGATCATCGCCGCGACCAACGAGGAGGAGAAAAACAAGTATCGCTCCAGCATTCCGAGTGCCGGGCCGTATGCCACGAAGATGATGCAGCTCGTGCAGGCGAATCTCGACCAGCCGGACGTAGTGAAGGCCGTCTCGTGGCTGGTGACGGGCGCGGCAAATTTCCCCGAGGGCCAGGAGGCGCTGAAGATGCTCGGCACGACCTTCGCGGCCCGCAAGGGCATCGCCGAGGCGGTGAAACAGCTCGAATACCACGGCCTGCCCGCCGAGCCGGTGCTCAAGGCGGTGATCGAGAAAAACACTCACCGCGAGGAGAAAGCCGCCGCGCTCTACGCGCTCGGGGCGATCCACTTCAAAAACTTCGACGCCTCCGCCGACCGCGTTTCCGGCGAAGCCTCCAAAGACAAGGCGCTCGAGTGCTTCCAGCATCTCAACGCTGATTATGCCGACGTGACGATCCAGGGTTTCAAGCTCTCCGACTTCACCTCGAAGATGCTCTTTGAGATGACGAACCTGCAAGTCGGCAGCGAAGCCCCGGAGATCGAGGGCAAGGACGCGGACGGCGTCCGCTTCAAGCTCGGCGACTATCGCGGCAAACACGTCATCGTCATCTTCTGGGGCGGCTGGTGCCACGCCTGTCACGGCATCCTGCCGCTCTTGAATCAGGCGGCGGCGCAGTTGAAGGACAAAAACGTCGTCGTGCTCGGCGTGAACACCGACATCGAGTCCGAGGCCAAAAAAGCGCTCGCCGATTACCAGGTCGCCTTCCGCAACGTGCTCGACAACACCACCAGCGGCCCAAACACCTCCCTCTACAACCTGCGCAACTTCCCAACGCTCTACCTGATCGACCCGAAGGGCGTGATCGCGATCAAGAACGGCTCACTAGACGCCATCATCGCCCGGATCAACGAGGACAAGTGATGCCATTGGACGGGGACGAAGTCGCCTCAAATGACGGGTTCGATCGGCACTCTTTCAGCCATCCGAATGGTTCGGAAGTATTAAAAACTTGCATTTTATGTTAATTTTCATAATTTCACGGCATTATCAGGCCCAATTGGAGCCGTTTTGCCATCATGCTTCCACTCATCGACCAAATCCTCACAACCGCCGGTTGTGCTGAGTTGCCCGCCGTCCGGCAGGCGATTGAGGATGCGTGCTTTAACCAGACGTCGTTTGTGGATGCCGTCTTGGATTGTGAGGGCGTGAGGGAGCGTGATTTCCTGATGGCGCTGGCCAAGACGCTCAGCCTGCCGTGGTGGGAGCCGAAGGAGGAAGATTCACCGACGGAACAGGGCATGCGCCGCATGCTTCCAGCGGAAATCGCGCTGCGGCATCGCCTGCTGCCGATTTACACTGAGGAAAGCAAGGAGGATGGCGCTGATGCAACTTCCGGCGAAGCCGTGCGCACGCTGCACATCGCGACGTTTGATCCGCTGAGCCTAGTGGCGCATCAGCGCGTGGCCGCTAGCCTCACGATGCCGGTCATCTGGCATGTGGGGCCGCGCACCCGCATCGTCGAAGGGCTGCAAAAGCTCTACGGCCTCGGTGCGGACACCTTTGAGAAAATTCTGCGCGGTCGGGCTGACTGGGGCGCGGAGGATTTGCGCGATGAAGTCACCGTGCTCGACGAACCCGAGGACGAGGAAGCCTCGGTCGTGCGCTTCGTGAATCAAATCATCCGCCGTGGCCTCGATCAGCGTGCCACGGACATTCACGTCGAGCCGCAGCATGACCGCCTGCGCATTCGCTACCGTATTGACGGCCGCCTCGAAGAGCTGCCCGTGCCGGAGAACATCAAATCCCTGCAAGCATCCGTGATCGCCCGCCTCAAGATCATGGCACGGCTCGACATCGCAGAAAAACGTCTTCCCCAAGATGGGCGCATCAATCTCGAGCTCGACGGCCTCGCCATCGACGTGCGTGTCGCCACGATTCCTTCTGTCGAAGGCGAAAGCATCAGCCTGCGTCTCCTTGCGCAGCAGCAAGTCACGGTGAACCGCCTCGGACTCACCGACAACATCCGCCCCGTCGTCGATGAGCTGCTGAAGCTGCCGAACGGCATCATCCTCATCACCGGCCCGACCGGCAGCGGCAAATCGACCACGCTTTACGCCTTCCTCACCGAGCTCAATCAAACGCACCGCCGCATCGTCACCATCGAAGATCCGGTGGAATACAAGATGCCCGGCATCGTGCAGATCGCCGTGAAGCCGGAGATCGGCCTCACGTTCGGTGCTGGCCTCCGTAGCATTCTTCGTGGCGATCCAAACGTTGTCATGATCGGTGAAATGCGCGACCTGGAGACCACCGAGATCGCTGTGCGCGCCGCTTTGACCGGTCACTTGGTTTTCAGCACGCTGCACACCAATGACGCCATCGGTGGCATCACGCGACTCATCGACATGGGCGTGGAGCCTTTCCTCGTCTCCAGCGCCGTGCGCGCCTTCTTCGCGCAGCGCCTCGTGAGAAAACTCTGCCCGCTGTGCAAAACGCCGACGCAGGTCGAGGAGAGTTATTTGAAGTCCATCGGCTTCCCCACGCAGGTGCGTGGCCAGATCATGCGCGGTGTTGGCTGTGAAGCCTGCCGTGGCAGCGGCTTTCAGGGCCGTCTCTCGATTTACGAGGTCTGCCTCGTCACGCACGCCTTGCAGCACCTCATCAACAGCCGCGCGCATCCCGCCGAGTTTCACAAGCAGGCGCTCAAAGACG
>JBIKYB010000069.1:0-20480 GCA_044355475.1 Prosthecobacter sp.
GTCCCTGAGTCGATCTCAGGAGTCACTCTTGATTTGGCTGAAATCGGGAAGTTTATCCGCTGCCAGCCTCATGGCGCTCTGGTCGATATGCGTATAGACACGATTCATCTCACTTGAATCGTGCCCGACAAACTCCTCTGCAATTGCGGGGCTCACTCCAGCATTTTTCAGCAGGCTTGTAGTTGTATGTCGAAGGCTGTGGAAACTGATCTTCGAGAGATTGTGCCTGCCGGAGCGCCCCATTGATCCCTGGCTCTTGTGATGGGATTTCTTCTCGACCAACCCTGCCTTGGTCATCAACTCGTAGAACTGCCGTGACAGCACTCCTGATCGGCCCTGCATCTTGAACTGCGCATCGGCATCGGGGTGAACAGGCTTGCTCCTTGCGCTGGGTTGTGTCAGTCCCTGTATGTGTGTGAGCAGGGGCGTACAAATGGGGATCTTCTGATTCCGGGATGTCTTGCGCGTCGTCAGCCTGATCTCGTTATGATCAAGATCGATTTGCTCCCAAGTCAGCGTGGCAAGATCGCCAAGCCGTTGTCCCGTGTACAGACCAAACAGGATGAGGCTTCTCCACTCCTGCGGAGCCACCTTGAGGAGTGCCTCGAGCTCTGATCGTGTGAAGGGACGGCGGACCGTTTCTTGCGGTTTCTTGAGAATGGAAACCGCTTTCGAAGGATCGTCGGCGATCAGATTGTGCCTCTTGGCAGCGGCGAAGTACATCCGGATGCATTTGAGTCCGTGGTTCGCAGTCGCCGCGGTCAACCTCTTCGCCTCACTGTCTCGCCAACGGCGAACGTCTTCCGTTGTCAACTCCCGTATTGCGCCCGTAGCTTTGGCTCCCAGGAACTTCATAAACGACTCCACCTTGATCCGATAGAACACCAGGGTGTGCGGACGAATCTCGGCCTGCTTGCTGTCGAGCCACTTGGTGGCAAACGCCTGCGCATTCGAGTCGGGCAACGCTTCGCCTGAAACATCCTCGTAAAGGTCGCTGAGCACGCGCTGGATCTGGAGCACCGTCTTTTTCTTCCGGGCGAGATCTTCATACTCCTCAGCGATGCGTTGGGCCTGCCGCCTGGTCGTCATTTTACCATCTGCCTTGATCCCCGTGCTGCGCTGGTAGCGTTTGCCGTCGACTCCGATGAAGCAAGCGATCCAGTTTGAAGAGGTGGGAAGGCGACGAAGGCTGGCCATGAAAATGGGTCAAAATGTTGTAATTAAAGTTATGATTACCCCATTATTCCACGGTCATCCAACTTCGCAACCGATGCGTCAGGCTCGATCTGCAGATGATGGATAAAGCATTACCAATCAGGTTACAACACGCAGCGATGACATTGATGTCTGAGGATGTTTGCCCCCTCGTGAAATCATCCCGGCGACGTCCTCAAACACGTTTGGTTACAACAGGGGTTCAACTCCCCTCGCCTCCACTTCCTTGATTTCCAAGGAAGTAACGCACGGAAAGGGGGCAGGTAAGACACAGGGTAAGACAATGACGCTGATAACTTTGACGGCGGGGAGGGGTACGGGATAGGAGCTGGAGCGGTGCCTTCATATCCATTCTGGAGGGCAAAATTTTTTCGCAATGGGAGGCGCTAGCGGGTGAGCAGGAGCCAGAAGAAAATAGAAAACCCTCCTTCTTTCTCTGTG
Organism: Prosthecobacter sp.; assembly: GCA_044355475.1. Lineage (GTDB taxonomy): Bacteria > Verrucomicrobiota > Verrucomicrobiia > Verrucomicrobiales > Verrucomicrobiaceae > Prosthecobacter. The sequence goes on from JBIKYB010000069.1 coordinate 1,657, forward strand.
AGTCCCTGGCTGGCGTGATTCTTCTTTCCATGCACGCTCCCAAGGAATCGGGATGGATGGAAACCGGGGTGGCAGAGATCGGGCGAGGCATACCAGGCCTTTGTGAGGTAGCGGCCCGATTGACGGTAGTGCTAGGGTGAAGCGTATGAAAGCTCATCATCTACTCATGCTCGCCGCGTATCCGGGTCTCTATGTGATCATCTACTTCCCTTTGTCGTGGCTTGGTCTTACCGCAGCGCACGGCGTTGCAATGTTTGGTGGATTTTTCCTCTGGCTCTGGGCAGTGATGAAATTCCCGGAGCACATGAAGCAAGAAAAGGGCGGGGAAAAAGAATGAAAATGTGACGCCGCGATGTATGCAACCGAGAGCGGGCAAGGCTTCCCGGGCCTTCGCGGAGATCATCGCAGTTCATCTTTCCATGCCTCCTCGCCCATGCTGGATGCCCTTAATGGCTCCGACGATGCTGTTTAGTGTGTAGGTTCAAGAAAGCTGTTGGAAGGCTGTAATCAGGCTTGCGATGTTCTGGAAAGCGCCAAGTCGTGTAGCATGGCCGAAGACAAAAAGCACATTGAACTCATGGGGCTTGATCCTGTGATGCTTCAAGCGGGGGAAACCGTTTCAAAGCTGGCGATTGAGCTGGCGAAAATGGAAGCCAACGACGGCCAGAGACCTGATATTGAATCCGCCGTGCCGAAAGCATGGCGTCTTTTGAGGCTGGCTTGCCTCGAAATCGCTACACACCGCCAAGAGCGAACTATTGAAGACTATAAGAGGTTCTGGATTCGGCCTCCGAAAGAGTTTTTGGATGCGTTGAAGCCGCCCCCTCCGCCGCCACATCGAGAACTGTTCGGCAATCTGTTCAGCAAAGAGGAAAAAAACATTTTCCTGCCGAGCAAACCTATCGAGGTTCTGAATGAAAAGTTTGAATGGTCGCAGCTTGTTCCTTGGGATGCGGACTCGCAGACCCCGAGCGCAGAGCGAAAGACAACACCCTATAAAATCGCGTGGGCTGTGGTGGATTCACGAGTTCGTCAATATGCCAATAAACTCATTCACGATGCTGACCTCGTGAATGTTCTTTGTTTTGGCTTCAACTGGCGATGGGATTGGAATGATATGCCCTTTCGGATGGCAAAGACGAGCAATCAATACACCGGATTTTTTGAACCTTGGCTCAACCGCAAAGAGTGGGAATGCCTCGCGAAATGCGCCCGTGAGATTTCCAGACCCCATAATTGTTCTGTCGAGCTTGTCCTCAGACACAAGGGTGATTTGAAATGGGAACCAGAGTTGAGGCTTGAACCTGGTGGCGAAAAGGGACTGCCTGGGCCGCCGCCGCCTGATGGAACAACCGTTGAAGTCCTGTATGACCAAGCGAAGTCATGGGCTGAGGCTGTTCTCGAAGCCTGGAATAAAGAACTGGTTCAATCAGAGTTCGATGCGTTCTGGGCTGAAGGTAAAGAAAAAGGCTTTCTTTGGGAAGATGTGAAAGCAATGGCGCTTCACACGAAAAAGCACAAAGGGGGGATCAAGTGGCATTCGCGGGCAAAGCCCGAAGATGCTCCTGGCTCCAGCGGGGAAAATGGCAGCACAGGTAAGCCGCGTTTGGGGAGAATGTGGCAGCCGAGAGAGCCAAATGGGTAGGTTGTTGGTTTGGAGAGGGGCCTTTCGGGATTTTGCGGAACAAAAATGACGCGCTTTGGGATTTGATTGTGCCTGCTTGTGGATCGCGTGAACTGTCCGGGCTGTCATGGACAAGCATCAGCAGCAAAACAAAGCGCATCAGGCCACGGGCGAGCCTTCTGCGATCATCACAAGCCAACCATCCGTGGCAGGGACGGTTTCAGTCTGCGCCCTTGAACCCGCCAGCCGTGACCAACCGGCGCTTACGGCGGTACGAGCAACGCGCAACCCCCACCAAAATCATTCCACCGTCTCCCCCTGCCGAAATTCACCGAAGAAAAGTGTCATTGCGTTTACTCGCATGAAAATACAACCGAAGCACATTACCGAATGGCTCAAGACCGTCGTCCCCAGGCTCCCTGACATCATCAAAGCCCTCGCTTTTATGCTGCTGGCCTGGAAAGCGCCTGAAGTAGGGATTTCGGTCGGAGGCATGGTGGCCCTGGCCAAGCAACTTCGCCCATGATTGTCTTCTTCCGTGGGCAAAGTCACCTATGACTGGCAAGCTGCCCCACGCCGTTGTCGAGATAACGGCGGGGCCAATCCCAAATCCGAAGCCAAATCCAAACATGAAAGCCTTCCCCTACCAGATCACCGTCTCCTACAGCGCCGATGAAGAGGGCTACGTCGCCCGCGTGCCTGCCCTGCGCTACTGCCTCGCCTTTGGCGAGACGCCTGAGAAAGCCGTCAAAGAAGTCAAAACAGCAGCCGCAGCCATGCTGAAAGTCATGGAAGAGGACGGCAAGCCCCTGCCAGCGGTGGACACCACGCTCGCCCGCATTACCGCGCTGCAGCCACTCCTCAATCTCTCTGCCATTGCCAAGGCCACTGACATCAGCGTCCAGACCCTCAGCAGCAAGATCAGCGTGGCACCGCCTTCAGCGCTGACGAGTCGGCCCGCATCGGTCGCGTCCTCGCCGCCCACGGTGTCTCGGCGTCATGATCCAGATAGATCGCCAACAAGCCTGTGTTCCTGACAAGAGTCAGAAGTGGAACGCTGTCTCTCGCTTGGCCACCACTTTCTCCACCCAACAGAGGCGGAACAAGTGGCGGGGTTGTGAGTAACAACCTCAAGCCTGCCCGGCGGCGATCAGCGAGGTGCGGCACAAACGCGCGTACATGCCGTCCTGGGCGATGAGTTCGTCGTGGGTGCCTTGTTCGATGATGCGACCGTGGTCGAGGACGTAGATGCGATCGGCATTGCGCACGGTGCTGAGGCGGTGGGCGATGACGAAACTGGTGCGGTGGGCCATGAGATGCTCCAGAGCCTCTTGAATCTGCCGCTCGGTCTCGGTATCGACGCTGGCGGTGGCCTCGTCGAGCAGGAGGATGGGCGGATTGCGCAGCAGGGCGCGGGCGATGCTGATGCGCTGCTTTTCTCCCACGCTGAGCTTCACGCCGCGCTCGCCGACGTGCGTGTCGAGCAGGTCGGGCAGGCGCTTGACGAAGGCGTCGGCGTTGGCGCTTGCCAAGGAGGCCCAGAGCTGCTCGTCGGTGGCATCACGTCGGCCGATGACGAGGTTTTCGCGCACGGTGCCGTTGAAGAGGAAGCTCTCCTGCGTGACGTAGCCGATGTTCCGCCGCAGCCAAGCTTTGTTCAGCTCGTGAACGGGTGCGCCGTCGATGGTGATGACGCCTTCATCGTATTCGTAGAATCGGGTGAGGAGATTGATGAGCGTGGACTTGCCCGCACCGGTGGGGCCGACGAGCGCGATGGTTTGACCAGGCTTGGCCTCCAAGCTCACGCCATGGACCGTGGGCGTTTTTCCGGCGTAGCTAAAGCCGACGTTTTCATAGCGCACATGGCCGGTGATGGCAGGCAATTCGCGCCCGCCCTGAGTGTCAGCCTCCGGCTCGGCATCGAGGATGTCAAAAACGCGCTCACCGGCGGCACGGCCAGATTGGAGGATCTGGTTGAGCTGATGCAGGCTTTCGATGGGATCGTAGAAGAATTTGAGCAGCAGCAGGAAGGCGGTGAGATCACCCGCTCGAATTTCCCCTGACATGAGCTGACGTGCGCCGACCCACAGCACGATGACCATGCCAATGCTGGTCAAAAAGTGCATGCCGGGGCGGTAGATGGCCCAGATGCGCATGACATGCAGCGTGGCTGTGCGCAGGGCACCACTGGCGCGGTTGAAGCGCCCGTGCTCCTCGTGCTCCATCGCGTAGGCTTTGATCTGGCGCATGCCAGAGACGTTGTCCTGCAACAAGGAGTTCATGGCGCTGCTGGCACGACGCACCTTGCGGTGACGGTCACGCGAGGTGCGGGTGTAGGCCAGCGCTCCAGCGATGAGAAACGGCAGCGGAATCAGTGCGTAAAGCGTGAGCGTGGCATCCGCCTGCCACATGAACACTCCCACGACGGCGATTTGCAGCACGGAGACGAGTCCCTGCTCGATGCCGTCGATCAAAACACGCTCCACGGAGGGAATGTCCTCGGCGACGGTGGTCATGATGTCGCCTGAGGGCCGGTTGTCGAACCAGCGCAGCGGGAGGGTCTGTAGGCGCTGGTAGATGTCGCTGCGCAGGTCGTAGATGACCATCTGCTCAAAGGTGTTGTTGAGCTGGATGCGCAGGGAATTGAACAGATGCTGGGCGAAGTAGGCGGCCAGTGCGTAGAGCGCCAGCGGTGTGAGGCGTTCCCACTGCTGGTTGGGCACCACCACGTCCAGCACCTCCCGCGTGATGTGCGGAAACACGATGACCATAAGAGTGCCGACGATGGCGCAAAAGATCTGCGCCCCGCCAAGGAGCGGGTAGCGGCGGAGGTAGGAGAAGACGCGAAGAATGGTTTTCAAATCGGGAGACTGGGCTTGATGCGGTGGGCTTAGCAGCTATCAAGCATACGCCTCACGGCAACCTGCAACCCATGAAATACCACCTCGCACGCGGCGAAGAGCAGCTCGGCACCTTCAGCGACCTAGATGTGAGCTCCGGCCTGCGCAACGGACGCTTCCAGCCCACCGACCTGTGCTGGGCCGAGGGGATGAAGGACTGGCAGACGCTGAAGACGCACATGCAGGATGTGGCGGAGGAAACCGGCATCGCTCAACCACCAGCCATCGCCGCTCTGGAGGCGGAGGTCCTCAAAGACAAGGCCAGCCGACTTGAGCTTGCCTCACTGGGGCAGCGGCTGGCCGCCGCGCTTGTGGATCTGGTCACACTCCTGGTCCCCATGATGATCATGTTCACCGTGCTGATCGACGAGCGTTTCGAGGCCGAGATCCGGGCCGTCCAAAACGATCCGCAGGCCGTCATGGACGCGCTGCAGCGCCAGGTTTTAAAGATCCAGGCCGCAGGAGACTCCACCCTGATGATGCTGGGTTGGTTCATGGACCTGCTTGTCATCACCAACATCATCCTACTGACCATGCGCGGCCAGACGCTTGGCAAGCTGCTCCTGGGCATTCAGATCATGCGCTCTGGCGATGATACCAGGGCAGGATTTCTAAGGGCGGTGCTGTTGCGCAGCCTGCTGCCCATCTTTGTCCTTTTTCTGCCCCACGTCGGGCCATTCCTGCTGATCGCCGACGTGCTGCTGATTTTTCGCTCAGACCGACGTTGCCTGCATGATTTCATCGCAGACACAAGGGTCGTTCGGCGTCCCCAGAAGTGACGGCTTGTTAACCAAGCACAGGCAGGTCTGAGACGTAAAGATGTGAGAGGTGTACCGCCGAAGTAGAACTTCTCACAACTCACTTCTAACCTCTCACGCAGGGAAATACTTCCCCCCATCAAGGCAGCGCCGAGCGACGAGCCGCCTCAGGATTGTTCCCCTGGATCTTGTTGATCTCGCTCATGCTATCGCGCTCTTGTTTTGACAGGGCTTTTGCCCGCTCGCGGAACGGGTGCGTCACACCCATCACAAAGCAACTGACGTCTGCCACCAGGATGATCATGGCGATGACGATGCCGTACTTCTTCAGCGCCTCGTCAATCACCTTATTTTTGTTCACGGAGAACTTCTCCGATTTCGAAAACATGGACTGAAACAGCCGCCGCCAGCCGCGAGGCTCACGCGCAATGCTGAACGACCAGATGAACAGGGCGGTCAGGATCACGCAGGCGATCTGATACTGGATGGGAATCTCGCGCATGTGGCCGGTGGAGAAAAAGGAGTGCGACGTATAGCCTTCGTGCAATACCTGTGCAAACAAGGATTTGTCACGAAGCCGTGAAACGATCCTCCGCCGGAGTGGCACCCAGAGCCAATTTCGCCCCGCCATTGGCCGCCAAATGGGTGAGCATGTGGAAGGCATCCTCGGCGTCGATGTCGAGTTGCGCGGCCACTTCTCCCGCACTCACGCCATTCCCGGACAACACGCCGCGCACTTGGGCAAGCTGCTTGAGGAAATCCGTGGCAGCTTTCTTCCCAGCCTCCACACCCGGCTGATGGTAGGCGTTCACATTCACGAGGCTGGCGTAAAAGCCCACCGCCCGCTCAAACAAGCCCACGAGCATGCCCAGGGTGTAAGCGCTGACCTCCTCGATGCTCAGTGTCACGCTCTCGCGTCCCTTGTCCGCCAGAGCCTTCCGTGTGCCGCGCAGGAAACCCTGCAAATAGTCACCACTGGTAAATCCGGGATCGACTTCCAGCGCCGCAGAGTCCCGCGACTTCCGCACCTCAATGAAGGTGGCAAAGAAATTATTCACCCCGTCACGAAGCTGCTGCACATAAGCGTGCTGGTCCGTACTGCCCTTGTTGCCATAGACGGCGATGCCCTGGTTCACCACCGCGCCATCAAGGTCATGCTCTTTACCCAGGCTCTCCATGACAAGCTGCTGGAGGTATTTGCTGAACAGCACCAGCCGGTCCTTGTAAGGCAGCACCACCATGTCCTTGAGGCCCTTGCCGCCACCGGCGTGATGCCACATCAGGGCCAGCAGCATCGCCGCGTTCTCAGCAGCCGGACGGGAACGAGTTTCGACGTCCATCGCGGCAGCTCCGGCCAGGAACTGGCGCACGTCCACGCCTTGCAGCGCCGCTGCCAGCGTGCCCACCGCGCTCATCACGCTGGTGCGACCGCCCACCCAGTCCCACATCGGGAAACGATTCATCCAACCCTGGGCAATGGCGTGCTTTTCCAGTTCACTGCCAGCGCCAGTCACCGCTACGGCATGCTTAGCGAAGTCGATTCCCGCCTTCTTATAAGCTGCCTCGGCCTCCAGCATGCCGTTACGCGTTTCCTTGGTGCCACCGGACTTGGAAATGACCAGCGTCAGTGTCGTGGCAAGCTCAACGCCGATCTCTGCCAGCACACGGTCCATGCCATCCGGGTCCGTGTTGTCGAAAAACGAGATCGCCATCGGCGGATTCGCCGGGCTGATCGCCTGCGCCACCAACTGCGGTCCCAGGGCCGAACCGCCGATGCCCACCACCAGCACACGCGAGAATTTTTGCCCATTCGCGGCTTTTACCACGCCCGCATGCACGTCGGCAGCAAATTTCAGCGTCGCTTCGAGTGTGTCGTCGATTTCCTTCTTCAAAGCCGCATCCGGGGCCAGTTTTGAGTCCCGCAGCCAGTAATGGCCCACCATCCGGTTTTCATCGGGATTGGCGATGCCGCCGGCCTCCAGCTCACGCATGTCATTGAACGCTCGCTCGACCTTGTCAGCCATGCGCGTAAAGATCGCGTCATCATGGCCCATACGACTGATGTCGATGGAAAAACCGAGGCTCGGGTAACGGACGAAAGACTTCTGAAAGCGATCCCAGTGGCTCATATGGATGGAAAAAGTGTGCGTTGATGGTTTGAAAGAATGCGTGTTTCGGCTGGGCACGCGCGAACCGCAAAAAGCACTTCCCATGCCGCCCCGCAACCTCTTTGGCCGCAGCCCATCCCATGGATTCCGCATTCGGTGAGAATGATCGAGATTGGGAAGGCAATAAACTCAACTCTTGAAGATGAGTGGCGCACCCGTCAGGATTCGAACCTGAAACCTTCTGATCCGTAGTCAGATGCTCTAATCCGTTGAGCTACGGGTGCGTTTGGCTTTCGCCAGACCCACTGCTCGGAAGCAGCGGGCCACGAGACTAGACCAGTGATGCGTTTTGTCAAACAGTCGGACGCATTTATTCTCGCCTTCTTGGGAAGCAGCGGGAATAGCTCGGATCACCCACCCACTCATGCCTGAATCGAAACCCATGTCCCCTGCCGAGGTCGCCCAAAGTTATGATGTGCTTGCGCCTCAATGGGCCGGTCCTGACTTTCACCGTGACAATGGCATTTCCCAGCACCTCAGGGCGCTGCAATTCATCGCACAGCCAGGCGAGGCGCTTGATGTGGGTTGCGGCAGCAGCGGGAGGTTCATCGACTTGCTGATCGAGCGCGGCTTTGAGGTCGAAGGAATCGACATCTCCGCCGAGATGATCCGCCTGGCCCGCCAGCGGCACCCGCAGATCGTTTTCCACCACGCCAACCTCGTCGAATGGACGCCGCCACAGGCCTATGACTTCATCAGCGCCTGGGACAGCGTCTGGCATGTGCCGCTGACCTCGCAGGAGGCTGTTTGGACGAAGCTCCTTCACACGTTGTCTCCCGGCGGCGTGATGATCCTCAGCACCGGTGGCCTTGATGAGGCCGGAGAAGTTCAAAACGCCCACATGGGCGTCCCCATGTATCACGCCACGCCCGGCCTGCTCGCTTTGTGCCGCCTCATTGCCGAAGCTGGCTGCGTCATCCGTCATCTGGAGTATGACCAGTGGCCGGAGAAGCATCTGGTTGTGGTGGTGCAGCGGCTTTGACAGGCTGAATCTCAGGCAGTCTAAAATGGAAAAATGAAAAAGGCCGAAACGCACTCGTTTCGGCCTTCGTCAGGTTCGCGGGCTGAAGCCCTCGAGTACTTTTACTTCGCCAGCTTCTCCATGAGCTTCTGAGTGCGCTCGATGATGCGTTGGGGTTCATCGAGGAGACCAGCGCTGAGCAAGGCGTTGTCGAGAATCTGCTCGGAGATGAGTCCTGCTGTTTCGGGGTCGCTTTGGTGGAGTTTGGAGAGGCCTTTGACGAGGTTGTGACGCGGATTGATCTCGAAGACGACTTTCGGGCCTGGCATGCCGCCGTCTTTGCCGAGGGCTTTCATCATCTGGCGCATTTGCGGGGTCATTTCACCTTCGGGGGTCAAAACGAGGGCGGGTGAGCCGACGAGACGCTTGCCGGGGCGAACGGTATCGACCTGGGCGGTGAGGCGTTCTTTGATCCAGTCGCAAAGCGTGGTCGTTTCGGCTTCAGGGAGCGCTTCGCCTTCGGCGTCGCTGTCACCGAGGTCGATGTCATCGGCGTTGACGGACTTGAGGTCCTTTTCCTCGAACTTGTGGAGGCTGGAGAGGACGTACTCGTCGATGGGTTCGAACATGTAGAGCACTTCGATGCCCTTGGCCTTGAAGGCCTCCAAATACGGCCCGCTTTCAATGGCGGCGCGGGACGGCGCCACTTGGTAGTAGATGGCCTTCTGGTCGCTGGTCATGCGCTTCACATAATCGGCCAGACCGACGGTCTCGCCGGGCTGCGTCATGCTGGACTCAAAGCGCAGCAGCTTGGCGATGGCGTCGCGATTGGTGTGATCGGTGGCAACGCCTTCCTTGAAGAAGCGGCTGAAGTCGGCGTAGAACTTGCCGTACTTCGCCGCGTCATCAGCGGCTTCCTTGTCGAGGTGCTTGAGCAGGCGTTTCACCACCACGTCGCCGATTTTGCGCACGAGGGCGCTGTCTTGCATACTTTCGCGGGAAATGTTCAGCGGCAGGTCTTCGCTGTCGATCACGCCACGGACAAAGCGCATCCACTCCGGCAGCAGCTTCTTCGGCTTGGAGTCGATGAGCACTTTTTTGCAGTAGAGCGACACACCGGGCTCCATCTGGCCCATGCCAAAGGCTTCCATGTTCTGCGTGGGTGTGAAGAGCAGCGCGTTGATCACGATGGGCGACTCTGCCTGGAAGTGCAGGCGGTAGCTGGGATCATCGAAAGCGTGAGCGGTGAACTTGTAGAACTCCTTGTACTGTTCGTCGGTGATGCCGTCCTTCGATTTGAGCCAGAGAGCCTCGACGGTGTTCACGCGTTCGCCATTGAGCAGGAGCGGGAAGCTGACGAAGTTCGAGTGCTTCTCGATGATCTGCTTCACCGTGTGCTCCTTGGCGAAGTCCGCAGCGTCTTCCTTGAGGTGGAGGACGATTTTGCAGCCGCGCTTCTGATCGGCGGATTCATCAATCGTGTAGCTGCTGCTACCATCGCTCGTCCAGACGAGGTGTTCCCCGTCGTTGCGCCAGGAATGTGTGTGGACCTCGACTTTGTCAGCCACCATGAAGGCGGAGTAGAAGCCCACGCCGAACTGACCGATGAGCTGCGCATCGTTTTGCTTGCCCGCGTTCTTCAAAGCAGCAGCAAAGGCCTTCGAGCCGCTGTGGGCGATGGTGCCGAGGTTTTCCACCAACTCCGCCCGCGTCATGCCGATGCCGGCATCGGCGATGGTGAGGGTGCGTGCGGCTTCATCCGTGGTGATGCTGATTTGCAGCTCGGCGGAGGCGTCGAAGATGTCGTTCTCCGTGAGCTGGGTGAGGCGCATCTTTTCCATCGCGTCAGCGGCGTTGGACACCAACTCGCGCAGGAAGATCTCGCGGTCGGTGTAGAGGCTGTGGATGACGATATCGAGGACTTGTTTGACTTCGGCCTGGAATTCGTGGGTTTGGCTCATGGTGGGTGGTTAGAATGGGTTTGGGGGCGGGGAGAGTAGCGGTTCGTGATGCGTGGTCAAGGCGGCTGCGCCGTGACTTTGCCGCCCCCTCCCCCACACTCCGCGCACCTATGGGACTCTTCGATTCACTCGCCAAAAACGCGCTGGGCGGCTTGCTCGGCGGCTCCTCCAAACAAGACCCCGCCGCGATGCTTTCCGGCCTACTCAATGACGCCGGAGGTCTGCAAGGACTGATGGGGCAGTTTCAAAAGGCCGGTTTCGGCGAGCAGTTCGCTTCCTGGGTGGGCACAGGTGAAAACAAGCCCCTCGACGCCGAGCAGGTGCAAAGTGCTGTGGGCATGGATGAAATTCAGCGACTCGCCAGCAAGCTGGGCATGCAGACCCAGACCGTGCTGCCACTGCTCGCGCAGTTTCTGCCCCAGGTGATCGATAAACTCACGCCGAAGGGCGAGATCGACGACAACAACCCGAGCGGCGGCCAGATTCAAAGCGTGCTCACCAGCCTGATCAGCAGCAGTTTGGGCGGCTTGTTCGGCAGCGGAAAGCGTTAAAACAGTGCGCCGCGTGGCGTGCTTTCAGCGTAACTCTTTTCCGCATGCTCCGCCTCGCCCTCAAAATGCTGTTTGGTGACACAGCGAAGTATCTCATGCTCGTCGCGGGTATCACCGTGGCGACGTTTTTGATGGCGCAGCAGACGGCGGTGTTTTGCGGGCTGATGAGCTGGACAAAATCCACGCTCAAAAACGTCCCCGCGCCGATCTGGGTGGTGGAGGAGAAAGTGGAGCAAGCCAATGAGACCAATCCCCTGCTGGACACGGATGTGGCGCGCGTGCGCAGCGTCAGCAGCGTGGCCTGGGCCTCGCCAATTTACTCCGGCATCCAGCGCGTGCGGCTGGAGAACGGAAATTTTAAGATCATTCAGCTCATCGGCATCGACGCGAACACGCTGGCCGGAGCACCGGCCAAGATGCTGGAAGGCGACCTCATGAAACTGCGCTTGCCGCATTCGGTGATCATCGACGACCTCGGCGTGCAGAGGCTGGCAAAAAAACGAGGGGACAAGGTCAAAATCGGCGACGCGTTTGAGATCAACGACCAAGAGGCGCGTGTGGTCGGCATCGCGGACGCAGTGAACTCTTTCACCGGAGGTCCGTATGTTTGGACGACCTATGAGCGGGCGCTGCAATACGTCCCGTCACAACGCAAGATGTTGCAGGCGGTGATCTGCGCCCCGCGCGAAGGCGTGAGCCTGGAGCAGGCCATCGCGGACATTCGCAAGGAAACGGGATTGAAGGCCTTCATCAACCGCGAGGCCACCTTTGAGGAGTTCATGAGCCAAACGCCGGAAAAACCGACGACGAACTTCAATGTCTCGACGATGTGGTGGTATGTGAAGAACACCGGCATCCCGATTTCCTTCGGCACCACAGTGATCATCGGCCTGCTGGTGGGTATGGCCGTGAGCTGCCAGACGTTTTACTCGTTCGTGCTGGAGAACATGCGGCATCTTGGAGCCTTGAAGGCCATGGGAGCCTCGAACGGCACCCTCTGCCTGATGTTGATCGTGCAGGCCTTTACCGTCGGCCTCATCGGCTATGGCATCGGCCTGCTAGGCACGGCGGGCTTTGCGCTTGGAGCGCTCAAGAACGAACAGCCGCCGTTTTACATGCCAGAGTTCGTGCCCTTCGCCGTGCTGTCGGTCGTTTTGGGCATCTGCATGCTGGCGGCGCTGATGGGCATCTGGCGCGTGAGTCGGCTGGAGCCTGCAATGGTCTTCAGGAGTTAATGACGAATTCAGCATGACGAATGACGAATCCAAACAGCTCGCGGCGCGAGTGCGTGGCATCTCCAAGAGTTTTGGAGACGGCGAGGCGCGGATCAAGGTGCTGAAGGGCATTGATCTCGATGTGCGGCGCGGGGACATCACCATGCTCGTGGGTCCGTCCGGCTGCGGCAAGACCACGCTCATCAGCATCATCGCTGGCACGCTGGCGGCGGATGAGGGCGAGCTGGACGTGTTTGGCCATGATCTGCGGAAGATGAGCAAGGCGGCCATCACGCGGTTCCGGGCGCATCACATCGGCTTCATCTTCCAGGCCTTCAATCTCATCCCCACACTGACTTGCGCGGAGAATGTGAGCGTGCCGCTTTTGATTCAGGGTGTATCAGCGCACAAGGCGGAGAAGCGGGCGCGGGAAGTGCTCGCCCAGGTGGGATTGGGAGACCGCATCAAGCACCGGCCCTCGCAATTGTCAGGCGGGCAGCAGCAGCGCGTCGCCATCGCTCGTGCGCTGGTGCATGAGCCAAAGCTGATCATCTGCGACGAGCCGACCGCCGCGCTCGACGCGAAGAACGGCCATGTGGTGATGGAACTCTTCGAGCATGTGGCGCGGGGCCAGGACCGGGCCGTTTTGATCGTGACACACGACAATCGCATCTTTCATCACTCCAACCGCATCGCCAGCATGGACGACGGTCGCATCATGGAGGTGCATGACGTGGACGCGGACCATCCGCCGCCTGAGCATTTGCATGCTCCAGAGCGGCTGTGATTTGCATTGGCACAGGCAGAAGTTTACGGTGGTTGACCGTGGCTGAAGGGCGCTGTGCGCCGTTGACGTGGTTTGCCAAACCATCGTCAACGACTGCAAACAACTGCCGGACCATCGCAAACCACGCAAATCACGGCACCACCTGCACCGGCGTGCCTTGCGGACAGGCGTAATAAAATTTCTCCGCCATGTGGCCGGGAAGGCGGATGCAGCCGTGGGAGGCGGGATAGCCTGGCAGATAACCCTGATGCATGCCGACACCGCCGTAGATGCGCATGAAGTAGTACATCTTCGCCCCTTCAAACCGCGTGCCGGGCGGGCGCGGGTCCTTGCGGTTGTCGATGTTGGTCATGATGACGTTGCCGTAGTAGTCCTCGTAGTCGCCGTAGATGGAGGATTTGTGGTCAACGTCCTTCTCGATGACGCTGTAACGGCCAGGACGGGTGTCATACCCTTCGGAACCGGAGGAAATGGGTGAGCCACCGGCCAGTTCTCCACCCTTGAACAAGTACACCATCTGCTCGCCCAAATTGATGACGATGCTGGGCCTACCCTGCATGTCGTCGGCATACCAGAACGAACCATCGTTGCGGTTAAGGCCAATGAGGCGGCGCACCTGGCCGTTCACAAAACGAGCGGCGCGTGGAATCTCCCCGGTGACGACACGACGGGCGAACTGAAAGCTGTTGTTCCCCGCCGTCTGAACGGAGGTGCAACTGCTCAACAAGACCACGAGAAGAAGGAGACGCAAAACCATGTCCGAGGATTTGGCCGTGCGGGGTTCCTTGTTCAAGGCTCAATATTCAGAGTTTTTTCAACTACCGAGCGCTCCTTTGACCTCAGGCTTTCGCAGGGCCTTGGCCAGCTTATCGAGCACGCCGTTGACGAAGGAGCCGGATTCACCGGCGCTGAGGGCTTTGGCGATGTCGATGGCCTCATTGAGAATGACGGGCGCGGGCACGTCGGGGCAGTACAGCAGCTCATAGGAGGCGACACGCAGCACATTGCGGTCCACGGCGGCGAGACGCTCCAGGCGGAAGTTTTCAACGAGGCCCGTGATGTGCCCGTCGATCTCTTCTTGATGGTCAATGACGCCTTTGATCAGGCTTTCGGCATAGGCACGGGTGGAGGCCTTCGCGCTGTGTAGGGTCCAGAAGACCTCGGCATCCTCGGGTTTTTGCTCACCTTGCAGGTCTCTGGAGAAAAGGAATTGAATGGCGGCTTCGCGGCCGTCGCGGCGTTTTCCCATGATGTTAGGCGTGGTCGATGGGTTCGCCGGCAAAGCTGGCCTTCATTTTGCCGAACAGATTGATCATTTTGACGCAAGTCTGGGCGGCTTCCGTGCCACGATTGATGGTGGCACCGAGGCAGCGCTCCTCAGCCTGCTCCTCGCTGCTGACGAGCAGGACTTCATGAATGACGGGAACGCAATGTTTCACGGCCATCTGCTGCAAGGCATCCGTGACGGATGCACCGACGAGATCGGCATGCTCGGTGGAGCCACGAATGATAACGCCAAGGGCGATCACCGCATCCGGTGCGCTGCCACGCAGCACCAGCTCGGTGCAAACCGGAATCTCGAACGCGCCAGGGACACGATAGACATCCAGGGAGGCATTCGGAGCGATGACCTCAATCTCTTCCTTAACGGCATTGAGCAGGCCCTGGACGAACTGATTGTTATACAGCGAGGCGACGACGGCGATGCTGATCGGCTCCTGGGTGGGACGGGGACGGCTGGAGGCGTAATTGGACATTGGAAAGGAAATGACGAACTCAGAATGACGAATGACAAATGGCGTCGTTCAAGGTGGGACTGGTGGTTGTTTGGATGATTTGGCTTGGGAATTGGGTCATGCCTTCGTCATTCGGCATTTCAAAGCCGGTGCCCCATTTTTTTCTTCTTGGTTTCAAGATAGCGGGCGTTCTCCGGCTTTGGGGATGACTTGATGGGAACCTGCTCGGTGATTTCGAGCTTGTGACCTTCGAGCCCGACGACTTTGCGCGGGTTGTTGGTCATGAGCTTGATTTTGCGCACACCGAGATCGGAGATGATCTGCGCACCGATCCCATAGTCCCGCAGGTCCATGGGAAAACCGAGTTTGAGATTCGCCTCGACTGTGTCCAGGCCCTGTTCTTGCAGTTTGTAGGCCATGATCTTGCCGTGCAGGCCGATGCCGCGGCCTTCATGACCGCGCATGTAGATGATGATCCCCTTCCCTTCGTCGGCGATGTGTTTCATCGCGGCATGAAGCTGGCTGCCGCAATCACAGCGGCGGGAGGCAAAGATGTCTCCCGTAAGGCACTCGCTATGTACGCGCACAAGAATGGATTCACCTGGCGTGATGTCTCCCATGACCAGAGCGACATGATGCACGCCGTCGAGGCTGCTCTTATAAAGGTGCAGCTTGAAGACGCCAAAGTCGGTGGGCATGTCCACAACCTCGATTTTTTCCACCAGCTTCTCGCTCAGGCGGCGATGCGCGATGAGATCGGCAATGCTGCACATCTTGAGGCCATGCTTCTTGGCAAATTTCTTCAAGTGAGGCAGGCGGGCCATGGTGCCGTCGGGATTCATGATCTCGATCAAGACACCGGCCTCGCGCAAACCGGCCATGCGGGCCAGATCGACTGCCGCCTCGGTGTGACCGGCGCGGCGCAGCACACCGCCGGGCTTGGCGACGAGCGGATTGATGTGACCGGGCTGCACGAGGTCGGCAGGCACGCTTTTGGGGTCGGCGAGGAGGCGTATGGTGCGAGTACGGTCAGCGGCGCTGATGCCAGTAGAGATGCCTTGGGCGGCATCGACGGTTACGGTGAAGTCAGTTCGGAAGGCCTCGCGGTTCTCCGGCACCATGCTAGCCAGATTGAGCCTTTGAGCGATTTCGAGCGAGACCGGCACACAGAGCATGCCGCCGCCTTGGCGAACCATGAAATTGACCATCTCGGCAGTGATTTTTTCAGCCGCGCAGATGAGATCCCCCTCGTTTTCGCGATCCTCATCATCAGTCACGATCACCATGCGCCCGGCGCGGATGTCAGCGAGGACGGACTCCACGGAGTCAAAGAGGGCGGGCTTCTGGCGGGGCATGGGAGGTGTGGAAAAGAGCCAATGCCGCTGGTGCGGCGTTCGGGGGAGGATGATTTAGCCGGTTGGGGCAGGTTTTCCAGCACGAGCTTGGTTTTTCGTTGCTGTGGCAGAGAGGAATCGCGTAATGTCATGTGCATGCCGCCTCCCACCAAAGTCAAACGCCCGTCCGCCATCGCGGTGGGGGAGTTTTTCAAGCAGAACGAAAAGGCGCTCAAACTGAAACTGGTCGGCACGGAGGCGGGTTATGACCGCAAGATTCATGAGCCCTCGGTGAACCGCCCAGGCCTAGCCTTGTCCGGCTTCTTCACCTACTTCGCCTACAAGCGCATCCAGGTCATCGGGAACTCGGAACACTCCTTTCTGGAAGGTCTGGAACCGAAACTGCGTGCGACGCGTTTCAGCCAGCTTTGTTCCTGGGACATTCCCTGCATTGTCATCGCCCGAGGGCATCGCCTTGACGAGGAGCTGATCGAGATCGCTAACTCGGCTGGCATCTCGGTGTTTCAGACGAGCATGATGACGATGCGCTTTCTCAACGCCGCCACCATCAAGCTGGAGTGGACCTTTGCGCCGAGCCTACTCGTCCATGGCTGCATGGTGGACGTGCAGGGGGTCGGCGTGCTGATCCAGGGAGACAGCGGCTGCGGCAAAAGTGAGAGCGTCATCGGGCTGCTTCAGCGTGGTGGCAGCCTCGTGGCGGATGACGCCGTGCGGCTGCGGCTGATTGAGTACCGCGAGATCGTCGGCTCCGCGCCTGACCTCACGCGTGGGATGATCGAAATCCGCGGCTTGGGCATCCTAAACGTGGCAGCACTCTTCGGCGTGGGCGCGGTGCGCCTGAGCAAGAGGCTGGATTTCATCGTGGAGCTGGTGCGTGGCGCTAAAACCCAGGATCTGGAGCGCGTAGGCGTCAGCACGGACTCCCGCGAGGTCATGGGCATGAAAATCGAGCGCGTGGCACTGCCCGTGGAGCCTGGGCGCGACGTGGCGGGCCTCATTGAACTGGCCGCCATCAACTTCAAGCTCCGCACCTTCGGCTACAACAGTGCCGTGGAGTTTGATCAAAGGTTGTTGAAAAAGATGACGGATGACCAATTAGGTTAGCCTGCCAGCGCCCCCTTCCCCGCCCCACACCATGAGCATTGAAAAAGAACTGACGATCCGCAACAAGATGGGCATGCATGCGCGCCCAGCGGCTCAGTTCGTCAAACGCGCCAGCAAGTACCAGTGTGACGTGTGGGTGGAAAAGGACGACGAGCCAGTGAATGGCAAAAGCATCATGGGCCTCATGATGCTGGCTGCTGGTCGCGGCGAGACGATCAAGATCATCGCCGACGGCAGCGATGCCGAGCAGGCTGTGGCTGATCTGGAGGAACTCGTGTCCTCTGGCTTTGGCGATGTGGAGTGATCTGGGGGCTGGATGCTGGATCACTGTTTGGCAGGATCAGCCGGGCGTGACATCACTCGAATTTCCTCGCCTCCTTGCGGCTCAGGCGGCGGCTCCTTGAGCATCTCCAGCATCATCGTGCCGATGAGATAAATCAGCCCTCCCCCCACGCCGGCACCGATGGCGATGAAGCGGCGCTGCCAGACGTTCTCCGGGTCAATGGCCCACCAAAAACGCATGCACAAAAGGATCCACAGGATGCTGCTGCCGAGAACAAGAAGATGGCCGGTTGTCATGCGCGAGTGTGGATTGGCTTTGCTCCGTAGGCGACAAGAAAATAGAGCGCCAAAGCTGCGACCGAGGCGGGCGTCAAAATTAGGAAGAACAACACCGCCTATTTTTTAACCCCTCACTCCTCGTGCGGAAGGTTCCAGGCCTTCAGCCACTCGGTTTGGGTGCGTTTGAAGCCTTTTTTGAGCAATCTCGCCTCCATGTCGGCGAGATGGGCGGCTCCGTAAAAGATCGCGAGGCGTTTCCTGCCGGCGGCGATCTGCTTGTCCATCACCTCCAGCGCCACACGGTTGCGCTCGCCGACGAGAACGGTGCCGTCGCCGGATTCGACGCCTGCCATGATGTCCTCCACGCTGTCGAACTCCTGGGCGATCATGCGCTTCAAGCCGGTGCTGCTGTCTTTCGCGGTGAAGACCTTCAGGAGCATCACCAGCCCGGCCGTGTCGGAATCCAGGCCCTTCTTGGCGTTCGCGGACTTCTGCGCCTGCACGGCCTTCAGGTAGAGCGTGAGGAAGCTCTCCTTCTTCGTCTCCTGGGTTTTCGTGAACTGCTTCATGTTCATGTCCGCATGAACAAAATTTTTCGCCTTGTAGTCGATGCCTTCGAGCTGGCCGTGCAGTTTCAGCGCGTCTTTCATCATCGCCTGAAGTTGACCCACCCAGGCGAGGTTTTGCCCGTCCTTCGACGGCGGCTCCTTGCCACGCTCTTCCATCGGCGGTCCGACGAGTTCATAGAGCACGGCGTCGTAAGTTTTGAACCGCGTGTTTAAGCCATCAAAATAGGTCTTGTCGGCAATATGGACGGCCCCCACGAGATCGACCTGCACCTTCTTTGGCGATTCGTAGCTCACCACGGCCGTTTGCAGGCTGTCGCTCGTTTCCTCCTCGGCAAAACGGATGAACTTGGACTTGGGCTCCTCCGCTGCGGAATGCGCCACAAGGGCCAGCAAGGCCGGAAGCAGAAGGAGTCGCTTCATCGTCGTGGAAATGGATGTTTCAGCCCGGAGTCTTGAACAAGCGGTCAAAAAACGCCTTCATCTCCTCCCATGAGGCCTTATCAGCAGCCTCATTGTAAGCCGCACCTTTGCTGTTGTCATTGCCAGCGGCCTTCTGCGTGAAGGCATGCACCGCA
>JBIKYB010000284.1:0-6473 GCA_044355475.1 Prosthecobacter sp.
AATCCCCAGCGGTGGGCCTTCGGCGATGATCTCGTTGAGCTGGTTGCCGGGCTTCGGCGTGTCATCGCCGCCGAAGGAGAAATCCTCCTCGTAGCGCAGCTTGCGGAACTTTTGCAGGCCATGCACCAGCAGGAAGACTGGCGGATCGCCCGCGCTGCCCTCGTCGGCACGGCGCTTCATCTCCGCGTGAATTTCAGCGATGAATTCGGCGGCCTCATGGCCTTGCGAGACCTTGGCGCGGCCTTGGGCGGCGTTTTCGAGGAACTCGCACTCCGCCGTGCCTGCGAGAGCGCCGTGGATGAGATAAAACTTCGGCGCACGCTCACGCGGATGCTGCGCCGCGAGCGCGAGGATGCCCAGGCCCATGATCGCGGCGATGGCCTCGTCGTTCTGACCGATGAGCAGCAGATGCCGGCCGCTCTGACGCGGAAACAGCGCCTCGGTGGGGCCTTTGATGGCATTGGGCAGTCCCAGCCAGCATTTCGGATCAGCAGGCGGCTTCGTCGCCGGAGTGGCGAGCACGTTTGCCAGCAGCGCGTTGTCGCGCACATCGGCGGGCAAGTTGCCTTCAAAGACAATCGGCTTTTTCGCGCCGAACCCGCGTTCCTGGGCCAGTTGGGCGACCTTGGCGAGGTTCGCGTCGCGCTCCTGATCCGTGAGCCACACGACTTGGAAGGGACTGTTCCCTTCGATGGCCCCTGCGGCGTCGTTGTAGATGCCTTCACCAGGCCGCGAGAGCAATCGCGCCGCTGTGTTGCCATCGTCCATGATGAGCGCGGCGTCGGCCTCGTTGCACTGAAGCGCTATGCGGATGACCATCTGCCCCAAGGTCGTGCGGGCCAGTGTGTAAGCGCCGCCGAGCGTCTGTGAACCGAGGAAAACATGAATGCCGAAGGCACGACCCTGACGCACGATGCGGTCCAGCAACAACGCCGCACCCTGTGCCACGGCATCGTCCTCGACGAAGAACTCCTGGAACTCGTCGATGAGGAGCAGGCTGCGCGGCATCGGCTCGGTGCCGCCCGCTTTCTTGTAACCGGCCAGATCCTGCACGCCGAGCTTACGGAACATCTCACCGCGACGGCGCAGCTCCTCGTCGATGCGTTGCAGCACGGTGAGCGCGAACTCGCGGTCGCTCTCGATGGCGATGACCTTGGCATGCGGCAGCTTCGCGTCGGCATAGCACTTGAACTCAACGCCTTTTTTGAAGTCGATGAGGTAGAACTCCACTTCGTCCGGGCTGCAAGTGAGCGCAAGATTGGTGATGATGATGTGCAGCAACGTCGATTTACCGGAGCCGGTCTTGCCCGCCAGCAACGCGTGCTGCCGCGTGCCTTTGCCGATGGCGAGATATTGCAGTTTTGTGGCTCCCGTGCGGCCTACCGCGATGCGCAGCTCGTTGGTGGTGCTTTCCAACCACATTTCTTTCGGAGCGACGACACTGAACGGCACCTGCACGCGGTTTGAGTCGATGCTGGCCTGCCCTATTTGATGCGCCAGCTCAGCCGCGATGGCGTCCGAAGGCGCGGGATCGAGCATGATCGTGCTGATGCCGTTGAAACTCACCACGCCCTTCTCACGCACCATACGCAGGCTGCCTTTGCGTAAATCCTCGGCGCTGAGGCCGTCTGGCAGATTGTGACGGCGGTCCCAGTGAATGAGCGTGAAGACACCGCAGCGCGCACCACTTGCCGCGATGCTTTTGAGCCTCGCCATCCCCGTCTCGCTGAATCCGGCAGGCAGTCCGGCGATGACAAGGAAGTGATACTTCTCCGCCACGCTGCCCGCCTGCTCGTTGTACTCGGTGATCGTCGCGTATTCATTGCGCAGATACATCTGGATGACCTTCTCGACGTGCTCGTTCAACTCGGCGAGACGCTCCTCGATGTGATCCCGCTGCGTCCAGATGCGGCGATTGATCAAAGCAGGCTCGTAATCGGCCAGATGCATCAATCCGGCGAAGTTTTGCCCCAGACCGACGGGATCAATGATCGTCAGCGCCGCTTTGCCCGGCGGTGCCAGGCTCAGCAGGCGAAACAGCACGCCGTTCATCACCTCGGCCACCCATTTGCCACCATCGTCATCGGTTTCGATGAGCAGCGATCCCTCCTGCGGAAACGCGAGCGCCAGCGGCAGCGTGATGTGCTCGTGACTAGCGAGAATCAGCGGCGTTTCCTTCGCGAACAGCTCAGCGGAGGCGCTCAAATCGAGTTCCAGGCTTCCCTGACGGCTAGACCGCGGAAACACTGCGCATGGCTGATACTCCGCACTCCATGGCACGAAACGGGACGCGGTGTTGGAGCTGATCTCATCCACTTCGGCGAGCAAGGGCAGCACCTTTTGATTCCACTCTGCCAACAGGTCTTTCCAACGCTTTTCCGCCACAGCGTCCAGTGCCGCAAGAGCGCTGGCATGCTGATCGAGCATCTGCTGGCGCTGCTGTGCGGCCGGAGCGCTCACCTCATCGTGCAAATGCTCGACCTTCTGCTCCGCGAGGCTTTCCAAGTTACGGGCCAGCAATCGTGCGTTGCGCTCAAGGCAGGCGGGAATCTGCTTGGCGAGGCGCTTTTGCATCGCCGTTCGGTAGTTATCCGCCACCTCATCCGCCCGGTTCCACTCAGCGGTGATCTGCGCGTCGGTTTGATCAAACGCCGCCTGCACCCGCGCTTCAGCAGCGTCCCGCGAGGCGTTCATCTCAGCGGCACACTTTTCGTATTCGAGCACTGCGCGACTGAGCTGCTGGATGTCCACCGTGGGCCGTGAGAACAGTTTTTTTAGCCCCGTCGTCTGAGTGGCGGCGATCTGCCCTTCCAGCAGCGTGGCATGGCGTTCGATGCCCTCGACACGCGCCGTCATGTCCTCCAGCGCGATCTGCGGTTCGGGCCGAGCGTTCTCCTTGCGTTGCAGACGCTCGCCCGAGGCCTTCTGCACGGCGAGCAGGCGCTCCATCACCTTTTCCAATCGTTCGAGCAGCGCATTGGCCAGCTCACGGGTCTTCGCGAGCTGATGAATCTTCAAAACCTCCGCCTGCTTGCGTCGTAGCTGCTGTTTACCCAGCCAGCTCTCACGCGCGTCCTGCGTCATGACCGGCAGATCTCGCCGGATGCGGTCCTCGTAGCGTTTGAATGAAGTCGCGCGTGCCGCATGCCGTTGACGCACCTTGGCGGCAAACTCGTCCCACTCCTGGGACATCGCCTCCAGGGCCGCAGCGGTCTGCGCGTCGAAGATTTCGAGTTTCTGAATGTGGCTCTGCTCGGTCGAATAGCGGCGGGCGCGGGTCTCGCGCAGGATCTGCTCGCTGCGCCGCGCAAAGCCGCCGACCGCGTCGCGTAACGAAGTGTGAAGCGTGTGAATGCGCGAGGCGCTTAGGTCAAGGGAGCGGGTCACAGTCTTTGCGGATCTTTTTCAGGATGGTTTCGAGTTCATTCATGACCGCCCCAGTGCGGCTGACAAGCCCAGGCAGCGGCTCCAGGTAACGTTTTTCAAACTCCAGCGCCTTGGCATCACGCCAGTGCGCCTTGGTGGCATGCCACTGCTCGGAGAGTTCGCGGGCGGTTTGGATGAGGTTCATGGTTTGTTCGCGGTTTCTGAACTCGCGACCGGGGCCGGGGTTTCGTTGTAGGCGGCGAGGATTTTTTGAATCTCCACGAGGTAGGCGTTGGCGATAGCGAGATCGTTCTCGATGAAGTCGCGAAAGGAATCCAGTTTGCGGGCCAGCGGATCGACGGTGCGGTCATAATCACGCGCCCAGGCCTTGGTGCGCTGCAGCTTGGCCTGCGCCTCCTCCAGCGCGGCACGCGCCTTACGCACGGCCATCTGCTGTATGCTTGGCGTGTCCACAAACTCAGACAACCGAGCGCTCATGAGCTCCTGCTGCGCCTGGTCGAGCTTTTTCTGCCGCAGTTTGATCTGCGACGACCAGTAGGCCGGCTGCTCCAGTTGCAACCAGCCCCGCGTCTTCTTCACCGCGTCCTGCGCCGTTTCGAGCGACTGCCGCGTCTTGCTGATGAAGATGATCAGCGCGGAGCGGAAGGACTCGATGGCGTCGAGATTCGAGATGCGGGCTTGATCGGCCATTTCAGGGGTTCAAAGTTCAGCGTTCAAGGTTCAACGTTGATTGAGATAGTCCTCAATGCGCTGCGCTTTCCGCAGCAGGAAGGGCGTGTGCTGCTCGGACATCTCCATGAACTTTTTGATCGTACGCATGGTGGTGTGGAACTCGGCGGCGAATTTTTCATGCTCCGCGTCCTGCCAGGTGTCCCCCAGCGCGGCGAAGCGGCTTTGCAGCGACGAGGCGCGCTGCTGCATGTCCGTGTTGAAGCGCTTCAGCTCCTGCGCAAAACGCCGGACCTCCTCGGGATTCATGATTGCCTGGGCCATGCATCAAACTAGCCCGTCCGGCGGGTGCGGGGCAAGAACGAAGCTGACAACGCGGCAGATTCAGTGCTCGCACCCACATCTTGGGATGTTTCTAATGGCCGTTGAGGGTTTGATTCCAACGATAGAAACAAAGTTGTCACACGGGGCGGCCTGTCTAGCATCGCGGCTTCCAACCCAACCAACCAACCATGACCCATCCCATGCCGAAGCGCCTCGGGAGCGGAGCCAAGCGGAGCTTTTCCGTGATGGCCGCGCTCTGTCTCGCCACCACCGCCGTCCATGCTGCCGACGGCTCCACCCTCAACAGCGGAGACACGGCTTGGCTCCTGGTCTCGACAGCGCTGGTGCTCTTCATGATGATTCCGGGCCTGTCCCTGTTTTACGCTGGCCTAGTGCGGTCCAAGAACGTGCTCTCCATCCTGATGCAGTGCTTTGCGCTGACCGCAGTGATGAGTCTGGTTTGGCTGGCCTGTGGTTACACGCTCTCGTTCTCCGATGGCGGCTCGTTCATCGGTGGCTTTAGCAAAATGTTCCTCAGCGGTGTGACGACCGCCTCTACCCGCGCCGACTGCCCCACGATCCCGGAGCTGCTGCACTTTGCCTATCAGATGATGTTTTTCCTCATCACGCCGGGGCTCTTCATCGGCGCGTTTGCAGAGCGCATGAAGTTCAAGGCCATTCTCGTCTTTAGCGTCGTGTGGAGCCTCGTGGTCTATGTGCCGTGCTGCTACGGCGTGTGGCACAAGGCGGGCGCGTTCCTCGGCCTAACGGGCGTGATCGACCTCGCGGGCGGCATCGTCGTTCACATCACCGCCGGCGTGGCGGCGTTGGTGGCCTGTGTGATGGTGGGACCGCGCACCGGCTTCCCACAGGGGCAGTTCATGCCGCACAATCTGCCTTTGACCATCACTGGAGCGGGCATGCTGTGGGTCGGCTGGTTTGGCTTCAATGCGGGCAGCCAGCTCGCTGCGAATGGCGCGGCGGCCATGACGCTGGTGGTCACGCATCTCTCCGCCTGCGCGGCCTCGGTGGTGTGGATGCTCATCGAATGGGTGCGCGGCGGCAAGCCGAGCGCGCTGGGCATCGCCACCGGCTCCATCGCCGGTCTGGCGGCCATCACCCCGGCCTCGGGCAAGGTGGGGCCGATCGGTGCCATCTGCATCGGTAGCCTCTCCGCGCTGCTGTGCTGGATGGCTTGCGCGAAACTGAAGAAGAAGTTCGGCTACGATGACTCGCTCGACGTCTTCGGCGTGCATGGCGTGGGCGGTTTCATCGGCACCATCCTCGTCGCGGTCTTCGGCTCCACCGCCTTCGCGGGTGGTCTGGGTGATTTCTCCATCGGCCAGCAGCTCATGACTCAAATCCTCGCCTCCATTTACACCATCGTGCTCTCCGGCGTCGCCAGCTACGCGATCCTGAAGGTCATCGACCTCACCATCGGCCTGCGCATCAGCCCCGAGGAAGAAAGCATGGGGGCCGACCTCGCCGAGCACGGCGAGACTGCCTACACCCATTGATGCCGCACATTGCGGCGGTCTGAGGGGCGGGCGGGAACATTTCGCAGGCGGCGTTTCCGTCGCTTGCAATCCCCCCGCCCCTGCTAGACTCGCCCTCCGTCTTCACATTCGGCATTCATCCTTCTGATTTCGTCATTTTCCCCTCATGTCTCATAAAGTCCTCATCATCGGAGCCGGCGGCGTCGGCCGCGT
This sequence comes from Prosthecobacter sp., assembly GCA_044355475.1. Lineage (GTDB taxonomy): Bacteria > Verrucomicrobiota > Verrucomicrobiia > Verrucomicrobiales > Verrucomicrobiaceae > Prosthecobacter. Next base: position 6,090 of record JBIKYB010000284.1, read on the forward strand.
CGTCACTCATAAATGCGCCCAGCTTCCCGAGGTCTTCGGCGAGATCATGCTGGCCTCCCGCACCAAGACCAAGTGCGACAGCATCGCCGCTGAGTTGAAGCGCCCGATTCAAACCGCCGCCGTCGATGCCGACAACGTCCCCGAGCTGGTGAAGCTGCTGCAAAGCTTCAAACCCGAGGTCGTCATCAACGTCGCCCTCCCCTACCAGGACCTCACCATCATGGACGCCTGCGTGGAAGCTGGCGTGCATTACATCGACACCGCGAACTACGAGCCGCGCGATGTCGCCAAGTTCGAGTACCACTGGCAGTGGGCCTACCAGGACAAGTTCAAGAAAGCCGGCCTCACCGCCCTGCTCGGCTGCGGCTTTGACCCCGGCGTGAC
>JBIKYB010000285.1:0-6443 GCA_044355475.1 Prosthecobacter sp.
AAGCGCCTGGATGGCCCGTCCGTACACCGGATGTGGCGGTCGTGTGTTGTGGTTAAAAATGGACCGTTTCATGGGATGTTGAGAAAGTTGGGCAGTGCACGAAACCCTTCGCGCCCCGCAGCAGGTATCGTGATCCAATGGTTCAAGGGGCGTCCGTTCGAATCCGTCTGAATCGCCCCCTGCGCATCGACGAGGTGCCCGTTCGGGACCATCAGCTGCGGGTGGTCAAACGGCGCTTTGTGGTAGCGGACGCGGTCGTCAGTGAGCGCCCTCATGAAGGCCACAAGCTGATCCTTTTCCAACGGGGTGAGGCCCAGTTCGGTGATGTCAGGAGGAATGTCGGCGCTATTCTCTTCCTTGAAGTCCCCGCCACGGTTGTAGAAGTCCATCACTTGCCGCAGCGTCAGTGTGCCGCCGTTGTGAAAGTAGGGAGCCGTGAGTTCGACGTTGCGCAGGCTAGGCGTCTTGAATGCACCATCAGCCGAAGGGTTCCGGTTCGTCTCAAGACTGAAGCCTGGCATGGGTAGCCCTAATTCCCCAAGTTTTCCTTCATAGAACAGACGAGCCTCTGATAGCGGATAACCAAAGGGATCTTCCAGCCCAAGCGCCAAATCCTCCCGTGTGGGCCTGACCCCAATGTTATAGAAGCCATTGTCATACACCACACGTCGTCCAGTGGTATTGATGAAACCTGAAGCATCTGGAACTGGAGGCCCGGATGCGAAGATCATTTGCTCGATCCTTTCTTGGGAGACCCGCGAAACCGATGCGTTGGTGAACTCAGGGCCGTTGTGACAAGCGGCGCAGTGCGCTTTGCCAAAAAACAGGCCCATGCCCTCGATTTGCTGAGCATTCAGCGCCTGCTGGTTTCCTTCCGCAAATCGGTCAAAAGGCGAATCATCTGAAATCAGCGTGGATTCATAAACCTGCAGAGCGAGGCCAAAGATGAGGGCAAAGTTCCAACTGGCATGGCTAAATTGGTTGGATTTAGCGGAACTCGGCGCATTCACCAAATTGGGGCGTCCTTCCGAATCTAGCTCGATCCATTGTTCGCCCTGCCACCAACACGGGTGGAATGCCCGCCGAATCAGTTCGAAGTAATTGGCATAAACAAGGCCCTTTCCAGACTTGTGCGTTAGACCTGCAAAAACGGAGTCTGTTGGACTCACTTCCTGAAGAGCCAATGGGCGGAGCCCCAGCAATTTTTTCCCCAAGTCGGGAAACGCCCGGCCGTCTGCGGACATTTCGATGTCACTCAAAGGCGGCGCCACAGCTTGAGATGCCAAACTCGAATCTCTGAGACGGACCACGGTTGGCAACATGGACGAAGGATAATCCGCTCGCATGACCCTAGCCTCAGTGTCCCGACTACCAAAGGCATTGACGCCATTAAAAACATCCTGTGCCCTGCCATCCCAAAAATTACGCAGGTTGAAAACTGAATTGATGACTGACGGAGTATTCCGCGGTGTGACTCTCCGGGTATTCGTGCCGGATTTGGAGAAAACGCTGTCCTGAACTGTCGATCGTTGCTCCTCACTTCTGCGCGGCAGGACTTGTCCGAAGAGCTCAAGCAAGACCCCCTGAGACCCCACGATCGAGTCACTCTCAGAGATCCGGGAGGAATGACGGTTGTCTGCATCAGCAAGCCGGTGGAAAGGAAAGTCACGTGGGTTTAGCCGAACGTTGACCCCGCGCTTGGAAAAGGTAGAGGACGCAGAATGATCCGAACGAACTGCGCTTAATTGGGCTGGAGAAAGTGTGTTGACGCTGCGGCTATCAGCCCCGGCATGAAAATGGCATGTGGCACAAGTGGTTACCCCATCGCTTCCCACTTGCATGTCCCAGAATAAAGCCTTGCCCAAGATCAGGGCCGCACGCTCGTCTATAATGTACTCTTCCAACTTGCGAGGCTGCGGAACACTGACTGTTCTGAGACTACGCAACTCCGGCAACTCTCCCTCGATATTCACATCCTGGGCACCAGCCGAAATTATCCCCACCATCTTCAATCCAACCACCATCAAGATCCTGCACAGGCTTGAGTTAGCTATGGTTAGTATGATAATACGATTCATGTTAAAAGCGAGAATGGCTGGATTTCTGAATTATGAATAATGTGTTAATGGCAGTGCGGTGATTTTGATTGGGTCACGAAGGCGCGAACTCTCATTTCTTGTTCTCTCTCGACTTCATCTTTGATGGCTCAGCTTTCATATACATCTGCTATTAAATATGGATTTTATAATTATGCGCCTAGTTAACTGGGTTAACTCAATTTCCGGGTTACTTGGGTTACCTCAGTTTCCAGAATTTATAAATTTTTGGCACCACTGGAAACCCCGGTGTTTGAAAAACCAACCACTCAAAATGAAGGAGTTACACGAGTCGCTTTGCTGAAAATCTAAGTATCCAGAGGTACCCTTTGAACGTCTGATTGACCGGTTTAACCGGGGTCATCCTGGGTTAATTCATTTCCGCGTTATACTCACGCGCATCAAGTTCTGGAGATTTTCCATCCACTACTTGCATCTCTCTGTGTGCAGTAGAGCAGGCGCATGATCGAACTGCATTTGAGCGCCCAACAGATTGAGGACATTTGCGAAGCGTTGGATGATCCGAAAATATCCGAGTGGCATAAACAGAAGCTCCTTGCCTTGCGCATGCATCACGAAGGGGAGGCGCATGGCTTCATCATCAATTGCCTGCGGCTGTGTCCGACCACGCTCGTGGCCTATCTCAAGGGCGGTCTGCCCGAAGTGCTCGCGGATCATTACCACCGGCCCGCCAGCGCCCTGCTGCAATTCTGGCAGTGCTTGAAGTGCTCTTTTGGCGTCGCGGCAGTGGCCAATGCCAAGGAAGGTGTCGCGCGCATTGAGGCGTTGAGCGGTGTGCTCCTCAGCGAGAGCCAGTGCCGCCACGTGTTCAAGCAGATGGGACTCACGCTCAAGAAAGCCGCGCCACTGCCCGCCAAAGTCGATCCGCAGCTTCAACTGGAGTTCTTTACCTGTGAGCTCCAACCCCGCCCGGCGCAAGCCACCACAGGCCAGCGCAAGGTCTTCTTTGTGGATGCCGCGCACTTTGTGCTCGGAGCTTTTATCGGCTGGTGTGGTGCTTTGCGCACCCCTTCATCAAGACCTCGCCGAAGCACCAACGCTATAGTTTTCTCGGGGCAGTGGACAGTCACAGCAAGGAGATCAGCAGCGTGCGCACGGCGGGCAACATCAACGCGCCAAGTGTCTGCGAACTGCTCGAACTCATCCGCACCCACCATGCGGGGACGCCCCTCACTCTCATCATGGACAACGCCCGTTACTAGCGTTGTGAACTGGTCAAACTCAAGGCGGCGGCCCTCGAAATCGAACTGCTCTTCCTGCCCGCCTACAGCCCCAATCTCAACCTCATCGAGAGGCTTTGGAAGTTGGTCAAAAAGCGCAGGCTGACCAACCGCTACTACGACTGCTTTGGCAAGTTCCGCCTCGCCATTGACGCCTGCCTTGAAAATCTCAATGGCCCCGCCAAATCCGAACTCGACTCCCTGCTCACCCTCAACTTCCAATTCTTCAAAACTTCCAGTTCGTGATGCGCGGGCGTAGGTATAAGAATTGCATGAGTGGTCGCACCCAAGTGCGCTCGGCTACTGTTGTCCTATTTCAAGCAGACTTCTGGACTGAGCTTCGGCATAGCAGCCAAAGCGGTCAGTTCTTCCCGCTTTTTCGCCCATCTCCCATCACTTCTTTGGTACCGGTGGTCGGACTCGAACCGACACATCCTCACGGATACAAGATTTTGAGTCTAGCGCGTCTACCAATTTCACCACACCGGCATGTCTCAAAGAAGTGAGGATTAGTTAGCGAGATCGGCGGAGGTTTGCAAGGCTTTTGGCGGCCCAAGTATCTCTTGCATCAAAATTGCCTGCCGCATCAGGGCGGGATCACTGCGTAAATGACGCACAGCAGCGAGTACGGAGACCGTGGTGGTCTTCTGCTGCGGGTAGTAAGCCTCCTTGGCCACAACCACAGGCGTAGGCGTGCTCACCACCGTCGCCAAAGGTGGCGGTGGTGGCTGGATCTGACTGCGCACAGACTGTGGGCGTGGCTGTGAGGCCTGCGGTGGCGCAGCAGACTGTGAGGGCCTTGCTGCCGGGATTGGCGGAGGAGTGGGTTTGGCAGCCTCCTGGAGTTCTTTCCATGCCTTGCGCAGCTCGTCCCAAGGCGAAGCAGCGACGACAGGTGGGATGGGTGGTGGCGAGTCGCCGCTCTGCCCGGTCTGTTTGCGCCAAGCAGCCTCTCGCAGGCGCTGCTCTTCAGGATCGAGTGGCAGATCACGCTTGGAGGCCTCATTTTTAAGCTGCCAGTTCTCCCACAGCCACTTGATGAAGCTGGCGAGTACGAAGATGACGACGATCGCGATCTGGAAGGGATCGAAATCGGTGCCGCGCATCAGAAAAGGCTGCATGAGCTGGAGATTAAAACGTTGAACACGAAACCTTGAACTCTGAACCTTGAACTACTTCGTGCCGGGCGAGTCACCAGCGATCTTGCTGCGCATGTCAGTGTCGGCGAGGACGTTCTTGTATTTCGCGTAGTCCATGACGCCAAGCTGACCGTTGCGGAAGGCCTCAGCGATGGCCAAGGGCACCAGCGCCTCTGCTTCGACCACTTTCGCACGCATTTCCTGGGTGCGGGCGGACATTTCCTGCTCAAGGGCGACGGCGGCGGCACGGCGCATTTCTGCCATGGCTTGGGCGATCTTTTTGTCTGCCTCGGCCTGCTCGGTTTGCAGTTTTGCGCCAACGTTTTCGCCAACGTCGATGTCGGCGATGTCGATGGAGAGGATTTCAAATGCAGTGCCGGCATCCACCCCTTTGTGCAGCACGAGCTTCGAGATGCTGTCGGGATTTTCGAGCACCGCTTTGTAGGAGTCGGAAGAACCGATGCAGGTCACGATACCTTCACCCACACGGGCGACGACGGTTTCCTCCGTGGCACCACCCACGAAGCGATCAAGGTTCGTGCGGACAGTCACACGGGCACGCACACGCAGGGAGATGCCATCTTTCGCCACGGCGTCGATCTTGCCGCCTCGGCCCATGTCAGGATGCGGGCAGTCGATGACCTTGGGATTGATGCTGGTGCGCACGGCCTCAAGGACGGTCTTTCCCGTGCCTTTGCAGGCGAGGTCGATGGCGCAAGCGCGGTTGTAATCCAATGGAATGCCGGCCTTATCAGCGGCGATGAGGGCCAGCACGACATGCGTGACCTCGCCACCTGCCAAGAAGTGCGCCTCAAGCTGGTCGGTGTCGATAGGGATGCCCGCTTTGGCGGCGGTGATGCGCGTATCGACGATCATGGCATTCGGCACGCCACGCAGCCACATGGCGAGGAGGGTGGTGAAACTGACTGGCGCGTTCGCGATCCGGGCACGCAGCCAGAGATTGAAGAATTTGGCAACGATCAGGAACAGGACGAGCGCGATGACGATCACGACGCCGGTGACGAAGATTTCGAGGGTGGACATGGTTATGGTTTGTTGGTTAGGATTAAAAACGTCTGTCAAACGGTGCGGACAAGCAAATTTCCTGGTTCGGCGGCGATGACCTCCACCTGAGTTCCGGCAGCGGCTAGGCCATCTTGGCAGCGCACATCATAACGCTTCCCGGCGATTTCAGCGCGTCCAAGCGGCCGCAGCTCCGTCAATGCAACGCCTTGTTTGCCGACCGTCACTTCAGAAACAGGAGTGCCCCCAACGGTGGCGGAGAGAGTCATGGAGCGGTGGAAAAACTTCACGGCAAACCAGCGCAGCCAAGCCATCAAAACAGCGGCGGAGAACACCACGATCCCAAGCGCTAGCGCGAGCCGCCATCCCGAAGACCAGCCCGCTAGATCCTCTGAAAACAAGCTGATTCCCACGGCGGCAAGGATGGACACTGTGCCCAAAACACCAGCCACTCCTCCTGGCAAAAAAGTTTCCAGCATGAGGAGAAAAACACCGAACAACGTGAGAATGGCGATGCTGGCGATCATAGCTGAATGCTGAACGCAACGCGAGAAGCCGTCAACTTGTGATGTGCACACATTCTCCGCACGCTTCAGGGGCCGCGCAAGGGCATCATCGACTGCGTCCAGTCTCTGGCACCGCGCGGGATGTCACCCAGGTTGAGAAACGTCGGCGAGGCGGGACTGGCAAAGCTGGTGCGTGCCAGGCGAGACGAGTCCGCCGTGGCCGAGGCTTCCAGCAAACTTTTGGATTGGTTCTTGAGCGACGCACCCAGCGGTGCACGCGTCAGAATGGGATCGCCCCCCAGTTCGGTTCGCGGCTCAATGCGTGTCCAGGTATTCGCCGACCAGTAGTCCCCTTTCCAGGCGCGATTGGCACTTACCGGCACATAGATGGCAAAGCGGTCAAACAGAACCTCCGGCACATAGCGGCTTCCCACGCGG
>JBIKYB010000218.1:0-8706 GCA_044355475.1 Prosthecobacter sp.
GGCGAGGAGTTGGGATGAGCTTGCTTTGGAGTCCCAGCCCTTGGGCTGCCCAGCCGTGACCATTTCAAAAACAGCAGCCCAGAGAGGAAGCGCGGCTGTCGCGGCGGTGGCCTTGGGACCGATGGGAATGTCTTTATCATGGCCGATCCAGACGAGGCAGGTGAGGACGCGGTCGGAGCCGATGAACCATGCATCGGTGCGGTCATAGGTGATGCCACCGTATCCGGCGATGCTCTTTTGCGCGAGCTTGTTCTCAACAAGAGGCAGACGGTATTCAGGGCGCATCATGCCTGAGATCATGGTATTGCGAACATGGTGCGCGGCAGCGGGGCTGAAGACTTCATCACTGCGGCCTGATGAAGATGCCAGCAACACATGCGGCTGTGGGCACGGACGACCGTCGTTGGCGACTCCAGTAAAGGCCCGGGCCAGTTCAATGAGGCGCATGTGGCTCTGGCCGAGGGTGAAGGCCGCCTCGGTGCGCAGAGCGGTGGTGAAACCGCAGCGGCTGAGAGCAGCGCGAAGGGGATCCAAACCGACTTGATAACCGAGACGGACGGTGGCGGCAGTGCGCCCCTCCAGCAGTGCCTGCATGGGGGTGATGGTGCCACCAGTGTAAGTGACAGGCTCACCATCAGCGCCCCACTCGCCGAGCGTGCCCACGAGACCGCCGATCATGGCCTGCTTGTTGTCCAGAGGACCGTCGATCATGGGTAAATCGGTGACATCCGACTGCAAAGTAAGCGCAGTGGCGTACACGAGCGGCAGCAGCGCGGTGCCGGGAGGGCGGACGCCCTCAAGCGCACGATTGAAGGGGCTGGTGGTGAAGTCGCGACCGCCTTGCATGGCGAGGATGGAACCGGAGCGGTTGTCCAGCACGATCACGGCCCCTTGGAGCCCGCTTTTGTCCTTCGGCGAGAGCTTGTCCAGATGCTGGCGCATCATGTCATCAAGACGTTTCTGCCAATCCAGACGAAGGGTCATCGACATGGTCGGTGGTGTGCCTGGCTTGAGGCCCATGCGCTGAAATTCCGACCTTGCCGCTGCCAGCATGTAACCGGTGCGCACACGCGTTTTGTCATGCCTGACGAGGACAGGCGCATCCTGTGCGACGGCGGCCTCTGCCTCGGTGATGGCACCCGTTTCCACCATGCGTTTCAGCGTGAGATCACGCTTTTGACGGGCCAGTTTCGGCTGGCTGATGGGAGAGAATGCCACAGGTGCCTTGATGATGCCGGCCAGCGTGGCGGACTCGACGAGCGTGATGTCGCGCACATCTTTGCCAAAGTAGCACCGCGCAGCGGCTCCCACGCCGCTGCAGCCGTGTCCGAGGTAGATGCGGTTCAGGTAGTCGGTGAGGATTTGCTGCTTGGTGCGTTCGCTCTCGATTCGCATGGAGAGAAAAATTTCCGTCAGCTTCCGCTCATAGGTCCGCCCTTGAAGACCGAAGGCATTGCGCGCGAGCTGCTGGGTGATGGTACTGCCGCCCTGCCGGATGCCTTTCGAGGTAAAGTTCGCCACAGCGGCGCGAGTCAAGCCGACGAGATCGAAGCCCGGATGGGAATAAAAACGCGCATCTTCTGTTGCGAGAATGGCCTGGATCAAATGCGGAGGCACATGCTGAAGCGTGACCGGCTCCCGCTCGATGTCGCTAGCGCTGCCGATGAGTTCGCCCCTGACATCGACGATGAGGGTTTCATTCTGACCACGCGTGAGCGCCTCCATGTCATAGGTGGCGGCGATGCCAGCGTAGTGCCGCCAGACGAAGCCCAGAGTCACCAGACCGATGAAAAGCACGATGGCGCACGCTCCACCGAGGCGGCGTAGCCAGGTGGGAAGCTGCCGCCAGCGTTCGCGTAGCTTAGAGAGCCAATGTTTCATGGTAGGTCAGCGAAAGAGGCGTGAGAAAAAGCCCCCACGCTCAGGCGGAGGTGGCGGCGGTGCACCGAGCATGTAAGCAGGCGTCAAAGGCGCGGTGAGGGAATCTGTTTCTTCGATGACGGCGGCCTTTTCATAACTCACGTCGTGGACGGCAGGCCGCTCCTGGATGTCTCGTAAAACCTTCGCGATGATCGGTGCCGCAGTGCCGCCACCTGAGAGGCCGCCCTGACCGGCATTTCCCTCAATGGTGACGGTGAAGGCCAGAGGCGGATTGGTAGCCACATAACCAGAAAACCAGACGACGTTGGCCTTCTCCCCACGCAGCACCCATTGCGCGGTGCCGGTTTTTCCGTGTACGGCCACGTTTTTCAAGCGTGCCGCCTTGCCGGTGCCTTTCGCATGATTAACCACGCCAAACATCGCGTGCCGCACGATTTCGAGATCGGAATCGCCCACTGGAATGAGCGCTTCACGCGCCGGGCTGGTCACATCGCCGACCTGGCCGGACTGGGACTGGGTCTGGATGACCAGTCGTGGACGTGGACGGCAGGCACCGTTGGCCAGGGTGGCCATCGCCATCGCCATTTGCAGCGGCGAGGCTTCCGTGACGCCCTGGCCGATGGACAGATTCGCAAGATCGTGATTCGACGGTGCACGCCTCGGCAGCGAGCCTGCAGAGGCTTTCAGAGGCAGCACGGGCGCTTGGCCGAGGCCAAACTCGTGCGCCATGTAAAGAATGGGCATGTCCCGCGTCACCATGGCGGACTGATAAAAGTATGTGTTGCAGGAGCGGATGATGGCGGCGCGCGCATTGAACCAGCCGCTGTCATCCTTGGACCAGTTGTCGAACTCGCGTCCGTCGATCATGAGCGTGGGGCCGCATTCAAACTCACGAAACGCGTCCACCGTCGCAGCGCGCATTCCGGCCATGACCACGATGGGCTTGAAGACCGAGCCTGGAGGATAACTGCCCTGCACGGCGCGATCAAAGAGCGGACCGTCGATGTTCTGCGTGAGCGCGGCGAAGTCGCTGCTGGAAATGCCACGCGCGAAGGCATTCGGATCAAAGCGTGGATTGCTTGCCATCGCGCGAATGTCGCCAGTGAAGGCATCCACGAGGACGATGGCACCGCGCTTGCCGGATTTATCGAGGGCGCTCTCGGCGACACGCTGCGTGTCCAGATTCAGCGTCGTGACGACATCACGCCCGCCTTCAGGTGCGACGAAGACCTGCTCATACGCGACGGTGCCTGCCTCGGACATCATGACGCACAGCGTGCCATCGGTTCCAGTGAGCTGTTGATTGTAGGCTGCCTCCAGCCCCACTGCTCCCGCCGTGCGCTGCCAGAGCGGCTCACCGCGTAAAATGGGACCGGCAGGCGGAGCGCCCTCAGATGAGATGTAGCCCAGAAGATGCGCCGCCATGTCTCCCTGCGGATAATGCCGCGCGTACTCCGTGCGCACGTTGGCATGCGGGTATTTTTTTGCGTCAATGACCACTTCTATCGGCAGCGCATCACTCACGGTCACGGGCAGTTCGCGACGGGCTTCAAAATGACGTTTCAACTGATCTGCGGTCGGCATGCGGGCCGCCGGCACATCCTGGCTGAGTTCGAGGAGGGCTTTCTCTAGCCAGGCGGTGTAAGTTTCCAGCGTGCTGCGCTGCGCGGCCGGCACCGTCAGTTGCAAGCGGCGCAGCGTGGTGTTTTGCGCCAGCGGGCGTCCTTTGCGGTCAAGGATTTGTCCGCGTGGAGCAGGCACCGCAAAATAGAAGGGCTTCACATCCGAACGCGAGCCTGAACCCGGCACAAACCCTGCAACCGGAGCCTCCTGTGCTAGCGCAAGTGATGACGCCACTGCCGCGCCAACCGCCACCCGTGAGAGCAGAACCAAGCGAAACGATTGCCTGAGGCGGTGGATTTCGTTTTTGAGGCTGACGTCCGCGACTGCGACCATGCCTCATCCATAAACCTCTCTCGGCGCATCACAAGCCCCGCCGTCAATCGAACGCCAGTAAACAAATGCGGGATGACCTTTCGGCCACCCCGCGATGTGATTTAAGAACAAAACGCTGAATGAATCAGGCCGGATCTTTTGGCTTATCACCTTCAGGTTTTGGCGCATCGCCTTCCGTGGGCGGACGGCGGAAGCCGCCTTCGCCACCTCCAGGAGGGCCGCCTTCACCACCGGGACGACGGAATCCACCACCTTGGCCTGGCTGACCGGGTTGCCCAGGCTGACCACCACGATTGCGCATCATCTCACGCATCTTCTCAGTGGCCTTGATGTACTCGTCTTCGGAGACGCTGCCATTGGCGTCAGCGTCCATGCGCTTGAACATTTCCTTGGGGTCACCAAACATGCTGGGACGCCCGCCTTCAGGACCTCCAGGACTGCCGGGACGACCTGCGCCGTCAGGAGAACCGCGTGGGCGCTCTCCTTCGGGAGAACCTTTCGGTTTGTCGCCCTCACCGCCTGGGGGACGACGGAAGCCGCCTTCACCACCACCTGGAGGGCCGCCTTCTGGGCGGCGCATCCCCTGCCCTTCAGCACCACGGCGCATCATTTGCGAGATCTTGCCGATCTCGTCCTGATCGACGAAGCCGTCGCTGTTGGCGTCCATCTTGGAAAAGCGTTCCTCGCTCTCCTTGCGGCCCATGCCGGCGAATTCTTCTTTGCTGATCTTGCCATCGGCATCGGCGTCAGCGCGTTTGATGAATTCGGCGAGACGTGCGCCAGGATCGCCGCCTCCTTGTGGGCCGCCGGGAGGCCTGCCGGGCTGACCGCCTTCAGGAGGCGGTCCTTTGCGTTCGCCTTCCTGAGCGCTGGCAAAGCAGGTCAGGCACAGGATTCCGAGGCCGTAGATGAGTGATTTTTTGAGTTTCATGTCGTGAGTGCGCGTTGGTTGTTTGAAGCACGACGGCTCAAACAAACGCCTCACGACTTGGTTGCGAACCACGTGAAAAAAATCACGCGAGTTCGGCCAGCAGCGCCTGGTTCAAGCGCACACCAGCCTCGAAATTCGCGATGGGGAAGTTCTCATTCGGCGCATGCGCCTGACAATCCGGCAGCGCGAGCCCAAGCAGCAGCGTGTCGGCATTCAGCACGTCTTTGAACGCCTGCACGATGGGAATGCTGCCGCCTTCACGAATGAGCGCGATCTTGTCGCCAAACACTTTCTTCAAAGCACGCTGCGCTGCCGTGCCAAGCGTGGAATGCGGGTCCATCAGATACGGCATGCCTGTGTGGCCCGGCTTGATCTCAAGCCGCACGCCTTGAGGCAAATGCTTGCGCAAATGCGCCTCCGCACGCTTCAAAATGACATCGGGATTTTGATCTGGCACGAGGCGGAAGGAGAGCTTTACGAAAGCCTCACGGCCGATCACCGTCTTCGAACCTTCGCCCTGATAACCGCCGCCGATGCCGTTCACTTCAGCAGTGGGACGCGCCCAGCGGCGTTCGCGCTCGGTGTAACCAGGTTCGCCAAACAACGCGGGCGAGCCGGTGAGTTCGAGCATTTCGGCATCGCCATCTCCCAGCGCGGCCCAGGCCGTGCGCTCCCAGTCGGCGATGGGCCGCACACCGTCGTAGAATCCGTCAATCATGACGCGGCCTTCCGCATCATGCAGTGTGGCTGTCAATCGCGCGGCCGCAGTGACCGGATTTGCCACCGCACCGCCGAAAATGCCGCTGTGCAGGTCAATCGCCGGACCATGCACCTTCGCTTCCATGCAGGCGATGCCGCGCAATCCATAAGTGAAGGTACCGACACCCGGCGCGACCATGCCGGTGTCCGAAATCGCCACCACATCGCACTTCAGCTCGTCGCGATGTTGCTCGAGAAACGGCTTCAAGTTCGGGCTGCCGATTTCCTCCTCGCCTTCAAACAACAGCGTCAAATTCACCGGCAGATCGGCATGCTTCGCCAGCGTTTCGGCCAATCCCTGCATGTGCGCCATGAGCTGGCCTTTGTTGTCGGTCGCACCACGACAGAAGATGCGGCCGTCGCGGATCGTCGGCTCGAACGCGGGCGTTTTCCACTCTCCCAGCGGCTCCGCAGGCTGCACATCGTAGTGCGCATACAGCAGAACCGTGCGCCGACCGGTGACGTGCTTGTTTTTTGCCAGCAGCACCGGATGGCCGGGCGTCTCATGCAGCTCACCCGTCAGCCCCATCTCACGCGCCTTGCTCAAGAGCCATTCGGCGCAGGCCCGCACATCGGCACTGCGTGTCGAGTCAGTGGAAACAGAAGGAAAGCGCAGGCAGGTGAGAAGATGGTCGAGTCCGGGTGGGTTCATCCACCAAACTAAAGCGTGGAACCTCCACGCTCAAGCCGCGCGCTTCATTTTGATCAATGCTTCACCTCGCCCTCCGGCCCGTGCGTCGGCGGGCGGAAGAACAGCGCCAGCAGCACAATGCCAGCCAGCGCCATGCCCGAAGGCACGAGGAAGAGCTGCTTGTAGTCCACGACGCCATTGGTCGTGTAAAGATCACGCACATACGGGAAGAGCTTGCTGGCCACCACCATGCCCACACCGAGAATCAACAGGTTAAACAGGCCTTGGGCGCTGGAGCGGATGTCCTTCGGGAACACCTCATCGACGAAAATGTACACTGTCACAAAGAAGAACGCGTAGCAGATGCCGTGCAGCACCTGGACGGCAATGATGAGCCACTGGTTCTCCGGCGTGCCGAAGAAGGCGAAGATGCCAAAGCGGGCCGCGTGACCGCAGATGCCAAGAATCAGAGTGGTCTTCCAGCCGAGCTTCTTGAGCACCGTGCCAAGAATGAGCATGGTCAGAATCTCCGCCACCTGGCCGATGCTGCTGACCACCATGCTCATGTTCGCTGAAATGCCAACCCGTTGCAGGAATGGATCAATCACCACGAAGTAACCGTTGTGGATCGTCGAGTCGATGAACGTCACGATGAAGAGCACCAGCACGAAGGGATTTTTCAGCAGCTTGAGCGCCTTGAGCCAGGCCACCTTGTCCGCCGCCGCCACATCCTTGCGCGGCGGCGTGTGTGGCAGCGTCAGGCTAAACGCCGCCAGCGCGAAGGAGATGATGCCCGCCACGATGAAGACCCATTTCGTCTCGGAAGCACCCGCCTTCTCACTCAGCAGGAAGATGAACGGCCAGCTCACCACGATCCAGCCGATGGTGCCGCCCATGCGCACAAAGCCGAAATCCTTCGCTGGGTCTTTAAGGTTCGCGAAGGCCAGCGAGTTCGTCACCGAGATCGTCGGCACGTAGAGCAAGCAGTAAGTCACGAAGCATGCGAAGAACGGCCAGAACTGGGTCTGAAACGCCGTCGCCACCAGCGCGACACCGCCCACGACGTGGCTGAAGGCCAGGAAGCGCTCGGCGGAGAAATTGCGGTCGGCGAACTGGTTGCTGAAGAAGATGCCCACGATCGACGCGATGCCAAACGCGCTACCCACCAGCCACTGCTGATCCTGGTTGAAGCCCAGCATGCCCATGTACGAGAAGATTTTGATCTGCCACGCCCCCCAGATGGCGATCTCGAGGATCATCATGAGGAACAGCTTGATCTTGATGGACGATTGCGCGGCGGTGTCGGTCATAAGTGGTCGCGAGGCTAGGAAGTCGGCCTCCTTTTGGCAAGGACAAAAGCCAGTTGCCGCTGGAGGCGGCGTTTGCAGTTGTTGGCGATGGCTGAAGGGCGCTGCGCGCCGTTGAAGGTGGTTTCCCTGAAAACTTCGAACCTTCAACCTTGAACGTCAAAGCGCGAACCGCGCTTGAGCACGGCAAAAGCCGGTGATAAGGGCAGGCATGGTCCGCAAAATCGTCCGCTACCCCGACCCCGTGCTCCGTGCCAAATGCCGCAACGTGGGCGAAATCACGCCCGAAATCCGCACCCTGGCCGCTGACATGCTCGAAACCATGCGCGAGGCCAACGGCGTGGGTCTGGCAGCCCCTCAGGTCGCCGTGGATCTGCAATTGGCGGTCATCGACGTCTCCCACAATCCCGACTGCCTCACCTTCATGAAGGTCAACGGCGAGAAGGTGGACATGGTGAAGCACATGCCCGTCGTTCTGATCAATCCGCAGCTCGAACTCGGCAGCGACAAGGAAATCGGCGAAGAGGGCTGCCTCAGCTTTCCCCGGCTGCGCGGCGACATCCGCCGCTCCAGCAAGATCAAGGTCAGCTACACCGACCTCGACGGCCAAACCGTCACCGTCGAGAGCGACGGCCTGCTCGCCCGCGCCTTCCAGCACGAGATCGACCACCTCAACGGCATCCTCTTCATCGACCGCCTCAACGCCGTCGCCAAAGTCAGCATCAAACGCAAACTCGCCCGGCTGATGGAGGAGTGGGAAGAGGACGATTGATCAAGGAGCATTGAAGGCGGCAGTTTGCCTGCTTTTCGGCTCCCAATTTGAATCAGCCGCGTTCACACGGCGAAAGTGGAGCCAACAGTCGGAATTGAACCGACGACCGGCGGTTTACAAAACCGCTGCTCTACCGCTGAGCTATGTTGGCATTCTGAAGGGTCGCGATAGTACACGCCCAGCAAGATTCGGCAAATGGATTTCCTTGGCCGAAAAGCGAACATCGCGCTTTGAACATTCCCTGCTGAACCTCTAACATCTCACTTCTGCCCTCTCACTCCCGCCGCCCATCCCATGCTCCGCTTCACTTTCCTCGGTTTCCCCGTCATGATCCATTGGATGTTCTGGCTGAACACCTCGCTGATGGGCGGCGCGCTGAATGCGAGCTCGCCGGAGCAGTTGCGCGGGCTGCTCGGCTGGGTGGCGGCGGTGTTTGTCTCCATCCTGATCCATGAGCTGGGGCATGCGC
>JBIKYB010000274.1:0-6741 GCA_044355475.1 Prosthecobacter sp.
TGGGGATCGTGCTCTATGCCTTCGGCGGACTGGCGCAGGGCAGCCGGGGTCTGACGCGCCAGGAAGACCTGATGGTGAGCGCGGCGGGGCCGGTTTTGCAGATTTTGGTCGGTCTGGCCGTGGGCTGGGCGATGACGCTGTGGCGTGTGCCCTCTCCCTGGCTGCGGGAGACGCTGGATGGCTTCACCGTGGTGAGCATTTTCTGGGCGCTGCTCAATCTGGTGCCGGTCATTCCACTCGACGGCGGGCGGCTATGCCAGGCCTGGCTAGGCGCTGGCAAGCTGCGGCAGGCGCTGGTCATCAGCATCGTGAGTTCGGTGGTGATGGCCGTGCTGTCGTTCGAGGATTCCCTCTGGCTGGGCCTTCAAAATCAGGTGCTCGGACTGTTGGACATCCGCGCCCAAACACGCGTGGGCGGCGGCATCTTCACGCTGATCATTTTCGGCATGCTGGCTTGGAACAACTGGAAGCAACTGCGCCATGAGCCGCAAATTCCGTGGATGAACGCACGATGAGGGTGCATGGGATCGTTTTTGACCCGCATGCGCACTTTTCGGCCTCTTTTTATCCTTCTCATCGCGACGAGCGGCCTCGTCGCCCAAACCCCGAAGCCGGAGCTGATCTCCCCGCAGGTTAAGGCGGCGGTGGAAAAGGCTGTGGGCTGGCTGATCCGTCAGCAGAAAGCCTCCGGCCACATCGTGGATGAAAAATCCGACTCGAAGCCGAAGCGCGGCGACCTGCCCTCTCACAGCGCGGCGATGACCTCGCTCGCGCTCATGGGCCTGGCCTCCGTCGGCCACATGCCGGACGATCCGACCCCCGAGGGCCAGGCCTGCGGACGGGCGCTGCGTTATGTGGTGGAGGGCATCGAGCCGGATGAAAACGGCTACCTGGGCCGCAGCGACCGCTCCCGCATGTACGGCCACGGCATCATCACCCTCATGCTGGCGGAGATGATCGGCCACGCGCCGGACGAGGCCACGGACAAGCGCATGCAGGGCATGCTGAAGGGGGCCGTGCAGCTCATCCTGCGTTCCCAGCAGGTGCCGAAGAGCGAGGCCAACCGAGGCGGCTGGCGCTATGAGCCGAGTTCCAGCGACAGCGACATCTCAGTCAGTGTCTGGCAGGTCATGTCCCTGCGCGCGGCCAAGAACGCCGGCTTTGAGGTGCCCAAAGAAGGCATCGACAACGCCGTGGCCTACATCAAGCGCAGCTACCGGGTAGAGCGTGATTCCAACGGCAACCCGAAGAGCGATGCAGCCGCGTTCAGCTACGAGCCCTACGGCGGTAGGCAGACTTTCTCCACCACAGCGGCCGGTCTGCTCTCGCTCCAAGTCTGCGGTCAGTATGAAACGCCGGAGGTGCTCGGCTCCGCCAACTGGCTGCTCAAGTCCCCGCCGGAGATCAACGAACCCTGGTTCTTCTACGGCTGCTACTACTACGCCCAGGGCATGTATCAACGCGGCGGCGACCACGCCGCGACCGCACGGCAGAAGACCGAGCAAACGCTCATCGCCGCGCAGTCACCGGATGGGAGCTGGTATCCGCGCAACTGAAACGAAAAGAGCGCTGGAGCCGTGTATGCCACCTCGCTCGCGCTGCTCAGCCTCTCGGTGCATCATCACTTCCTGCCGATTTATCAGAAGTAGTGCTCTTCGCACTTCTTCGCACTGCTTCGCACTGCTTCGCACTGTAGTCCCGCCTTTAGGCGGTTCAGGGCGCATGGTGAGTGCGCGCCCTTCCCAGAACCGGCTGAAGCCGGGAGTACAGTGCTCTGAGCCGCCTAAAGGCGGGACTACAATACCCATCCCAGCTCCCACCGGCTTCTTGGAAGAAAATAACACTGACAAGCCGGTGAATTGGCGAATGCTCGCCCACCCTTTCATGAACAGCTCCCTTGCGATCTTTCTGGCCGTCAACGCGCTTTGCGCTTTGCGCGTTGATCGCGCTGGCCTTGAAATGGGCGTTTCTTGCCAGGCTGCGCAAGCAGCACCCCGAGGTCTTAGCGACCTTTGCTGAGCCGGTGAATGTGCGGGCAGTCTGGGGCATGCTGTGGCGGCATGAGCACCACGCGCTGAAGGACTGGCCCACGGTCCTGCTGGGTGATCTGCTGCGGACCTTCCTAACCGGCTTCATCTTGCTGCTGATCTCATTGATCATCCACCTGCTTTACAACGGGCGCTCGGCCTAAACCGCAGGCTTCTCCCACAGCAGTGCCAGGAACAGCGGAAACTCCTTCCGCGCCCGGTTTTCCGCCTTCGCCCGTGGTCCGGGCTGGCTTTCCTTGTGAGAATACCACTCGCCAATGCCGCTGAGCCGCAAACCGGCGCTGAAGCCGCAGGCGGTGAGCGTTTCCAGGCTGCGATGGAAGGAAACTGTGCTCTCGCTGTCGGCCTTGCCGGGATGCATGATGATCGGAATGCTCAGTGTGCTGCTGTAGGCGTCGGTGCGGCGGTATTGAATCTTGCGCGGCTCGTCGATGCCCCAGCTCGACTGGCGCGGAATGCGGAAGGCAGGATGATTCACCACCCAGAGCATGCGCCCGCCGGGCTTGAGCACTTTCGCGGCGGCGGCACTGACGACATCCAGGTGCTCCATGTTTTGCACGCACAGAATGGCCGAGGCGGCGTCAAACTCGCCCAAGTCCTCGATTTGCGCCGCGTCACGCGCGAGATAACGCACCGGCGGCTTCACCGGATAAGTGCGCGCTTTTTGAATCAAGGTCGGCGCGGCATCCACGCCGGTCACCTGGCAACCTTTCTGCGCCAAAGCGCGTGAAAACACACCCTGGCCGCAGCCGAGATCGAGCACGCGCTCGCCACGCTTCGGAGCGAGCAACTGCAGCGCCTGCGGAATGACCACGGCTTGATACAACTCGGAACCGCGCTCACCGATGATGCGGTCATACCAGTCCGCTGATTTTTCCCAGGACGTGCCATGCTCACGAGCTTGCGCTTGCGGAGGACTAGGGCGGAACGGGCGACGAGGGGGCGGCGGCATGATGCGGCATGATGAAGCGGCGCAGGCCATGGGCAAGAGGCTTGGTCCGGTGTGTGGGACTTTTGACCGGACGACTCGTTGACACCCGGCCAGTGGCAGGCCGGATGTGCGTTGGCGGAAACCGCCATCGTTCGCCCCTGGTCACCCTCCGCCAAACGATCCGGCTCATGGTGTGCCGATAGCTAATAGGACTCCGCACGTCTCTAAACCAGCCGGATCGTTCGGCGACGGCCATCTGCCATATTGGCGGTGCTTGGCGATGGTTTTGGCAAACCATCCATTTTCCGTAGCAGAACTGCGAAGGATGAACTGCCAACGCGCGCGCAGCGAGCCACCGCGCCGGGTTGGGAGTGGCGACGACTCGTCGCCATCCAACTCAAAGCCGACGACTCGTCGGCCCTCCACAAAACTCACCGCCTCAGCACCTCAATAGGTCCAGATCAAAGGAAGGCGTGTTTCGAGGCTGATGCCGCATGACCTCCCGCCCTGACAGGGTGGTTTACCAGCAGTCCCTGAGTCTTTTAAACTTTTGATAGATCTCAGGCTCATGCATCTTCAAGTCATGCCATTGCTCCAACTCAATGACCTTCAAAACATCGCGAAGGCGGTCAATGGCAATTTCTACCAAAACCGTGTCAATCCTTGAAAGAGTCTGCGATGAAACCGCTGTTTCGACATCGGCCATCACCCGGAACAGGCACAGAAGAAAGCCTCTGTAATTGTTCATCCGGGTTCTTTCCTTGGAGTCAGTCTGGGAGGTAGGCTGCGAGAAAGCATTCACCGACATGCCGATGACCATGAGAGATGAAAAAATATGGATCACCGCCCCAACATCCGAAGGACGCTCTTCTTTGCTTCCTTGAAAGAAATCGGGCCGACTTTCTCGCAGTTCTCGCACCATCGACTCTGCAAAGCGGCTCTTTTCAAGGCTAGCATATT
Source organism: Prosthecobacter sp. (assembly GCA_044355475.1). Lineage (GTDB taxonomy): Bacteria > Verrucomicrobiota > Verrucomicrobiia > Verrucomicrobiales > Verrucomicrobiaceae > Prosthecobacter. The sequence goes on from JBIKYB010000274.1 coordinate 3,940, forward strand.
CCACCAGTGGCAGCTGAGAAACACTTTGGAGGATCAACTGGGCCTCAAAGAGGTGGGTGATACGTGCTTGCTGGAAATGGCTACGAAAGAAACTGATCATGTGCTGCCTCACCATTCACTGATCCCCGTCTGAAATCAAAACCAAAGATTCATCGTGTTCCACAATGCTGCACAGTATTGCACATACCGGGAAACTTCGTCAAAAAATGGGCGGATGATTTTTGTGGCCCGCTCTCGGCGGGGTGAGAGCAAGGAGGGGCAGCAACCATGCTACAAATAGAAGCTGGAACAACCGATGTTCCGAAATAAGCGACTCCTTTCTTCGGAACACCGACGAAACGTTATTTGGCACGTCCAGCGCAGGAAAAAAGGCTGATTTTCAGTGAACCCTTTTTTGAATACAGGGACTAGTTGCGCACTTGGCGCTAGCTGCATCCGCAGCCACATGACTCAACCCCACAGGCAATTTCGTTAATCTGTTTGATGCTAAAGTTTGCACCCTCGATCACCTTGTTGCCAGTGAGGTTGCCCCACTGATTTTCAAATGAAACCTCGAAAACGCTTCGCTGTAAATAGCCGGAGGGCGTGACCACACCAACCTCAAATTGATAGCTTCCGCCTCGATAATCCCAAAGATTCGTTTCTCCGACTTCTCCGCTGAGGGACAGTTTTGCAAGCCATGTCAGAGGGGTGCCTTGTGCTTCTTGCACCACTGAAAGAGAGCCGAAATCTACAAATGCGAAGGTTGCGCGTGCGATATAGCTTTTGGTGATTGGGCCTCCATGAGTCCAGTTGAGTCTGACAGGAACAAACCCGCTAACGGCACTTCTATTTTTGCCATTCATTTTGAATGCAGCCAGCAAATGAACTTCAACTTCATGGGCTGGTGCATTGCCGGTGTTCCATACACGCAAGCGAACCTGTTTCCACATCTTTCCATTGTTCGTCATTTCGTGCAAAAAAGCATCGGAAGTTCCACACTCCAAATTGCATTTGGGCTTGAAAACCTTGCCTCGAATCCACTCTCCGAAAATCGCTAATGCAGCAACCACTGTAGATAATATTGCTGCGATGATTGTCCCCCAAGCTGCGAACCATGAAGCGGCTGTTTGACTGTCCATGTCGGCGAGAATGATGAGCGGAGAGGCCATCGAATATCATAGGCGGGTGCATCCCGCAGAGCCAAACTGGATTTCTTGCTAATGTGGGATTTGGCCTTGGGAATTGGGACACCAGAGGCATACACTAGATCAGTGTCCCATTTTCTAATCCATTGAAAATCAATGACTGGTTGGGTGGTATCGGGGTGTCCCTCCCTCACCGCCAGTTTTTCCTAGAGAACCGGTATCAGGTGCCAAATCCTGACAGAGCGCGGCAGAGACGAACAGGAAAGAGCCAGGAGTCGATAGTTGACAGAGTAGCTGAGCATCTGCTCTTCGATGGTGCCCTGATTCCAAAATCGCGAAGAACCAAACCAACCAGGTTGTTCATTGTCGTTGACCGTGCGTCCTGAAACCGTCCGCCGCAGCATGCCGCGTCGGTTTTCACAACGCGGCATGCCTGGCATGATACCGCCATGAGAAGCACCCAGGCAGTGAATGCTCGGTTTCCTGATCATAGACCCCATGAAAGGTGAAAGGCTGGACGCTCCGGTCGCCCGGTTCAGTTTTTTCCAACCACTGACCGGCGCATACATCCTTTTTGCTTCCCAAGCAGAAACCAATGTGTGAGCCTGCGCTTTCACTCACCCGCATGTCCTCTCCGACCGCCTCCCGCGTCATTCCCGGCCTGATCCTCGGCGCACTGAGCCTGCTCAGCGCGTTTTTGCTGTTCCAGGTGCAGCCGATCATCAGCAAGTTCATCCTAACATGGTTCTGCGGCAGTCCGAGCGTGTGGACGACGTGCAAAAAAGTGCCAGATATTTGATTCGGCAGCAAACAAATAGACGCAAACCATCAAAATCTCCCGCTATCTCACGGATCAAGGAAGTGCAGCGGCACACCGTTGAGCTTCAGCGATTCGACGTGGAAATCGAACCAGGTGGCTTTGCGTCCTTCGATCATCTTCTTCTGATTGTGATCGAGACCTTCGACTTCGAAGTAGCTGTGCTTCACGTCTGCCTTCGTGAGCGCCTCGTGGTATTCGCGCACGGTTTTGAGGTGCTCGGGATCGGCGGTGCCGCAGGCGACCTGAATGCGCAGGTTGGCTTTGATGAAGTCGAGGTTCTTCGTGAGGTTCAGGAAGGCGTCGTTGTCACGCAGGCGCTGCGGATCGTCGCCCAGGTAGGCGTTTGGCAGGTTCGCAGCGTCAGAGACGTGATAGACGTTGCCGCTTTGGTTGAAGAGCGAGCCAAAGAGCTGCGGATGCTTCATCGCGAGATTCGTGGAGCCACGTCCGCCCATGCTGAAGCCCTCGATGCAGCGTGCTTTGCGATCCGCGATGGTGCGATACGTGGCGTCGATGTGCGGGATGAGTTCCTTGATCATCATCGTCTCCGCCATGAAGCGCCCGTCGCCGCTGTCCTGATACATCGTCGAGCGTCCGCCATTCGGGAAGACCATCACCATTTCCGGCAGTTTACCCGCCAAAATGCCCTCATGCAGCACACTGGCCGAATACACGCTCCGCGTCTCGTTCCCGCCCGCGCCGTGCAGATGATAAATCACCGGATAGCGCCGCTCCGTGTCCTTTTCATAACCCGGCGGCAGGTAGAGGCAAAAACCGACCTCACGCTGCATCGAAGCACTGCGGAAGGTGTGATGCGTGACATTCGTCGGCAGCATCGGAACCGGCGACGTGACC
>JBIKYB010000365.1:0-4874 GCA_044355475.1 Prosthecobacter sp.
GCTTTGGCTGGTTGTGCGGAGAGAGGAGGGCAAAGGGCGAAGATGAGGAGGGGGAGAAGCAGCCGTGACATGCTGGGTGAACGATCCAGAGCAAAGACTCTCTCAACAGAGCGGCTTCGTTGACGTTTGGCGACCGATAGGCCATCCTTTGCGCATGACGGCAACTTTTGATCAAGCCCAGCATCTAGTGGCGTCCCTGCCACGGCAGGAGCGTGCGCGGCTGTTTGTCTGGATGGCTGAGGACATGGCGGATCAGCATCCCGGCATCGAGTTTGACCCACGTGTCTGCGGTGGGTCAGCGCGGATCGCGGGCACACGCATTCCGGTCTGGTCGCTGGAGTCTTGGCGGCGACTCGGCTCGGATGAGGCGGAACTGCTCCGGAATTTTCCTTCCTTGAAGGCTTCCGATCTGGTGAACGCCTGGCGCTACGTTGAGCGTCACACGAGTGAAATTGACCGCGAGATTGAAGAAAACGAGATGGCTGAGTGATATGGCCCGGCTCTACGCGAACGAGAACTTTCCTGTCGAAGTCGTGAAGCGGCTCCGTGAACTCGGCCATGATGTGCTGACGACCCATGATGTCGGCAAATCCAACCAAGGTATTGAGGACGATGCCGTTCTGCGCTTCGCCGTCGATTCAGGCCGCTGCGTGGTCACCATCAATCGAAAGGATTTCATGCGCCTTCATCGCAATTTTCCAGGGCATGCTGGCATCATCGCCTGCACGGAGAACCGCGACTTTGAGGCGTTTGCACATCGAGTTGATGAGTCGATCCGGCTGGAAGGTGAGTTGGCGGGGAAGCTGGTGAGGGTCGTGAGAGGCTGAGAAACCCTCATTTATCATGGCCACGTCGCCAGCACTTTGCCATCGGCGGCTTTGAGCATGAGGCCTTCGATCTTCACATCGCCTTCGCCGCCACACGGATCAAGGCGCAGGCCATGGAGCGTCTTCGCTTCATCAATACTGAGCTTCATCTCATGCCATTCGCCGTTGTGCTTCACTTCGAAGTCGAGGTGTTTGCCTTTGGGGAGAATCGTTTCGGCGTCGGTGGTCCAGTAGAGTTCGCCGGGACCGCTGGACTTACTTTGGAGGCGGAATTCGAGGGTGTAGGGGCCGGGTTGTGAGATGGCGAGGCGCTCGAAGGCGAGGCCGGGGTCGGTGCCGGTGCTGTGGAGGATGAGCTGGGGGCCGGAGACGGTGAGTTGGGTGTCTTTGCGGGCGCGGTGAAGTGCGGAGGTGGCTTGGGCGGGCTTCTTTTTGCCTTTGGCTTTGCCCTTGGTTTGGGTGGAGACGGTGTCGTCGTAGTGGGACCAGCCGGGGTTAAGTTTCGGGGCGGCGGCGGTGGCGACGGGCTGGGCTTCTTTGCCTTTGGCGGTGAGGACGTTCGCGGACATGTCGTGCCATTGCTTGGCCATGCGCTGGACGATGTCGGGGTGCTGTGCGGCGACGTCGTGGAGCTCGGCACGGTCGGTGGGCATGTGGTAGAGCTCCCAGGGGCCACTTTGAAAGCTGACGAGCTTCCATTCGCCATCCCGCAGGCCACGATCAGTGGAAAAGAGCAGGTGAATCGGCGGACGAGCTTTGATTTCACCTCCAGCGATGATGGGGGCGAGGGAGACGCCGGCTAGCGGGGTGGGCTGGCGGTCGGGGTAGGTGGTGGGGACCTTGGCTCCGGCGAGTTCGGCAAAGGTGGGCAGCACATCGACGAGGTGCGCGGGGCTGCTGACGACGCTGCCGGGCTCTTGCTTCAATCCGGCGGGCCAGTGCAGGATGGCGGGCGTGGAGATGCCGCCTTCAAACTGGTTCTGCTTGTAGTAGCGGAAGGGCGAGTTTCGCGCCCAGGCCCAGCCGGTGCTGTCGCCCCAGCGTGTGGTGGCGTGGTAGGGCTCGGTGTTCGGCGTGGCACCGCCGCGATGAAAGGGACAGGCACCGTTGTCGGAGACGAAGAGGATGACTGTGTTGTCGAGTTCTCCTGCTTTTTCGAGGTCGGCGATGAGGCGGCCCATTTCCTGGTCAATGCGGTCGATGAGGCCTGCGTAGGCGGACATGAGGCGGGATTCGTCGCTGCGTTGCCCGGCGCTGAGCTTGGACCATTCGGGAATGTGATCGGGGCGTGGCGACTCGGCGCTGTCGGCGGGCAGGAGGCCGGTTTGTTTTTGTTTGGCGACGCGTGCGGCGCGGATGGCGTCCCAGCCGATGTCGTAGCGGCCCTGGTATTTTTTGAAGTCCTGCTCCAGCGGCTGCAGCGGTGCGTGGGGCGCGTTGAAGGCGATGTAATGAAACCATGGCTTCTTCGCGGCGCGGGCTTCGGCGATGAATTTCAGCGCATGATCGACGTTGGCGATGGTGGTGTAAAAACCGGTTTCAGGGACGGTGAAGGGCTGGCCGTTGAGGCGGAAGGTTTTGTCACCCGTGAAGTAGTTCGTGGCACCGGAGAGGTGGCCGAAGTAGCGCTGAAAGCCGAAGTCGGTGGGCTGTTTGCGGAGGTGCCATTTGCCGGTCATGGCGGTGAAGTAACCGGCGGGCGCGAGCACTTCGGGGAGGATGACGGCGCGTTGGAGGCTCTCATCTCCGGCCAGGCGGCACCAGCGGCCGCTGAGCAGGCTGACACGGCTGCTGTGGCATTTGGCGGTGTTATAGAACTGGGAGAAACGCAGGCCACCAGCGGCGAGTTTGTCGAGGTTGGGCGTTTCGATCTCGCTGCCGTAGCAACCGAGGTCGGAGAAACCCATGTCGTCGGCCATGACGAGGAGGAAGTTCGGCTGCGCCGAAAATGACGAATGCAGAATGGCGAATGACGAAAGAAGAAAAAGAAGACGCATGACGGTCGTGGGAACGAAGCCACTGCTGTCACTTTGCCTTTTTCTTGCCTTTGCCCTTCGACTTGGGTTGCTCGGCTCCGAGTGCCGGGCCGTTGTCTGGCGGCATGGACTGATGCCAGCCTAGCAGTGCTTTGGTCATTCGAGCGATGATCTCGGGCTGCTGCGCGGCGATGTTGGTCGTCTCGCCACGATCTTTGGCCAGATCGTAGAGCTGAGGCTGGGCACCATCGTATTCGCAGAGCAGCTTCCAGTTTCCTTCGCGCATGGCGAGGTCAGGGAGGCGTTCGGGAAGCGCTGGAGACGCCGTTTTGCGATCCGGTGGACGACGCCAGAAGATCGGAGCAGCGCGGGAGACTTCGCTTTGACCGAGGAGGGCGGGCGCAATGTTTTCGCCATCGAAGGCGATGTCTTTGGCTTCGATCTTGGCGATGGAGAGCAGCGATGGCGCGAGGTCAAAGGCGGCGAAGATGGATTTTGTGTTCACGGAGCCTGCTTTGATTTTGTCGATCATGCCGGGGCCCCACACGATGAGGGGCGAGCGAGTGCCGCCTTCATAAAGCGTCGTCTTGCTGCCGCGAAATGGCCCAGCGCTGCCTGCGCCGGGTTCGGGGCCGTTGTCGGAGCAAATGAGCAGGAGTGTGTTATCGCGGAGTTCCGGCGTGCTGCGGATGTGATCGAAAAGTTTGCCAAACTGGCGGTCCATTTCTTCCAGGACGGAGAGGTAGAGGCCGCGTTTGCCATCGGCCCATTTGTCAGTCGGCGGCCACCAGGGGCCGTGCACGTCGTCGGGCCAGAGATTGACGAAGAAGGGCTTCTTGGCGGCAGTAGCTTTGTCGATGAAGGGAATCGCGGCGTCGATGAAGCCGCTGGTGATCTTTCTGCGCTGCATCCACGTCACGGGCTGGCCGAGACGCTCGGCATCGGCCCAGATTTTGCCTGGTTCGGTGTCACCGGGCTTCATCGTGAGCGGCAGGAGCTTCGCGCCCATGCCTTCGAAGTTGGTGAGCGATTCATCAAAGCCATACGCAGTGATCGGCGGCGCGTCATCGACATCGCGCTGGCCGCCGAGATGCCATTTGCCGAAGTGGCCGGTGGCGTAACCGTTTTGCTGGAGCACACGGGCGAGTGTGGGCGCTTTTGGATCGAGCCATTGGGCACAGCCTCGACGCTCATTGTCAGCGCGATTATTCAGGAAGGAGTGGATCCGCCAGCGCTGCGGATACTGCCCGGTGGTCAGCGCACAGCGCGAAGGCGAGCAGATGGGCGAGTTCACATGAAACTGCTCAAAGCGAATGCCCTCCGCCGCGATGCGGTCGATGTTTGGCGTCTTCGCGTCTTTATTGCCGAAGCACGAAAAGTCGCCCCAGCCTATGTCGTCGATGAAGACCATGACGATGTTTGGCTGCGCCGCAGAGAGCAGCGGACAAAGTGCGAAGAGGCAAAGAATCGTTTTGAGCATGTGGCAGGAAACGCGGCAGGCAGGCCTTCATTGCAAGCTTGATGCGCACGCGACTATCCAGAAGGCAACTGACACATCATGCCGTGGACCTTCGTTGTGCTTTTCCTCATGAACCGCGCCATCTTGTTCCTCTGCCTTTTCGTTTCCTGCCCGGCTCCCAAGCTTTCGGCGGATGACAATGCGCCGTTTGAGTTTCTGGTGATGGGCTGCATGCCTTACTACATGCCGCAGGATGAGGCGCGGTTTCTAAACGTGATCACGGCTGCAAACCAAGTGCGTCCGGCGTTCAGCGTGCATTGTGGTGACACCAAATCCGGCCAGAAGCCCTGCGATGACGCGGTGTATCCCAAAATCCTCGGCTGGTTCAATCAGTTCGAGCATCCCTTCATCTATGTGCCCGGCGACAATGAATGGACCGACTGCCACACGGCAGCAGCAGGCGCGTTTGATCCGGTGGACAGGCTCGGCGTGGTGCGCCGCACCTTCTTTTCCGCCGATCATCAGAGCCTGGGCAAGTCGCGTCTCACGCTAACCTGCCAGAGCACGTTGCAGCCAGAATTCGCCACCTACATCGAGCACAATCGCTGGAGC
>JBIKYB010000286.1:0-6437 GCA_044355475.1 Prosthecobacter sp.
CGCACATTGAGCAGGTTTTGCACCTCCAGCAGGCCTGCGGCTGTCACGATCATGACTACGACGCCCAGCCAGGCCACGCGGGTGATCTTCATCTTCGAGTGCAGCTTGCTGACGGCGAACCAAGTCATGCTGAAGGGCAGGAGATAGCCCGCTAGACCCATCAGCCAAAGCAGATGCCCTGCCACCAGCGCCCCGGTGCGGCCGACGAAGTTTTGCGTCACCTCGCCAGAAGACTCCGACAGTGCCAGGAAGGACCACCCGGGCATGTCACGCGGATCGTAGGACACCAGCGCCAGCAGCAGCATGGCCGCGATCATCAGCAGCAGGATGCCGTGCACATCATTCCACGGACTGACCTTCTCGTCCGTAGAACGGGCGCGAGGGGGGCGGGAGGCGACAGCAGCAGCACGGCTCATGAGAATCGTGAGGAATCTGCCAGATTAAATTATTTAAGGCCACCGAAATATTTGGCTTGCCTCACTTTTGTGATTCGGCTCCGATCCTTCTCTGGGTTGCAGCTTGACCACGAAAAATCCTCGTGAACATCTTCACCCGCACGCTCGTTTCACACCACCCATGAAAAACACCCTCGCCCTCACCCTCGCCGCCGCGCTTGCTCTCGGCGCTTCCCTCACCTCCACCAGCAGCGCGCAGGACGCGGGCAAGGTGGACTTTGAAAAGCAGATCCTCCCGATCCTCAAAGAAAGCTGCTTCAAGTGCCATGAGAAGGAGCACGAGGACAATGGTAAGATCAAGAAGCCCAAGGGCGGTCTTCGACTCGACGGTGCCGCAGTCATCATGAAAGGCGGCAAAGAATACCCAGGTGAAAACGTCGTCGCGGGCAAGCCCGACGCAAGCTGGCTGGTGAAGACCATGACTCTGCCTGATTCCGATGACCTCGCCATGCCTCCTGAAGGCAAGGGTGACCGCGTCACGCCTGCCAACATTGATCTCATCAAGAAGTGGATCACCGAAGGCGCGAACTTCGGCGCTTGGAAAGGCGTCGAATAACTTTCCAGCACCCCATTTCACTGCGAAAGGCGGAGCCACGGCTCCGCCTTTCTTTTTTCTCCTCATGAACGCCCCCTTTCGCTTCACCACCTGCCGCGCCGGATCAGAACCTGTGCTCAAACGCGACATCGCCAGTCACTTTGCCGGTGAACTCACGCCTGCGTTCATGAAACCGCAGTTCATCACCTGGAAGGTGCGCAGTCCGGGCTTCAGCCCACCGCGAACGCTCAGCACCTTTGCCCGTGTCAGCGGCACTTCGCTGGGTTTGTGCAAAACGATCGCCGAAGTCGTCGATCATGCCCGCCAACTCACCTCCAAGCCGTTTCGACTCCACTTCTTCCCACGCCTCACGAATGAAGATGGTGTCGAGGCCGCGGAATGGCAGCGCATCGACGCCATTCAAGCCGAAATCACGCGTGAGCTTCTTCAGGTAGGTGTTCAACTCGAAACCCGGCTCCCTTACGCTCATGGCGATTTGATTCTCGATGTGATCGTTGGTGAAACCGATGCCGAACCGCTCTTTCTGGGCCAACACGAGCATCAAAACGGCTCCCACACACAGCCTGGTGGCCTGCCGCGCATCTCCTTGCCTCAAGACGTGCCTTCACGCGCTTGGCTGAAGCTCGAGCAAGCCCTCGCGTGGCGTGGCTGGGATCAGCTCGATCTGCGCGGCCAGACCGCTCTCGATCTCGGTTGTGCACCTGGCGGTGCCACCTTTGCGCTGCTGCAACGCGGCATGGATGTCCTCGGCATCGATACTGGCGAGATGGATGAGCGCGTCCTCCAGCTCGCCATCGCCCAAGGGGTGCGATTCGACCACTGGCGCACCGCCGCTGGCCGCCTCAACCTCACCGCCTTGCCTCAAGAACCCGCCTTGCTGCTCTGCGACATCAATCTCGCCCCGCCAGAGGTGCTGCCCCAAGTGGCGCGCATCCAAGAAGCCGTTCAGGCCCGTCGTCTCATCCTCACGATCAAACTCAACACTCCCGCGCTCGAAGATCGCGCCCACGAGTTCATCGACACCATCCGTGACTGGGCACCCGCTCCCGTCTTTGCCACGCAACTCGCGGCCAACCGGCGGGAGATTTGCGTGTGCGCTGGTTAGCCGTTTGTTGAAAAACCTACCGGTATGAGAAGTGAGAAGTGAGAAGTGTCATCTGTGGCACCAGCACTTCTGACATCAGACTTTCAACATCTGACAAGTTCCCCCCTGAGTTTTTGAGGAAATCCTCGCCTGATTTCAGGCCCTGAGCGGCACCACCTTGCGGTCGAGGTCATGCACGGCGTGGATGCGGCGGACGGTGCCACTGCGGCTGCGCATCAGGATGGAGTGAGTTTCGACGCGGTGGCCGACCAGGCGGCAACCGGGCAGCAACGGACTGTCGCTGATGCCGGTGGCGCAGAACAGGGCGCTCTCTCCAACGATGAGCTCATGCACACGGAAGACTTGGTTCAGTTCCGAGGCGGAAACCTGTGCGGCCACTTCGGCCCGGTGTGCGTCGTCATGAAACCACATGCGCATCTGCATGTCTCCGCCAAGGCATTTCAGCGCGGCAGCGGCCAGGATGCCCTCTGGGGAGCCGCCCATGCCGACGTAGAGGTCGCAGGATGATTCAGGCATGGATGGTGCCACCGCAGCAGCGATGTCGCCATCCGTCACCATCCGCAGCGCCGCGCCGGAGCGGCGCACCTGATCCACGATGTCGTGATGACGCGGGCGGTCCATGGTGACGACAACGAGATCGCGCTCACGTTTGCCCAGGGCCTCGGCCACAAAAGTGATGACCTCTTGCAGCGGCATGTCGAGGAAACAGCGGTCGCCCCGGCCTTCGAGCGCACGTTTCACCGCGGGGCCGTAGGCGATCTTGTGGCTGTAGAAGCTGGGGATGCTTTTCATCGCGCAAGGGGCACCTTCCGGGATCTGGGCCGCAGCGATGACGGAAATGCTGTTCGGCAGGCCTTTGGCGATGTTGCTGGTGCCGTCGATGGGATCGAGCGCGATGTTGAAGCGCGGGCTGCCATCACGCCAAGTGCCGAGGTGCTCGCCCACGAAGATGCCTGGGGCGTTGTCCTTGATGCCCTCGCCAATGACGACCTCGCCACGAATGTCGAGGATGTCGAAGACGCCGTAGATCGCACTGCATGCCGCGCCGTCGGCCAGCTCCTTTTCACCACGTCCCAGCCAATGGATGGCCTGGAGCGCGGCGTTTTCCGTGGCACGGACGAATTCAAATTCGAGGACACGTTCGAGATCGTGAGCGCTGCGCAGAGGGGGTAGGCTGGTGGACATGGGCGGAGGTAGAAGCTGGATGCTAGTTCCTGGATGCCAGATGCCAAGCACCAACAGCTACCCAAAATGTGCGGGTAACGTGCAAGGCTTGCGTCAGCGCTGGCACTCCGGGCAGAAGAAAGTGGAGCGCTGGCCCAGGACGATGCGTTTGATCTTCGCTCCACAGACCCGGCAGGGCTCGCCCTCGCGGTCATAGACACGGAGCGTCTGCGCGAAGTAGCCTGGCTCGCCGCTTTCGTTCACGAAGTCGCGCAAAGTCGTGCCGCCCATCTCAATGGAGGCCGCCAACACCTCACGAATGGCCGAGTCGAGCTTTTCGAGGCGCGGTTTCGTCACTTTGCCCGCTGGCTTGCGTGGATCAATGCCCGCCATGAACAGCGCCTCGCTGGCGTAGATATTGCCCACACCGACGACGACATGTGCGTCCATGATGACGAGCTTGATGGCGGCCGTCTTGCCTTTGCAGGCAGCGTGTAGATGCGCGGCGGAGAATTCATTCCCCAACGGCTCCGGGCCGAGGTCTTTGAGCAGTGAATGCAGCATCGGATCACCCTCAATCCATAGCGCGGCTCCAAAGCGGCGGGGATCGTGCAGGCGGAGCTGCTTGCCAGAGTCGAGCGTGATGGCCACATGATCGTGCTTCTTGAACGGTGCGTCTGGTGTAAGCACCCGCAGATTGCCGGACATGCCGAGGTGGATCATGAGCGTGCCTTTGGAGGTGCCGAAGAGCATGTATTTGGCCCTTCGGATGCCAGAGTCGATCCGGCAGCCTTCCAGCTCGTGAATCGTGTCCGGCACCGGCCAGCGCAGGCGTTTGTCCCGCACGATCACCTCGCGCACACGTTTGCCGACAACATGTGGCGAGACGCCGCGCAGCGTGGTTTCGACCTCGGGAAGTTCTGGCATGCCGCGCCTATGACGCGGCCTCAGGCACCTGCAACCCGGAAACAGCCGCGAGATGGGAAAGTCGGGTTGGTCAGGTAGTTGATGCAGCCTCGGGCGACGGTGGAGCAAGCTGCCTTCGATCGCTGGTCAGCGTGATCAAAGTGGAGTTAAATGTAACGGTTTAATGGTTCCTTCATTTTTGTTGGAAGGTGACTGTGAACGGCGCGTGAAGTGGGGGCTGATGGACTTGTCTTTGCTGATTCATGCGATGTTCACCATAGTCATTCGCGTGGAGTCATTATTTAACGACAAAGGCGTTAATATAACACAGCGACAAGTTGAGCCGCAGTTAGGAGCTGAGTGGGTTTTGCTTTCGCTGCATGTGCGGTGGATTTTAAAAATCAGGTCAAAAGGAGAGCTTGAGCACTTAAATGTAACGGATTAAAAGTTAATTAAATGTGTTTTTAGTAATGCGGGTGTCTTGTTCTCAACGTTAACAAAATGGATGTGACAAATGCGATGATAAAGCAATGATAGACAACGATTAAACGTTTTTTAATCCTCATCTGGCGTTAGGACATTTTGCAGGTTTAATAGTATCCTTTGTGCCGAATCATGACGTGAGAACTCCTTGGCGACCGAGGAACTTATTCACAGACCTGGGGATAGGTATAAAGTAACGCTAAAAACATTTCATTGCGACTCTGAGCGCCATGCCTTCGAAGCCTGCCGCGGAATTCATGTTTACCAATCGCTGACCGACTGGCTGCGATCCCCTCATTGCCTTAGTTACTGAAACGTTACATTTATTCAATCAATAGTTCGGGGAGGCGTGAGAGCTGCGTGGCCAGCCTCGATGCTTACGCCGCAGTTGGACTGTGATTTTTTTTCGCTAAAGCCGGTCGAAATAGGTGCAGTCCTCGTTGCCTTGGAAACGGCAGGCCGGCGATCTGGTTTGCATGTGCTAGGAGGCTCTTCACCCTGGATGTCATGAGCACGCACGGTGGCACCTTCTTCGCAGGTTTTTTGGCCTTTTTAATAGGCACAGCGTCCCCGATTACTGCCGAACCGATGCAGGTGAATGCCCAATTCGTGCACGAAGATGGCAGTCCACTGGCCGGAATGCCGGTGCGCGTGGTCATCGGCAGCGAGAAGGCGTCGCGTGCGCCGGGAGCGGGGAAAAGCCTGACGACGGACGCGCAAGGCCGGGTTCGCTATCAGGCGGAGGCGCCGATCAAGCAGCGCCGCATCAAGCTGGACTCGATTTTCGCCCGACATGACTCGCGACTCGTGGAGGTGGGCATCGAACTGGAGCTCCTTGGACGGCGGGCTCTTTACTGGATCGAGATCGATCTGGTGAGGGCGGGGCCGCTGGCGGGCATGCACTTCTATCTACCCGGCCGCAGCGGGCAGTTTGACCTTCCACTGACGTTTCATGAAAAGAACCACTCCTGGAGCCTGCCGGACCAGCCAGATGGAGTGCTGCTGACGGGCACGGGCGCACGGTTGCTGGAGCATGATCTGCAAATCAGCCCCGCTGGTGTATGGACGGTGACGCTGCGAATAGAGAAGCAGAAGTTCACCGTGCGGTGACTTGTGGGGGAATTTTGGCCGCTGGACTCAAGCTTTGGCTGAATCCAGCGCCTGTTCCACGGCACGCCAAGCCAGCATGGCGCACTTTACGCGCTGTGGGAATTTTTGCACCCCTTCGAGGAGGATGAGTTCGCCAAGGGCGTCTTCGTCGGAAGGAGCACCATCACCCATAACGACGCGGCGGAAGTCCTCGCGCATGGCAGCGGCCTGGGTCTTGGACTTGCCTTTGATTTTTTGCGTCATCATGGAGGCGCTAGCCTGGCTGATAGCGCAGCCCTGGCCGGTGAACTTGAGGTCCTCAATGTTTTGGCCGTCTGCAGACAAACGCAGCCAGACATCGATCTCGTCGCCGCAGGAGGGGTTATCGCCGTGCGCGTGAAGGCAGGGCGGGGGAATCTCGCCGTGGTTGCGTGGGTTGCGGGAGTGATCAAGAATGACCTGCTGGTAGAGGTCGCGGAGCTCTTCGGAGAGGGGCATCAGGAGAAGAATTGGTTGGCGGCGCGGAGCACTTCGACGAGGCGGTTGATCTCCTCAATGGTGTTGTAGAAGTAAAAACTGGCACGGGTGGTGCCGGGGACCTTGAAGCGCTTCATCAGCGGCTGCGTGCAGTGGTGCCCGCCGCGCAGGGCCACGCCGCGGGTGTTGGCAAACTCGACCA
>JBIKYB010000287.1:0-6404 GCA_044355475.1 Prosthecobacter sp.
CGCCAGGACACTGTCGCCGTGCCCGGTGTCAAAGTCGGCTACCACAACCTCTCCCACCACGGCCAGGACGAGGGCAACATCGCCCAGCTCAAGCGCGTCGAACGCGCCTTCTTCGACGAATTGAAAACGCTGCTCACTAATCTCAAGAACGCCAAAGAAGGCGACTCCAACCTGCTCGCCCGCACCACCATCGTCGTCACCTCGAATCTCGGCAGCGGCTCCAGCCACAGCAACAAAGACCTCCCCGTCCTCCTCGCCGGAGGCCGGTTCCAGCACGGCCAGCACCTCGCCCTCGCTCCCGGCACCGTGCCCCTGAGCAATCTCTACCTCAGCGTGCTGCATCAGCTCGGCATGGACGACAAATCCTTCGGTGCCAGCACCGGGACGCTGAAGGGACTGGAGCTGGCATAATCACAGAGACTCGCATGAAGCTTCGCCTGTTCCTCCTCGCAGTCCTCTGCCCTCTGTTCTCCGCGCTCGCCGCGGACCGCCCGAACATTCTCTGGCTGGTCTGTGAGGACATGAGCCCGGATCTCGGCTGCTACGGTGACACTTATGCGAAGACGCCGCACATCGACCGGCTCGCGGCTCGTAGCATCCGCTACACACGGGCTTTTGCGGAGTCGCCGATGTGCGCGCCGTCACGCTCGGCGTTGATCACCGGCATGCACACCGGGCCTCTCGGCACGTCCCAGATGCGCTCGGCGCACCCGATTCCCACGGCTTATCGCGGCTTTCCGGCGTGGTTGCGGGACGCGGGCTACTACACGTCCAACAATTCCAAAACGGACTACAACCTTTTCGCGCCGAACTTTGTGCAGACGGCTTGGGACGAATCCAGCAAGACCGCGCATTGGCGCAAGCGGACCGCGGGCAAGCCGTTCTTCAGTGTCTGCAACTACATGGACACGCATCAGTCGATGACCAGCCGCGACAACTACGGCGACTTCGTGAAGAAGGTGCAGTCGCGCCTCAGCCCCGGCGAAATCCACGATCCCGCGAAGGCACCCTTGCCGCCGTATTATCCCGACACGGCCACCGCGCGGCGCACGATGGCCCGCTACTACGACTGCATCAGCACGCTCGATGTCTGGGTGCGTGACATGCTCGCCGAACTGGAGGCCGACGGCCTCGCGCAGGACACCATCGTGTTTTTCTACTCCGACCACGGCGCGGGGATGCCGGGTGGAAAAGCGGCGGCGTTCGATCGCGGGTTGCGCGTGCCGCTGCTCGTGCATTTTCCGGAAAAGTTCCGTCACCTCGCGCCCGCCGCGAATGGTGCCGTGAGCGACCACCTCGTGAGCTTCGTCGATTTCGGCCCCACGGTGTTGAATCTCGCCGGAGTGAAAGTGCCCGCGCACATGCAAGGGCGGCCTTTCCTCGGCAACGACACGCCGGAGCCAAGTCGCTTCGTCCACGGCACCCGCGACCGCATGGATGAGACGCTGGAAACGACGCGCTGGATCAGCGATGGACGCTTCCACCTCGTGCGCAGCTTCGACACGCGCCCGCCCGCCGATCAGCAAACGCTGCTCTCCTGCTACAACAGCAACGGCGAACTGTGCCGCGAGATCCGCACGCTGAAGGCCGCGGGATCGCTCAACAGCACGCAAAAATATCTCTGGGGCGATTCGCGACCGCCCGTGATGCTCTTCGACACACAGAGCGACCCTTGGTGCCTGAACAACCTCGCGAACGATCCCGTGCACACCGAACGTGCGGCGACGATGCTCGCCGAACTCGAGGCCATCATGCTCCGCGACCTCGACCTCGGCCTCTGGCCCGAGCCGGAACGTGTCGCTGCTGAGAACGGCCACTCCGCGCACCTGCGGGCGCATCGCGACAAACTCTACCCGCTCGACCGCATCCTCCCCATCGCCAAACTCGTGGGCCAAGGCCCGCAGCATCGCGCCGCATTCACCACCGCGCTCACCGACACCGACGCCAGCGTGCGCTATTGGGCCGCAGTCGGACTCGCCGTGCTCGGCGATGACATTGAGCCGCTGCGCCCGCTTTTGAAAGACAGCGCCGCCTCCGTCCGCATCGTTGCCGCCGAGTCACTGGTGCGGCACGACGCCAATCCCGCCGCGCTCGACCTCCTCGCCACCGAACTCGACAGCCGCAACGAGTGGGCCGCCACCCGCGCTGCCCGCGCCCTGGAACTCCTCGGCGAAAAGGCCCGCCCGAAGCTCGACATCATGCGCGACGCCCTGAAACGCCGCACCTCCGGCTTCTTCGGCAAAGAAGGGCCCGACCCCGTGAACTACGGCCTCGAATTCTCCCTGACCATGGCGCTGAATGCCCTCGAAGGCCGCTGACCTCCTTCGCCAAATGATTGAACCACCAACCATGAAACAAATCTGGCTTGTCTCCTCACTTTCTCTGCTCGCGTCCTTGAAAGCAGCGGCGGAGCCGTTTCGCGTGGCGGAGTTTGATCAAAAGGTGCTGCCGATGGTCGAGCGGTATTGCATGGGTTGTCATGACAGGGCCACGGCCGAGGGTGACTTCGATCTGGAGTCTTTCCTCACGCCCGCTGCGATGCTCGCGAACCGCAAACCTTGGGAAAAGGTGGTCAAGCAGCTCAAGGCCGATGCCATGCCGCCTGATGGCAAAAAACGGCCTGCCGTCGCCGAGCGCGAGTCCGCCATCGCGTGGCTGGAGCGGGCGCTCGTTCATGTGGATCCCTCCAAACCGGTGCCGCCGGGCCGTGTCACCGCGCGGCGGCTCAATCGCACCGAATACAACCACACCATCCGCGACCTTTTCGGCGTGTCGCTCAAGCTCGCTGACGAGTTCGCCGGGGACGATGTGGGCTACGGCTTCGACAACATCGGCGATGTGCTCAGCATCTCGCCACTGCGCATGGAGCAGTATCTCAACGCCGCCGAGCAGCTCACCGCCATCCTGCTCGGCAAGACGGACGCGCCGCCTTACGACGAGTTCAGCGAGGCCGTCTTTTTCCAATTTAACAAGAAGCCGCGCAACCCGAGCGACCGCGGCTGGGAAGTCGTGCCGGAGGGACAACTCTGGCTCGACTTCGAGCTGCCTGCGCCCGGCGAGTATGAGATCAAACTCTACGCGTGGGGCGTGGAGAAGCCGGAGGAAAAGGACCGGAGCAACAACGAGCGCTGGCTGGAAAAGGACTATCCGCTCGACCCGAAGGCGCAGCCCGTGGTGGAGGCCACGCTGTTGTGCGATGACCAGCTCATTGGCCACGTGCCGGTGCGGACCGGTAATGGCACCACCGCCAGTCGCCAGATTTACACGCTGCGATTCACCGCGCAGGCGGGCGTGCACACCATCCGCGTGCATCATCGCTTCCCGCGCGACTTCACACCGGAGCAAATCGCCGCGCATTTGGAAAAGCCGCTGCTCGCTCCGCGTCTCGGTGTGCGGCGTGTGGCCTTGCGCGGGCCGCTGGAATTCGGCGCGGCGAAACTGGCTCCCGCGCACGAAGCCTTGCTGAAAACGCGCCCCGGCAACGGCCTCAGCGAGCACGCGGCGGCGGAAAAGATTCTCCGCGCCATCGGTGACCGCGCTTTTCGTCGCCCTTTGAAGGCGGATGAGCTGAAGGACCTGCTGCGCTTCGTCGAAACGAGGCGAAGTGCGGGCGATGACTTCGAGCGCGCCGTCGAACTCATGGTGCAGACCATGCTCGTCTCGCCGAAGTTCTTGTTCCGCCTCGACAACGTCGAACTCCCGCCGGGGAAGGACGACATCGCTCCGCTGGGCGACTACGCGCTAGCCTCGCGGCTCTCGTATTTTCTCACCGCATCCATGCCGGATGACACGCTGCTCGGGCTCGCGGCCAAAGGCACGCTGCACGAGCCGCAGACTCTCGCGGCGCAGGTGGAGCGGCTGCTGGCCGACCCGCGCGGGGCCGCGTTCACCGAGGCATTCTTCGGGCAATGGCTGGGCCTGCGCAAAGTGCCGGAGGTCACGATGGACCGCGGGACATTCAAGACCTTCAGCACGGAGTTGAAGGACGACTTGCGGCGCGAGACCACGATGTTCGTCGAGTCCATCGTGCGCGAAAACCGGCCCGCGCTGGAGTTGCTCACCGCCGACTATTCATTCCTCAACGGACGGCTCGCCGCCTTCTACGGCATCGCGGGCATCGATCGCAAAGCGGAGTTCCAGCGCGTTTCGCTGCAGGGCACGCCGCGCCAGGGCGTGCTCACGCATGGCAGCCTGCTCATGCTCACCTCGTATCCGAACCGCACCTCGCCCACGCGGCGCGGCGCGTGGATTCTCGAGACCATCCTCGGCGAAGAACCGCCACCGCCACCGCCGAACGTCCCCGAACTCGAACAAACCCGCGCCGCCGCGCCGAATCTCAGCCTGCGCGAGCAGCTCGTGCAGCATCGCGTGAATCCCACCTGCGTCTCCTGCCACCGCACCATGGACGCCATCGGCTTTGGCCTGGAGAACTTCGACGGCATCGGCAAGTGGCGCGACACCGACCAAGGCCGCCCCATCGACGCCAGCGGCGATTTACCGGGCGGCAAAGCCTTCAAGTCACCGCAGGAACTCATCGGCATCCTCGCGCGCCGTGATGAAGATTTCGTCCGCCACCTCAGCAGCAAGCTGCTCACCTTCGCGCTCGGACGCGGTGTCGAATACTACGACCGCGTGGCGCTGGATGAAATCGTCCGCCAGACCAAGCCGGGCGGCTTCCGCTTCCGCGACCTCGTGCGCGAGGTCGCCCTGAGCCGTCCGTTTCTTTTCACGCAAACTCAAAACTCCGATTCAAAACCATGAACCGTCATTCCACTTCACGACGCATTTTCCTGCGCGGCCTCGGCGCGCTGGTGGGCCTGCCCTTCCTCGAATCCCTCCACGCCGCCACCGCAGCCGCCAAGCCACCGCTGCGCTTCGGCTGGATTTTCTTTCCCAACGGCATGGTGCGCGACTTTTGGACGCCACAGGGCGAGGGTCGCGATTTCCAGTTCAATCAGACCAACGCCGCGCTCGCTCCCGTGCGCGACCACGTCACGCTCATCGGCAATCTGGCCCATGACAAGGCCCGCGAAAACGGCGACACCGGTGGTGACCACGCCCGCAACGGCGCGACCTACCTCACCGCCGTGCAGGCGAAGAAAACCGGCGGCAAAGACATCCACGCCGGCGTTTCCATCGATCAAGTCATCGCGCGGCAAATCGGCCAGCACACGCGCCTGCCCTCGCTGGAACTGGGCACCGAGCCGAGCCGCAAAGAAGGCCGTTGCGACTCCGGCTACAGTTGCATCTACATGTCGAACATCTCCTGGCGCAGCGCCACGCAGCCCAGCGGCATCGAAATCAACCCACGCCGCGCCTTTGACCGCCTATTCGGTGCCAGCGGCAGTGAAGGCGAGCGTCTCCGAGCACGCTCCGCCGCGCGGCAGAGCGTGCTCGACTTCGTCGCCGACGACGCCAAGCGCCTCCAGCGCCAGGTCAGCGGCAGCGACCGCCGCAAGCTCGACGAGTATTTTGAAAGCGTCCGCGCCGTGGAAAAACAGATCGATCAAATGGCCAGCCTGCCGCCCATCGAAGTGCCCGGCACCAGCCGTCCCGAGGCCGATCCCGCCGACACCGTGAAGCGCATCCGCCTCATGTATGACCTCATGGCATTGGCGTATCAAACCGATGCCACGCGCGTCATCACCTTCATGACGGCCAACGCGCAGACCAACCGCGTCTATGACCATCTCGGCATCACCTCCGGCCATCATCAGCTCACCCACAGCAACGGCCAGGACGCGGAGATTCAGAAAATCGACCGCTTCATGACCGAGGAGTTCGCCCGCTTCGTTGCTCGCCTCGCGAGCATTCCAGAAGGCGAAGGCACCCTGCTCGACCACTGCCTCATCACCTTCGGCAGCGCCATGGGCGACGGCCGCAAACACGACCACGGCGACCTCCCTTGCGTCGTGGCCGGTCACGCCGGCGGTGCCCTCACCGGCGGCCGCTACCTGCGCATGAAGGACGAAACGCCCATGGCCAACCTCTTCGTCACCACCGCCCAACTCGCCGGAACCAAACTCGACCGCTTCGGCGACAGCACCGGTGCGCTCGCGCTCGGGTAAATCCATCTTTTGCACAACACAATCATGACCGAAAATCGAATGACCCATTGGCGCATCGTCTCCCTAGTCGCAGCGGCAACCTTCATAATCTCTGGCGGCGTTAAAACCCTATCGCAAGAGCAGCAACCAGCAAAGCCGCTACCCCGCGTGCTGTTAATCGGCGACTCGATTCGAGGCGGTTACGGAAAGGGCGTCCAGCAATTACTAGCTGGCAAAGCCGAGGTCAGCGTGAATGCCAAGAACGCTCAATACACAGGCTGGGGCTTGAAAAAGATCGACGAGTGGTTGGGCGATGGGAAGTGGGACGTCATCCATTTCAACTGGGGTCTCTGGGAC
>JBIKYB010000289.1:0-6382 GCA_044355475.1 Prosthecobacter sp.
CCCAGCCAGGAAGATCACCCGCCAAGCCGCCGCAGCCCAAATATCGCAGTGAAAGCGATGTGTGGGCTGCGGCGGCTTGGCGGGTGATCTTCCTGGCTGGGAGGTCGGAAGCGGCGTGGGTGTCAGTGATGGGCTTGTCCATGCAGGCACCTTCCTGCATGGCCCATTAGGGTATGGCCGAAAGCCTAATGGACTTTTTTCGATTTTCTTTTCCGCAGGTCCGAAATCTTGACAGCAAACTGCTTCTCAGTCTGACGATCATCATCAGACCATTGGATCATTCGAGTGCCGTCTTCGTCCTTGTATGAGCTGATTTTTTGCCCTGATTCAGGATCGGTCTTGCCGTCAAGATGACTCATCAATTCTTTGGTGCTTGGTTTCTTGCCGTTTTGCTCTGTGAGCTGAGCATCATGCTCCATAATAAACTCAGCTCTTGCGCCGATTTTTCGCACGGCATTTTTCTTTGCTCCAAGCGTGGAGAGCGTCCTAAAGCTGGCGGTGATGGAACGAAGTTCCTGCATCTTCACCCCTGCGCGGTGGGCACATTTAGCTATCCGAATGACCAGCGGTGCTAAGCCATAAGTCGAACCGGTGCTACGGCGATCTACCGAACGCCATGACTGGCTGGCATACATTTTCTCAAGACGCTTCAGCTCATGACGGGCTTCGATTGCCACTTCCATCGTGTGTGGAACTTCTTCATCTGCTCGCCAACCCGGAGGATCATTTCTCGCTTCATGCTCTGCCTTACATTTGGCAAAACTGGGGTCGATGCGTTCCAACTCGTCGCAGAGGTTTGTGATTTGATCCAGCTCATCAGTCAGCCATCGGCGAAGGTCTGCCATCGGGCCTTGATAGGGTTGATGCTGAGCAGAAGGAGTTCCATCGTCCTCCATTGCATTTCTCAGGGCGTATTCGAGTTCCTGCGGTCGATGCGGCTTGAACCCATCGCCTGCATTGATAGCCACACAACGAATGCCGAATCGGGCTTGCTGGGGAACAGCCACTTGGGCATGTGACACACCGCTGGCATTGACAGTCGTTTCGTTTTGCAACCTGGGCGGGAGAGACTCCAATTCTTCAACAGAGCCAACCAGCCCTAGCGAACGGCCATTCCACCATGCTACCATCTTTTTTGGCTCGCCTGTCCTGCTTTCTCTCACCTCGCTGAATGTCTTCTCGATGTCGTAAGGATCAGGTAGAAGCCTGGCTTGATCAGGTGTTGCCAACTCTGGTGTTAGACTTGCATTCATGCCGCTTTTTCCATTGGAATGATATTTGTCGGTGTTGCCGTCTTGGGTGTGATGGCAAAGTAAGCCTCGGCGTCTTCGGGCCGGGCAAGTTCGCGATAGTGCTGAAACAGAACGGCGGTGTTCGTGTGGCCGAGTTGCAGGGCGGTCTTGGCGGCGTCCTGATGCAGGGCCAGATGGTAGCTGGCGAAGGAATGGCGGGCGGCGTTGGAAGGCCACTGGATGCCTGCCTCTTTGCGGGCGAGGTCGAAGCGGTCTTTGTGTCGCATTTCCGTCAAGCGCACGGGGCCGGAGCGTTGCGCGTGTGGCTCCAGCCATGCTTTCAGATTCGGCGTGATGGCAACAAGACGGCGCTGGCTGCTCTTGGCGTTCTCGGCGGTGACTTCGATGAAGTCGCGCTTGAGATTGATCTCGCTCCAGTCCAGCCGCGCAATCTCCGCCGTTCGCAGTCCGGCAAAGAAGCCGATGGCGAGCGCGGGAACGATCTCCGCCGGAGCGGCAGCGAGCACAGCGGCGGCATCTGCGGGCGTGAGGATGCCGGGAGCCTTCCGTATGACCTTCACCTTGGCGGCGCGGGAAACCGGGTTTTCCTCGGCGTAGCCACGGCCTTTGCAGTAGCCAAAGAAGTTGTGAAGCAGGCGGCGGTGTTTGTCCTTGGACTGCGGGGCGTTCTTGAGGCCGAAAATCCATGCGTCCACATCCTTCGTGGTGATCTCTGCCACAAGGCGCTTGGCGTGCTTCTTGGCGAAGCGTTCCAGCCGATAGGTGAAGTCCCGCAGATGAACCGCGCTCACGCCCTCCTTTTCCCGCGTCGCCACAAACTCATCATACGCGGCCAGCATGTTCACCGAACGGCGGCGCAAATGCAGATGGTCGGCGTAGAACGTCAAGGCGGCATCCAGGGTGAAACCCTTCACGCCTGCGGAGGTGAAGGATTCCGCCAGTTCACGGGAGCGAATGACCGCCTTGCGCTCCGCATCCGTGAAATCACCGTGTTTTCGGCCCTCGTTCAAAAGCTCGACCTGCTTTTCAGCCATGAAGGCATCCGCGCCCTCCGGGCCAGAGCGGGCGGCGAAGTACTTTTGCGCGTAGTCCTCCCCTTGGCGGAACGTGACGCGGAACTTGTAGCGCGGGTGTTTGACCTTCTTGAGGGTGACGAGTTGGCGGGCCATGATTGCATGATGATGCAGGGAATTGCACCAAAAGCCAGCCAAAAACCATTACAAAACCATTACACCAAACTGGAAGCCTTGATTTATCAAGGTGGTTTGTGGTCTCCGAAGCCGCATATCCAGGTTCGATTCCTGGCGGGCGCACCACTTGGCAACCCAAGTTTAGGAGCACAGGGATCGTGACGGCATTCGTCGGAGTCACCCGACGCTGATCTGCCCCTCATGCACACCGGCTTGCAGCTTCACAGGTGCGCTGGTGTGGTTGTGAATCACGGCGTTGCCTTGGAAGATGACACCGGGACCGCATTCGACTGGGCCATGCACTAGCAGGGTGCGGCAGTGCAGCAGGCTGGGGGTGTGCGGGAAGTTTTGTTCCAGGCCGTCCACCAGTTTGCAGAGCTTCTGGTCGAGATGCAGATGCGGCGGTTGGCCCTCCCGGTCTGGGTGCAGGCGCAGGCAGAAGTCCTCGGTGAGCTCATACGCGTCCGAGCGCACAGCCAGGAGATCGCTGGTGGTCTTCACGGGGGCGAAGCGTGTGCGTGAGACCTCAATGGCACCTGCACCCTGGAAGCACTCAATGGCCGCGCCCATGGCAGTTTCCACCTGAACGACGGCAGGTGAGCTGCCATCGCGCGGATCGACCGTTTTTTTGTTCATGATCGGCGGCAGCGGAATAAGGCCGTCGTTCGCCTCCAGCGCGGTTTTGAGCGCCTGGAGATCGATCCATAGGTTGTTCGTGTTGAAGTAACGATGCAGGTCAATGTTTTGAAAATGGCTCTCGTCCTCCTTCGGGCACTGGGCAGACTCGCGCAGCAGAAAGCGACCGTCCCGCAAACGCACGGCGAGATGCCCGCCTTTTTTGTCCGACTCAGTGCGGCGAGTGACCTCCATGGCAAACGGCATGCCGCTGTCTGCGAACCACGCGAGGATGGCGGGATCGAGCGTGGCACCGAGGTTGTCGGAATTCGACACAAAGGCATAGCGCACACCACTGCCAAGCAGGCGCTGAAGCCAGCCTGAGCCAACAAGGCAGGCGTAGATGTCGCCATGGCCCGGCGGGCACCACTCCTGATCGGGATTGGCCGGCCAAGTGGCTGGCTCCAGGGAGCCAGCGAGCACCTTGGGCACCTTGTTTTGCATGAGTTCCCACGTCTCACGGTCGCCTAGCTGTGGGAACCGCGCCGCGAGATGCGCGGCGGTGTCTGCGGAGGTGCTGAAGCTGTTCATCAGCATGAAGACAGGCACCTCACCGCCGGTTTGCGCGCGCAGGCGAAGAATCTGCCGCGCGATCAAATCGAGAAACGTGTCCGCTCCACGCACTGGCAGCAGGGACTTTGCCTTCTCCAGGCCCATGCCGGTGCCCAGGCCGCCGTTGAGCTTGATGAGCACGGTTTGCTGGAGCAATCCGGCGGCACGATCCGCAGTCGGAGCCGTGAGCGTGTCAGCGCGTGGTGGATCCTTGGCGGGTGAAATCGTTGCCTCGGGAATCATGCCCGTCTCACCGGCCAGCAAGGCGGCGTAGCTGCCCCGAAAGGCACGGATGGCGGACTCGCTCAGGCCGGCGGCCTGCATTTTCTGACGGAAAGGCGCAAAGGATGTCTCTAGGCTCTCGGGAGTGCGGGTTGGGCTGCTCATGCCCCAAGGCTAGAGGATCGGCGTGCCGTGGCAAATGATGATTCCTTGCGCATGACTGGAAACACCGAACCGTGAGACAGATTCATGCGTATCCCGTCGCACCCCGATTCATGGACATTTCCTCGAAAACACTTTCCTCCAGCCAATTCGTGCTGCCAAGCACACTGCCCATGATCGTGCTCGACGGCTGCTATCATTTTCCAGGCTGCCATCTGCCGCTGTTCATCTTTGAGGAACGCTATCGCCTCATGCTCGACCACGCGCTGCGCACCGACCGCATGTTTTGCGTGGGGGTGCGCGAGCAAGACGATGAAGTGCTGCCCGTCGTCACGGCGGGTCTGATCCGCGCCTCAATGAAAAATGCGGACGGCACCTCGCAGGTGATGCTTTTTGGGGTGAACCGCATGCGCATTACCGGCTGGGAGCAGGCGAAACCTTTCCGCATCGCTCAGGTGGAGCCGTTGCTGACGAAGAAGGCTCCGCCCGAGGCGCTGTGTGAGTTGAAACTGCGGGCGCTCGAACTCCTGCCGCTGCCTACGGACGACAGTTGCGAGAGCATGCAAAAGCTGCGCAATGGGCTGGAACAGATGGATGAGGACGAAACGGTCTGCGACATCATCGCGTTCCACTTTTTGCGCCGGAAGTCAGCGCTCCGCGCCCTGCTCGTCGAAGTCTGCCCGCAACGCCGCTACGAGAGGTTGATCGCTGAACTGGAGAAGGCGCAGGACTGATGCTCACGCCTCATTCTTCACCGGATTGGTTAGCGTCCCGATTTTTTCGATCTCCACGCTCACCACATCGCCCTCCTTCATAAACACCGGCGGCGTGCGTGCCATGCCCACACCATGCGGCGTGCCGGTGAGGATCACCGTTCCAGGCATCAGTGTGGTGCTGCCGCTGAGGAACTCGATCAGCGTGGGCACATCGAAGATCATGTCGTTCGTGTTCCAGTCCTGCATCGTCTCGCCGTTCAGCACCGTCTTGATCGCTAAGCTGTTCGGATTCGGAATCTCATCCGCCGTTACCAGCACCGGCCCCAGCGGGCAGAAGGTGTCGAAGGATTTCCCTCGGCACCACTGACCGCCACCGCCGGATTTCTGCCAGTCGCGAGCGCTCACATCGTTCGCGCAGGTGTAGCCGAGCACATGCTTCAAGGCGTCCGCACGGCTCACATTCTTCGCCGTTTTGCCGATGATGACCGCTAGCTCGCATTCGTAGTCCACTCGGTCGCTCTTCAAATGCGTTGGCAGCAGGATCGGATCGCCTGGATGCTGGATCACATTCGGCAACTTCATGAACACCACCGGATGCTGGGGAATCGCCGCCTTCGTCTCTTCCGCATGAAATTGGTAGTTCAGCCCGATGCACACGATCGCGAACGGCTGAATCGGCGTCAGCAGCTTCACCACCTCCGCTTGGCGATCTGTCACGCGATGATCGCCAAAGAGGTCGCCTTCAATGACAAGCGTCCTTCCATCGGCCTGCTGCGCGGCGTGCGCGATGTTTCCTTGCGAGTCGGAGTAGCGGATGATTTTCATGGATTATGCGTGCTCGTGCTCAAGTAGCTCATCAAGGCACATAAAATGAGCATCGTTGTGGTAGAGCTTCAGTTGATGGGTGTGGGCTGTGGCTGCGATCCAAAGATCATTCTCAGGGATCGGTGTTCCAGCCTTGCCGAGATGCTCTTTGAATCGCGGGTAGGTTTTGGCGGTTTCATCGTCTGGATAGATGATGATGGTCTCTTGGAGAAACTCTTCTAGCGGCTCTCTTGACCGCGTTGGGTTGCCAGAGTGCTCCACGCCATACCAAAGCTCCCCCAAGGCAGTGACGGGCAGGTACAGCTCGCTAGCAGCGTCCAGCTTTTGACTCACCTCCACCGAGCGCTGCCGCAGATGCAGCACCACCGCCGTGGTGTCCAGCGCAAGACTACCAGGATTCATGGCCTTGGTCGAGGTGCTCGCACTCCTGGGTCGCTGCCTCAAACGAATCTCCATCCGATCCGCTGAGGCTACCAGAAGTTTTCTCGATCATACGGCTTCGCCGCTCGCGCCGATTTTCCCGCAGTTGGTGGACGTATTCAGCGGCTGCCGAGACATCTGCGCTCGGCAGATGTCGCAGGTCTTCCAGGATGGAGTAGATCGCGGTGGACATACCGGAAGGTTAGACCGCGCAGCTTCCCCCCGCAAGAAAGGCTTCACCGCCGGTTCCAGGCCACCAATTCCTCGTATTTGGCTCCAGTGCCGCCAAACAAGTCCAACGCGCTGCCCACCGTGCCGTCCACGTGGCCGTGGCTCAGCTCGTCGATGCGTTTTAAATCATCGAGAT
>JBIKYB010000290.1:0-6381 GCA_044355475.1 Prosthecobacter sp.
GCTGAACCAGTTCCGCATGCATGCCGCGCCGGATGATGGTGCCCCTTCCTCTTCCCACGAGCTGCCCACCCACGCCCTCGACGCATGACCTTCGATCTTTCTGCCCTCGCCGCCCTCCCTGGTGTCATTCAAACCGCTGTCGCTGACGACGCTGGTCGTCTGCTGGGCTTTGATGGCGATTCTGAGCCGCCCACCGCTGCCATTCTCGTTCTCGCTCATGCCACGCTTTCCGCCGCGTCTGAACTGGGCCGACGGTCGGGCAGTGGTGACTGCCACGAGATCATCCAGCAGCACGAGGGTGGCTGCATTTACCTACACGGCCTGCCGCAGCGTCGCGTGCTGCTTGTGCGCTGCCTGAACGCGTCCGCTGTTCCCGCTGTGCGCACTCTTTGTCAAAATCTCGCGGCACCTGCCGAGACCCAGCAAGCACCTCGTCCGTTTGTCACGGACATGGCTTCCGCGCTGCATGCCGAGCCTGCGTGGTAGGTCACGATCTGGTTCAGCGGCTGTTTGGTGATTGATGTTCGCCGGCATGGATTCATCCTGCGCTCATGCCAAGGCATTTCATGCTCCTCATGCTCGCGTTAGCCCTGCCTGCGTTCGCCCAGCAGCGCTTCGATTTCTCCGCGCCCCTCATGGGCACCACGTTTCACCTCTCACTGCATGCGGAATCCAAGAAGAAGGCCGAAACCGCCGCCGATGCCGCCTTTCAACGCATCGCCGCTCTCAACGCCGTTTTTTCCGACTACGAGCCGAACAGCGAGCTCATGAAACTGTGCGGCACCGGCCCCAACCAGCCCTTCAAGGCCAGCACGGAGCTCTTTGACCTTGTTTCACGATCCATTGAGCTGTCCCGCCTCACTGACGGTGCTTTCGACATCACCTGTGGCAATCTCACCAAGCTCTGGCGGCGCTCCAAACGCCTGCACAAACTCCCGCCAGCCGACCGACTGCAACAAGCCCTCGCCGTTACGGACTGGAATGCACTGCGGCTCGATGCCAAGGCGCAAACCATCACGCTCACCCAGCCCGGGATGCTCCTCGACCTCGGTGGCATCGCCAAAGGTTACGCTTCAGATGAAGGACTGCGCATCCTGCGTGAGCATCACATTGCAAGCGCCCTCGTCATGGCCGGTGGCGACATCGCCATTGGTGATCCACCGCCGAATCAGGACGCCTGGGAGATCAAGCTCCGCACTTTCACCAAACCCGCGCCGGACGCCGAGGGGGGCATGGAAACTGTGCGCCTCAAAAACTGCGCCGTCTCCACCTCCGGGGATCTGTATCAGTTCATCGAGATCGATGGCGTGCGCTACTCGCACATCGTCTCGCCCAAGACCGGCCTTGGCCTCACCGTGCGCGTTGCCTGCTCGGTCATCGCCCCGGATTGCACCACCAGCGATGCTTTGGCCACGGCGATGTGTGTGATGGGTCGCGAGAAAGGCATGGCGGTCGCTGCGAAGCTACCGGGGGTGACTGTGAAATTCGCCGCGCCCTGAAGCCATGTCTCACATTCCCCAGGTTGCCATTCTCGTCGATACCTCGCGCTCTTATGGGCGTGACATCGTGCGCGGCATCCGGCGCTATGTGGCAGAGCACGGCCCGTGGTCGTTGTATCTGGAGCCGCGTGATTTGCGTAGCACCTTCCCCGACTGGCTCAAAAAATGGCGCGGCGACGGGATTCTCTCCCGCACCGTGGATGAGACGATGCTGCGGCAGCTCAAGGCCACCAAACTGCCCGTTGTCGAGCTGCGCACCTCCGTTTTGAAGCACCCGTTCCCCTTCGTGGGCATGGACAACAGCGTCGTCGGTGCCCGCGTGGCCGAGCACTTACGCAATCGCGGTTTTCATCAATTCGGCTGCGTGCAAGATGTCTCGGAGAACTTCTTCGTCGAACGCAGCGACCGCTTCATCCGCGCCGTGTGCGACGCTGGCTTTGAGTGCCCCGTGTTTCAATCTGAGCGCTCCAACTGGGAGCAGCATCAGCGCGATCTCGTCGCCTGGTTGCTCAAGCTGCCCAAACCCGCCGGTATTTTTGCTGTGAACGACCAGCTCGGCTTCTGGGTGCTGGATGCTGCGCGCCGTGCAGGCATCGCCGTGCCGGAGGAACTCGCCGTCGTCGGTGCGGAGAATGACAACATGCTCTGCGAGACCGCCTCACCGCCGCTTTCCAGCCTGCGATTGCGCGGCCAGGTCGTCGGCTATGCAGCCGCCCGCCTCCTAGACGAGTGGATGCAGCGCAAACGCATCCCCAAGCCCGGCGAAAAACACCTGCATCTGCCCGGCGACATCGTCGTGCGTCAATCCAGCGACATCGTCGCCGTGGAAGACCCGCGCATTGCCGCTGCGTTGCGTTTCATCCGCCAGCACGCCACCGAAAACCTCGACGTCACCCGCGTCGCCCGTGAAGTGGCCTTGTCTCGCAGCGTTCTCGAACGCCGCATGAAAGCCCTCATCGGCCGCAGTCCTGGGGAGGAGATCAACCGCCTGCGCTTCGCCGCTGTGGAGAAGCTCCTCACTCAAACCGACCTCACCCTCGACGCCATCGCCGCCCGCTGCGGCTTTACCCATCCGCAATACATGGCCGAGGCCTTTCGGAAGCGCAGCGGCATCACTCCGGGGGACTTTCGGAGAAGCCGCAAAAGCTGAAGAAGAGAAATCAAAGTCTGAATGAAGCGAGTGGGATGCAGCCGTTTACTCGACCACTCAAAACAACTCCAACACCATGCCTGAAGCCAAAGTCCTCCTCATCGTCGGTGACGCCACCGAAACCGTTGACACTCTCTACCCGTTTTACCGTCTCATCGAAGGCGGCTACAAGCCCGTCGTCGCCGCGCCGGAAAAGCGGAAATACCAGATGGTGCTGCATGAAGTGAAGCCCGGCTGGACCATCACCAAGGAGTGGGAAGGCTACAGCATCGACGCCGACATCGCCTTCAAGGACATCAACCCCGAGGAATACGTCGGCATCTTCTTCAGCGGTGGTCGTGCGCCGGAATACATCCGTGAGGACGCCGACCTGCTGCGCATCACCAAGTGGTTCTGGGAGCAGAAGAAGCCCTGCGCCAGCGTCTGCCATGGAGTCGAAATCCCCGCCCGTGCCGACATTGTCAAAGGCCTGCGCATGGCCACCGTGGCGAAGTGCAAATTCGACCTCGAAATCTGCGGCGGCATCTACGTCAACGAACCCTGCGTTATCGACCAGCACATGTATTCCGGGCGCACCTATCACGACTCTGGTCATTTCATCGGCCCGTGGATCAAAGCGCTGGATACTGAACGAGCGAAGATGGGCGTCTAAAATGACGAAACCAGAACTCCGAATGACGAATCAAGCCCCAATGCCTAAACCCGAAGCCATGCGACCCATTTTCGACATTCGAGCTTCGTCATTGTTTCGTCATTCGTCATTCTGCATTCGTCATTTAGCGCTGCTCCTCGCGGTCTTTCTCCTCACCACTCCACGAGCGCGGTCCCATCCGCTCCAGGCAGAGCCGATCAACCACGCCTATGTCTTCAACTTTGATCAGTTCTACCTCGATCAAGACCCGGATGAGCATGTGGTGAACGGCGGATTTCTGCTGCTGGCGGAGTTGAACTGCACGGCCTGTCATGCCGCACCTGAATCCTGGCAGGAGCGGCTCAAGGCAAAGCCGGGGCCGGATTTGAGCACTGTAGGATCGCGACTGGATGCGGATACGCTTTGGCTCATGATTCGCAGTCCGCAGCATCGAAAAAAGGGCACGCAGATGCCTGGCTTGTTTGCCAGTGAGGAAGGCGATGAGGAGAAAGTGGAGGCGCTGGTGGAGTTCTTGACCGCTCAGCGTAGCGGAAGACGCGAGTCTTCCTCTGGTGGCATGCTGACGCCTGCCGCTACGGGCGACGTGGAGCGGGGCAAGGAGCTTTATCACAAGGTCGGCTGCGTGGCCTGCCACGAGCCGGCGCTCGATGTGCGCCCACCGAAAGTGTCAGCGGATGCCGAGGTCGAGAAGCCGGGCAATGGTTCGGTGCCAATCGCACTGGCAGATGCTTATGACGTGAACGCGCTGGCGCTTTTTCTGCATGATCCGCTCTCGATGCGTCCTGCAGGCCGCATGCCGGACATGCGCCTGAGCAAACAGGAAGCGGCGGACATCGCGGCGTATCTGCATGTGGGTCGTGTCGCGGAGAAAGCGACGGCGCGTGCAGCCCTCAAGATTCCCAAACAGGGCATCGAAAAAGGCCGCCAAGTCTTCGAAAAGATGAACTGCGTGGCCTGCCACACTCTGGGCACTGTAGTCCCGGCTTTAGCCGGTTCTGGGATTCCGGCTACTGCGAAGCCGCGAAGCGAGCCCGGGCCTACAAAACAGATGGCAGACCTCGCGCCCGACCAAGGCTGCCTCGCTGACAAACAAGCCAGCGGCACGCCACGCTTTGATTTGAACGAGCTGCAAAAACGCGCCCTGAAACTGGCGCTGGCCGTGATTCAGAAAGAGGCGGCCCCCAAGCTCACGGCGCAGGAAAAAATCGACTGGCAGATGTCCCGCCTGAACTGCTACGCCTGCCATGATCGCGACAGCAAGGGCGGTCCAGAAGATCCACGGGCGCAGTTCTTCGGTGTGAATGACCCCACGGCGGAATCCCTGGGCCAACTGGCGCATCTGCCGCCGACGCTCGACAAAGTGGGCCGCAAGCTCACTCACGGCTGGTTTGAAAAAATCCTCTGGGGCCAGGACGGCAGTGTGCGGCCCTACATGGACACGCGCATGCCGAACTTTGGTCGTGAGCAGACGGAGATGCTCATCAGCGCGTTCAATGAGGCGGATCAACTCGACAAGCCGGTGGAGATTGATGTCAGCGGCCTCGGAAAACATCATCGCGCGGAGTTGGGGCGGCAGTTGTTGGGTGCGAAGGGCCTCGCATGCGTGGCGTGTCATGGCTTGAAGGACCGCAAGTCACTCGGGCCGCCGGTGATTCGTCTCACGCATACGGTGGAGCGCTTGCAGCCAGAGTATTTCAAGGAACTGCTGCTCAATCCGCAGGTCACACAGCCCGGCACGGTCATGCCGCCGATGTTTGTGGGCCGCAAGAAGGCGGATCAAGAAATCGAGAGCCTCTGGACCTATCTGCGCGAGGTCGAGGGCCAGCCGCTGCCTGAGGGGCTCATGTCGGCGGAGGATTTTGAATTGAAGCCGGACTTGGAAAAGCGCGTGATCGTTTTCCGCAGCTTCATCGAGGGCGTGAGCACGCACGCCATCGGCGTTGGCTTCCCCGGCGGCCTGAACGCTGCCTTTGATGCGAAGACGAGCCGTTGGGCGCTGATTTGGAAGGGCCGTTTCCTTGATGCCATGAGCAACTGGCAGGAACGCGCCATGACGCCGATCAAACCTCTCGGCACCGACGTGAAAGAGCTGCCCGCCGCGACTGGCAAGCGCGTGTTTGGTGGCTACACGCTGGGCAAAGATGGTGTGCCGACGTTCCTATATCGCCAGGATGGCCAGCAGGTGGAGGACACGCTGCGTCCGGAAAAAAACGGCTTTGAGCGCAGGGTGAAGATCAACGGCAAGGAAACGAAGGAGGCACTGTCATGGTAACGATTGTAGAACGAGTTTTCCAACTCGTTGCCCGGAAGAGCAGCGACACGATGAAACGAGTTGGAAAACTCGTTTTACTCCTGCCTGCCTCGCTCTTCGCCCAGACACAATCTGACTACTACCGCATCGAGACCTACGAGCTGCCGAAGGGCGTGAATTTTGAGGCGAGTGGTCTGGCGGTGCTGCCGGATGGGAAGCTGGCGGTGTCGTTGCGCAAAGGGGAGGTTTGGATCGCGCAGAATCCCTCGGACAGTGCGAAGCCGGACTTCAAGCGCTTTGCCAGTGGCCTGCATGAGATCCTGGGCCTGGCCTGGCGTGACGGGGCGTTGTATGCGACGCAGCGCGTGGAGGTGACGAAGCTGCGGGACGTGAATGGCGATGGCGTGGCCGATGAATATCTCACCGCCGCCATGGGCTGGGGCGTTTCGGGCAATTACCACGAGTACGCCTACGGCCCGGTGTTTGATAAGGCAGGCAATCTCTACACCTCGCTCAATGCGGGCATGGGGAAGGGCTGGAAAGGCGCGGGCGAAGATGCCACGCACGCGCCCTGGCGCGGCTGGGTGATGCGCACGACGCCGGAAGGCAAGATGGAGCCGTGGTGCGCAGGATTCCGCAGTCCGTGCGGCATCGGGCAGGATGCGGATGGCGAAATCTTCATCACGGATCAGCAGGGGAACTGGATGCCCACCACGCCGCTGTTTCACATTCGCAAAGGCGCTTACTTTTCGCATGCGGACTCGATTGCCGATGCCATGCGGCCGGAGTCGCCAGTGAAGATCGCCGCGAAGCAGGCGGATGGCATCAC
>JBIKYB010000070.1:0-20162 GCA_044355475.1 Prosthecobacter sp.
GCAAGTTTCACGAGTCGCTCCTCTGACAGCCGCTGGCTAGGTCCCGAGATCCAAAGGCTGGCGATGGCGTTGCCTTCCGCGTCGAGGATGGGAGCACCGAGGCAGTGATGTCCCTCCAAGTGCTCGCCCGCATCCACGGCCCAGCCTTTCTTCCGCACCTCGTCGAGGCATTTGAGCAAGTCTTTGCGGTTCGAGATCGTCCATGGCTGGAAGCGCTCGAACTTCATGCCTGCGATGATTTCATCCCGCTCCGCCTCTGGCATGAAGGCTAGCATCACCTTCCCCGGACCGCTCGTGTGCAGCGGAAAGCGCGTGCCACGCTCGACGTAGAACTTGATCAACGCCTTCCCGATCACTCGCTCCAGCACGATGCCCTCATGGCCGCTGATGATGCCGAGATGCGCCGCCTCCCCCGTCTGCTCACTGAGCCAGCGCATCGCAGGCAGGGCGGCCTCCGCCAGCGGCACATCATCCACCACCGGCTGGCACAGCGCCAGCATCTGCGCCCCGATGCTGAAGCGTTTCTCCGCATCCCGCACCACATACCCATGCGCCACGAGAGACTGCGTGACGCGATACACAAAGTTCACGGACAGCCCCAGCCGCTCCGCGATCTCCGAAAGCGTCAAACCGCCCGAAGCCCCGCCCATGCTGCGCAGGACCGCTAGAGCTCGATCGAGACTTGGCGTGCTGAAACCGGAATCATGAACGGTTGCGGCTGGTTTGCGGCGCGCGGGACGTTTGGCAGGCATTTTCTATATTTGATGTGCTGTTCAAATATAGAAACAAGGGTTCCACCTCGCTTCTTTCATACCAAGCCCTCTTTGAGCGCCTTCGCCACCGCACCAGTGCGTGTGTTTACCTCCAGCTTTTCGTAGATGCGGCGTAGATAGGTGTCCACGGTGTGGATGCTGAGTGTGAGCCGGTCGGCGATCTCCTTTTTGATGAGGCCGGTGGTCATAAGCTGGAGGATTTCTTTTTCGCGTTCGCTCAGGCCGTAGTTGCTTTGTTTGGGAGCGAGTTTGGAAAACATGTCGAGCACGCGGCGGGCGATGCGCGGATTCATGGGCGAACCGCCTGCCAGCGCATCTCGCACGGCTTGGGTGATGTCGGCGACGCTGCTGGTTTTCAACAGATAACCGACCGCACCAGCACAGATGGCCTGGAAAACTTTGTCGTCGTCCTCGAAGACGGTGAGGATGACGATGAGCGACTTGGGCGCGCGTTCTTTGAAGAGGCGGATGCCATCAAGTCCGCTCATGCCTGGCAGGCCGACATCGAGCAGGATCAAATCGGGCGCGTCATCGCGAGTGAGGGCGGCGAGAGCTTTTTCGCAGGAGTCGAAGTCGCGGGGGCACTGCAAATCGGGTTCGGAGTTCAAGACACGCACGAGCGTGCGGCGGAAGGCGGCGTGGTCTTCGACGATCCAGAGAGTTTTCATGAGAGCGGGGCGTCCAGGGTAAGTTGAGTGCCGTGGGCCTGCGGCTTCGATTGACAATCGAAGCTACGGATCTGCAACGTGCCGCCGAGCACTTCGGCGCGGTGGCGGAGGTTCGCGAGGCCGTTTCCAGCAGTGACGGTATCGACATCGAAGCCGCTGCCGTCATCCTGGATGACAAGATGAAAACGCTTCGCATCCCAGCGTGCCTCGATCTTCACCTGAGCCGCCTGGGCATGACGGGCGATGTTATGCGCGGCCTCGCGGAAGAAGAGAAACACTTGGCGATGAAATTCGAGCGACGCGGTGAACGCATCATTGCCTTTGGGTGCTTCGAGTGACCATTCGATACCCTTGAGCAGAGCGGAGGCGCTTTGACGCATGGCTTCGACGAGACTCGTCAATTTTGGCGCATCACCCTCGCGCACCAGCCAGATGATGCCGCGCATGGACTCGGCAGCCTCGCCAGCGAGACGATGAATTTCTTCGAGTGATTCGGAAGCACCGTCTTCACGCAAGGCCAGTTCCGACATCAAACGGATGCTGCCGAGGTGGCTGCCGATCTCGTCATGCAGATCACGCGAGATACGATGGCGCAGCGTTTCCATTTCGAGACGACGTGTGCGACGCAGGTGGAGCAGGAAGGCGAGGGTGGCGGCGAAGCCCAGGGCGACGAGGGCAAGGGCAAGATAGACGGCGCGTTCTTGCGCTTTGCGCACGGCGAGCTTGGTTTCGATGTCTAGGAGGGTCAGGCGGACTTCGATCTCGCGTCGTTTCGACAGGTCGGCGAGCCACTTGGCCTCGTCGAGCAGCACCCCCGCGCTGGCACGGCCATCGATCAGATTCGCGTGACTCCACGCGCCTGTGATGGTGCTGTCAGAACTCGTCACCGTGGCCTCGCGGGCGATGTTTTGGCCGTTTGCAGAAGCTTGCAGTTCCGCGAGCGCGAAAACGAAATCACCACTGCGCTCCCACAGGCGCGTGGCGGTAATTTGAAGGCTGCGCGTGCGCAAACCGAGCGTGGGAAAGGCCACGGCGGTGTCGCCGGGATTGGCGAAGTCAGCGGTGGTGCTGTCGAAGATGACTTTTTCATCCGCCTCGACCTTGAAGCGCTGCGGGAAGCCGAATCCGAACCGATCCGGGTAGTCGCGCGGGTGCGCGGGAATGAGGCGGATCTCATCGATGTCGCTCTCGGTGCCGAGATCGACTCGCACCCAACTCGTGGAGTCGGCGTGAGTGAAAATGGCGCTATGCCAGCCATTGCCATTCACGTTATCCGCACGCAGCGGCAGGCCGAGAGCGTGGCAACCATCGACGACATGCCTGGGTGACCATGTGGGCAGCGTCTCGACGGATTTTGGCGCAAGCACGGGAGCATGCAGCGCCACATTGCGCCCGCCGCTGAAGACGAGCAATTCGCCGAGGCAGAAGATGAACTGGTTCGCCAGGCGCGGCTTCGGCACGAGCTTCGTGGCGGTGAAACGCACATGCCTTGCCTTCACCTTGAGCGCGGGGACAAACCAAGGCGCGAGCGGCATCTCCACGTCGCCATGAGTTTGATCCAGCAGCGTCGTGGATTCAGCAAAGAGCGGGTCATTCGACACGTCGATGCGGAAGCGCCGCGGAAAACCGTGCGCCTCCGCCGCGCCAAGCATCGCCGGGATGACGACAACGGCGTCCAGCGACTGCTCCACGCCGAGATCGATCTGAATCCACCGCACCGCGTCCGGCAGCGCGGTGATGCCGCTGTGAAAACCCGCGTGCTCATGCGACTGAGGCGCGGGCATGGGCGGCAATGGATCGAGCCACGCATGAAGCCGCCGATGCTCATCATCAAGGCGCGTGAGCTTTGAATTCAGCCACGACCAAGGCGCACCAGCCTGCGCGGTGGTGGAGACAAGAGCGAGACTGAGCAGCCAGGGCTTCAAACAGGGCATCATTCCCGCCGCGCCACAAAGCGCAACCCACGCGTGCGCGGGACAGGCCGTCACGGCCGACGTTTGGCGACCTCGGACGTGTCCAGCACCTCGCCACGCAGGCTTTTGAACTGGAGCTTCATCGTGGGAGCACCCGCCGTGAGGGTGAGGAGGAGGTAGTTGTCCACACGAGCGTGGAACTTGGATTGCGGGTCTTTGTAGAGATCACCGTCACCTTTGAGGCAGGTGTTGTAATAAGGAAGGCCGCCAGTGAGTTCGGCACGATCGGCAAAGTAACCGAAGCCGGTGATGAGGGCGCTGCCTTTGCGGAAATGCTCATGCCATGCGCCTTTCGTGAGTCCGGCGACCTGCGTTTGCTTCTCATTCATCAAGGTGAGCACGAAGCCGCTCGTGCTGGCGGCCATGGTTTTGGCAAACCATTGGAACTGCGGCGAATCTGGCTGCCAGGCGTGACAGGTCTGCCATGTGGTGCCGAAGTCCTGGATGTGATTGAGATCGAGGGCGATGAAACGCAGATCGAAGCCGGGGAGGTCGAAGTGCCATTTCCATTCGTCGCCGGGCAGAGCGAAGAACTCGCGATACGCGGCGGCTTCGACGTCATAAACCGCCTGCGTGGGCGGTTTCGGGCCGCGACCGGTGATCTCGCGGTCGTGATTGCCGAGGATCGGCATCAAGGGCGTGTGGCGGAAGAGATCGCGGTTGGCGTCGATGAGCGCACTAAAGGCTTTCGTGCCTTCCTTGCCCTTCTCATGCAGACTGGCGACGTTGTCGCCAACGGTGAGCAGCCGATGCACGTCGTCTTGGACAATGGCGCTCGCGTCTTTGCCCGGCGCATAGCCCCAATCGCCGACGATGGCGATGCGGAGGTCTTTAGTTGGGTAGCCTTTGAAGGTGGACACCATCGAAACGTCATCGCCACTACGCACGCGGTAGTGATAGATCACGTCTCGCTGTTCCAGCGGGATCTCGACGTGATGCAGCGTCACTTTGGCTTCGGAAGCCACACGCTGACCCAGAGCCTCGCTGGTGCCAAACTCGACGACGGAGTCGCTGGGCGCATCGGTTTCCCAGTTGATGACGATCTTGGAGGGATCGCTCGTCGCATGCGTGAGCCAGATGCGCTCAATGGGCGCGGCGCAAACAGTGGACGCAACGAAGAAGAACAGCAGCGGACGAATCATTTGGCGAGAATCTCCTCCAGCACGCGGCCATCCTGCTGCGGCAGCTTGAGATCCATAAGTTTCGCGATGGTGGGTGCCACATCGAGATTGGCCATGCGCTCAAGCACGACGCCCTTTTTGATGCCGCGTCCGCTGGCGATGAAGATGCCGTCGAGCTCGGTGTCGCCGTTGAAGAAGCCGTGCGTGCCGCCGTAGTTTGTGGTAGGCGCGGTGACGGCATCGCCTGCGGCGGCGTTGTTGAAGGCGTGGCCTTCCTTGGCGTAGAGCACGAGATCGCCCATGCCCTGGTTT
Organism: Prosthecobacter sp.; assembly: GCA_044355475.1. Lineage (GTDB taxonomy): Bacteria > Verrucomicrobiota > Verrucomicrobiia > Verrucomicrobiales > Verrucomicrobiaceae > Prosthecobacter. The sequence continues at coordinate 4,848 of JBIKYB010000070.1, forward strand.
TCCTTCGGCGTGGGCATGCCGAGGGTGTGGCCGTCCTTACCTTCGATCACGCGGTCCACGCCTTCCGTTTGCGCGAACATCTCCTTGAGCTTCGGCAGCAGCTCGGCCTTGCGGGCGGGATCGTTCACATAAACGAAGGCCATGCCGCCCTGGGTCATGCAGAAGGCATCGCAAGTGGTGATGGTGGGGCCGAGAGCGGTGGCGAGACCGGCTTTTTTCAGCACGACGTTGGGATAGACATACTTCGACACTTTTTTGAAGCCGTGATCGGTGGCGATGAGGAAGGTGGTGCGATCACGCAGGCCGCTTTCCTCCACCGCTTGGATCAAATCGCCGACGAGCTTGTCCGCGTAGGCCAACGCGGTATGGCTGGCCATGGTGCCGGGACCGTAGGTGTGGTGCGTGGCGTCGGTGTTGAGCGTGTGATAGAGCAGCAGGTTGGGTTGGTGCGTCTTGAAGATGTGGATCGCGGCCTTGGTCCACATGTTGTCGAGAAAGGTCACGCTCTTGCGCTTTGGCCCGAGCTGCATCCACTCGATGTGCTCCGGCGTGATCGTGCCTGCGGCGATCATCTCCTTCACGACGGGGCTTTCGGCCTCCGGCAGCTCCGCGAAGCTCCAGGTGATGGTGCCGGGGCGTGTGACGGCCACCCAATCGGACTCCGCCGTGGTTAGACCGTTTTGGTGAGCGATGTCATACAGCGTGGGCACATGCACCAGCTTCGCCTTGTCCACCCAGGGCTCGATCTTCGCCGGTTTATTGCCTTCTTCTCGAACGAGCAGGCCGTTGAAGAGCACGCCATGCTTGCGCGGCTCCACGCCGGTGACGAGCGTCGTGTGATTGATCCAAGTGATCGACGGATTGCTCACCGTCATCGCCTTCGTGCTCGCGCCCTCGGCGGCCAGCTTGCGCAGGTTCGGCACTTGCAGCGAGGGGTCATTCCACATCCAGGCCGGGAAGCCGTCGAGGCTGATGAGGATGACGTGGTGGTCCTTGTTCTGTGACTTTGAACAAGAGGTCAAGCCGAGGACAATGAGGATGCCGAGAACCAGAAGGGCGCAAAATTTCATTTGGGGCGAAGGGTTACGAGTGCTTGCCTCGTTTGCTTTCTCTCTCATGAAGCGTCTTGTCCTTTTCCTCCTCGTCGGTATGTCCGCCCACGCCGTCGAAATCATCGCCCATCGCGGTTTTTCTGCGCGTGCGCCGGAAAATACGCTCGCGGCGTTTGAACTCGGCTGGAAGCATCAAACCGACGCCTGCGAGCTGGATGTGTATCTCACCGCCGATGGCAAAACGGCTGTCATTCATGACAAGGACACGAAACGCACCGCCGGTGTGAAGCTCGACGTGGCGGCTTCGAAGCAGGACGAACTCACCGCGCTCGATGCCGGTTCGTGGAAAGGCAAGGAATGGGCGAAGGAGAAAATCCCGACGCTGGAGCAGGCGTTGGCGACTTTGCCGAAAGGGAAGCAGCGCTTCTTCATTGAGGTCAAATGCGGCGCGGAGATCGTGCCGGAGCTGAAACGGATCCTGGAGCCGATGAAGGATCGTGCGGCACAGTTGGCGATCATCGCCTTCAAACGTGACGCGGCGGCGGAATCGAAGAAGGCTCTGCCGTGGATCAAGGTTTACCGCCTCGCTTCCGGCAAGACGAAGGACAAGAAGCCCACGGACCTGAAACAGCTCATCGCTGACACCACGGCGGACAAACTCGACGGCCTGGACCTCAGCATGGGCGACTTCCCGTGGGATGAGACAATGGTGAAGCAAATCCACGACGCAGGCTTTGGCCTCTACGTCTGGACGGTCAATAAAACGGCTGATGTGCAGCGCTTTGCCAAGCTCGGGGTCGATGGCATCACGACGGATGATCCGGTCATGGTGCGCGAGGCGCTGGCGAAGCCGTGATGCGTGCTTCCTGATCCTCTCGGGATCGGAGGATGCGGTAAAATCTCGGATTAAAAGGTCTAATCCGTCGCAGCGGCGGCAGATCGTGCTATCTCAACCGCCCCATGTCTCCCATCACTCCTGCCGTCGTTTCCGCCAAAGACCTGCGCCTTCAATTCGGGCTGCAACAAGTCTTCAACGACGCCACGATGAGCATCCATGAGGGTGAGAAGCTTGGACTCGTGGGCCGCAACGGCTCGGGGAAGACGAGCCTCATGCGCATCCTCGTCGGCACGGAGAAGCCGGACAGCGGCACGATCTCACGGCGCAACGGCATCGTCGTCAGCCACCTCGCGCAGGAGTTCATCCTGGATGACGAGGCCAGCGTGCTCGACAACGTGCGCACTGGTGCTGCGGTGCTGCTCGACATGGTCGCGCGTTACGAATCCGGCGACTACAAAGGCGATCAGGAGGCCGAGCTGCTGCATCAGATCCAGCTTCACGACGGCTGGGGCGTCGAAAACCGCATCAGTACCGCGATGAACGAACTCGGCGTGCCTGCGGCGGATCGCCTCGTCAAAGGACTCTCGGGTGGTGAGAAGCGTCGGGTGGCTTTGGCGCGTGCGCTGGTTTCACAGCCCGATTTGCTGCTACTCGATGAGCCAACGAACCATCTCGACGCCGAATCCATCGAGTGGCTGGAGGTATTCCTACGCGACTTCAGCGGCGCGGTGCTCTTTGTCACGCATGACCGCTACTTCCTCGACCGCGTGGCCACGCGCATCATCGAGATCGACGACAGCCGCATCTACAGTCATCCCGGCAACTACAGCGCGTTCTTGGAAAGCAAGGCCATCCGAGAAGGCGTGGAGGCGAACTCCGAGCGCCGCCGCCAGAGCTTTCTGCGGCATGAGCTTGAGTTTGTGCGCGCAGGCGTCCGTGGCCGGGGCACGAAACAGCGGTCACGCTTGGATGAGTTCGACCGTGTCTCCGCCATTGCGGCGCCTGAGGCCGAGCTGGTGATGGATTTGATCATCCCGCCTGCCCCGCCGCTGGCAAACACCGTTGTGGAGGCCAAGGACATCGGCGCGCACATCGACGACCGCTGGTTGTTCAGCCATCTCGATCTCAATTTCGAGGCCGGCACCTGCACCGGCATCATCGGTCGCAACGGTCTCGGCAAAACCACACTGCTGCGCATCCTCATGGGCGAGCAGCAGCCGAACGAGGGCAAGGTCGCCATCGGCAAGCGCACCATCTTCAATTACGTCGATCAGCAGCGCCTGCTGCTCAATCCCGAGAACAGCGTCATGGAAGAAGTAGCGGGACCGATGAGCGAGTTCGTGCAGTTCGGCCCCGAGAAGCTGCATGTGCGCACCTACCTGCGGCGCTTTCTGTTCACCGACGAGCGCGTGACCATGCGCGTGAAGGAACTCAGCGGCGGCGAGCAAAGCCGCGTGTTGCTGGCGAAAATCCTCCGTCGCGGCGGCAACTTCCTCATTCTCGACGAACCGACGAACGATCTCGATCTCGCCACCATGCGCGTGCTGGAGGAGGCCATCCTCGCCTTCAAAGGCACCGTCCTCGTCGTCAGCCATGACCGTTACTTCCTCGACCGCGTGTGCGACCGCCTCATCGCGTTTGAAGGGCAGGGCCGCATCCACGAATGCGCCGGCAACTACAGCTACTACCAGGAAAAACGCGCTGTGCGAGCCGCCGCCGAGTTGGCCCACGTCAACGCCGCCGTGAAGAAGGAAAAAGCCGTCGCCGCCAGCGCTCCGAAGCAGCGCAAGATGTCGCAGAAGGAGCAGCGCGAGCTGGCCGACTGCGAAGCCGCCATAGCTACCCTCGAAAGCGAAATCGCCGCCATGGAGGCCGAATTGAGCAATCCCGAGCTGTTTGTGAAGCTCGGTGCTGGAACGAATGACTACATCGCCAAACTCGATGCGAAGAAGCACGAGCTAGATCGTAAGTTCACGCGCTGGGCGGAGCTTGAGGAGATCCGGGTGGCGTGTGCGGGGTGATTGGACCTCGCATTTAACCAACTTGCCGGGTGTGCTTGAAGGCCAATGGCCTTCGGTGTTTCAGCCCAGGGTTCGTAGGACCCTGGGTTAAACGCCACGCCAGTTTAAGCTTCCCAGGAGCCAACCCCAACGGGGTTGTGTCCAACGTCGCGTCAATCCCACACATAGTCTTCATCCCACGCCTGTCCGTGGCGGCGCAACAATTCACGGTATTCTTCCTGAAACGTGATTTTGGAGTGATGCTCTTCCTGATGCGCGATGTATCGCACCACTGCCGAGGCCTTCGATTCGGAAACGGAGAAGCATCCATAGCCTGCCTGCCAGTGAAACTGACGGAACAGGCTGCCGCGTTCCTGGATCCATTTCGTCGAGACCCGTTTGATCTCTTTCACCAACTCCGCGATGGCGAGCGTTCGCGACAGTGTCGTCAGCAGATGAACATGATCGGCCACGCCGCCTATTTGAAGCGGTAGACAGTCCAACGCCTTTGCGCAACCGCCAAGATACGCATGCACCTCGGAACGAAACGCCGCGTCTTCGAAGACGGGTTCGCGGCCTTTCGTGGAGAATACTGTGTGGATCAAAACACGGGCGAGGGATTGCGGTATGACGAAATCCTGGACGATTCGGCGGTGGACGCAACCCCGTTGGGGTTGCACGACACATCATGTTTGGTGAATGCACGGGTTCCCAGGGTTGTTCCAACCCTGGGCTCAGTTACACAAGCCCGTTGGGCTTGAAGGAACGATCACTCGATCACCTTGATCTTCACATTCCGATACCACACCGGAGCCTGCGCTTTGCCGTGGAGGCCTTGGAGGCCGATGGGGCCTCGGCGGGCGAAGTCTTTGAGGGCGACGGGGAATTTGTTCGGGGTGCCGTCGGGGGTCTTCTTCACTTCGGGCCAGTTGTCGAGGTTGGCGTTGATGACTTCCTCGCCGTTGAACATCACGCTGACCAGCGGGCCTTTGCAGGTGATGGTGAAGTGATTCCACTCGCCCACGGGCTTGGCCATGCTCTTGCTGGGAGGCATGGCGTCATAAATCGCGGCGACCATGCCGTATTTACTGCCGTCGGCGCTGTCGTGGACCTGGATTTCGATGGCGGAGAGGACGTTCTTGATATTGCCGGAGCGGAGGAAGACGCCGCTGTTGGATTCGGCGATGACCTTGAACTCAAGGTCAAGGGTGAAGTCGCTATACGGGTCCTTCGTCCAGAGCGTGTCGTGGGTCTTAGCGACAAGTTCTTTGCCCTCAAACACCCAGCCAGCGGGATCGACGGTGTTGGAGAGATCGGCGACGAAAAGATCCTTCCAGTCGGTGGTGTCAGGATGCTCGGCGGCGAAAGAGAGGCTGAGCGTGGCGAAAAGGGCGAGAGCGATGTGTTTCATGGTGGAAGCCTAACGTAGAAGGCGTGTGATTCACTCACGTCGATGCGAGGACCGCGGTCAACGTTCGGATGCCCAGAAGCGCACCGCGCCGCTCTCATCGCCCGCAAACAAGCCCCTGCCGTCGAAGCTGATGCTCGTCTGCAAAGGGAGCGCGGCGTCGATGGCAAAGGATTTTGTGGCTCCGCCATCGGCTTTCCAGAGGCGCACTTGTTTGTCGCGGCCTGCGGTGAGGAGTTCGCCGTTGGGCCCGAAGGCGGCGGCAAGGACGCCGTTGGGGAGCTTGCCATAGTAGCCCGTCGGGCGGATGGGCGGATGGGCATTGGTGTTGGTGACGGCGGGCCAGCCGTCTTTGGCGTCCCACCAGATGAGGAGGCCGTCATCGCCGCCACTGGCGAGCATGCGGCTGTCGCTGCGCCAACTCAGAGCGCGGACGGCGGCATTGTGCTCGGCGAGGGAGAGGAGAATGCCGCCGCCTGTTGCGTCCCAGAGATGGATGCCGCCGGCGCGATCCGATGAGGCGAGCTTTTTGCCATCCGGGCTGAAGGCGAGGACGGTGATCCAATCGGTGTGCTTGGTGAGCTTGTGCCGCAGTTTGCCATCGGAGGTGTTATAGATCTTCACGGCCTTACCGGAGCCTCCGAGGGCGATGAGCTGCTGATCAGGGCTGAGATCAGCGGCGAGCACGGCATCAGTTTCATCGCCGAAGGTGGTGAGGCGTTTGCCGGTTTTGATGTCGAACAGCACGACGCTGCCGGATTGCACGGGTTTACCACCTGCGACCATCAAAACGCGTCCATCAAGGCTGAAGCGGATGACATTGGGCTGACCTTCTGGGAAGGCGAGTGCGCCGAGTTCCTTCTGCGTGGTGGCATCGAGCAAACGAACGTGCTCATGACCTGCCACGGCGATCAACGGAGCACGAGGACTCGCGGCCATCGCTATGACAGGCAGCGGGCGCTTGAGTTTCGGTGGCGTGAAAGCGGGCAATGACTCCGGCATCGGCGTAGGGCCGTCGAAGTTCTGCGTGCTAGTAGGTTTGAAGCTGGTATCGCGCTCGGCGACGAGGGATTTGCTCGCGGAGGACTCGCGTAGGCCGCCTTGGATCCACTGGCGGATGAGTTCGACCTGTGGAGCGGGTAGCGGTGCTTTTTTCGGCGGCATGCGCTCGGCCTCGTCTTCTGCGGTGATGGATTGGAAAAGCAAACTCTGGCTCGCACGGCCTGCAATCACGGCTTTGTCTCCGCTACCGCCTTTGAGCACGGCGGTGAAGTTAGCGAGATTCAGATCGGCCTTCTGTTCGTCCTCACCGTGACATTTGAGGCAATGCTCACGGAAGATGGGCTTGATGTGCTCATCATAAGTGATGACGGCATCAGCGGCTGGAGCTGAGGTGATGAGTGAAAAGAAAATCAGCGGACGCATGGATGGCTTTAATTTTTGGCAAAGGAATGGAGCGGCAAGGGAATGGTTCGAATCAGAAGTCTTCATTCCATTGCCATTCCAATCCCTTGCCAAGTCTTAGTGATTGAAGATGAACTCCGTGGAGTTGAGCAGGCTCCAGAAGATGTCCTGGTAGGGTTTGCGGTCTTTGGTGTTGCTGCCGACGAGTTCGAGTAGGGCCTTTAGTTCCTCCGGTTTCGGTTGGCGGCTCAAGGCGCGGAGGTAGAGGTCTTCGATGATCGTTTCGGGCGGCGCGACGGCTTTGAGATGCTTTTCGATCACTTGCCCAGCTCCGATCTGGCTCTGCACGGTGTCGCCAGCGACCATGTGCAGGGTTTGCGAAAGCGTGGGCTCAAACTTGGTATCGCAGACACAGACGCTGGCACGTCCGGAGCGGCCAAAGGTCTCGAAGAACGGATCCCCAGTGAGGGCACGAGTGGTGTCTCCCGGCGTGCGCGGATAGTGCTGGATGGCCTTGGTGCCTTTGGGGAAGTAGCCGAAGCCGCGTTGGCCATCGGTGGCCTCCACAATGGCATCAAGCAACACATCGGCCCGCAATCGGCGCAGTTGGGAACGCGAGAATTGACGCGTGTCGTCCGTGTTGGTCTTGTTCGGCTTGGCGGAAAGTTGGTAGGTGCGCGAGGTGGTGATGTCACGAATGAAGCCTCGCAGGTTGAAGCCGGAGTCACCGAGATGTTTGGCCAAAGCATCGAGCAGCGGGCCATTGGTGGGTGGATTGCTCACGCGCATGTCATCCAGTGGCTCCACCAGTCCGCGACCCATGAAGTGTGCCCACATGCGGTTGGCGAGGTTGCGAGAGAAAAGCTCGTTCTTCGGCGAGGTAAGCCATGCGGCGAGCGCCTGACGCGGATCTTTGCCCTTCGGCACACTGCTCTCACCGCCGAGCACGGTGGGCAGCATCGGACGCTCATCGACGAGGTGTTTAGCTGGCGCGGCGGAGAGATCGTTGAAGACATAGAACTCACGCGGCTCGACGCCGAGCTTGCGTTGGATGCCCGTGAAGAAGCTGACCCAGCCGTAGTAGTCATCCATCGTCCAGCGGTCGAAAGGATGGTTGTGGCACTCGGCGCACTGGATCCGAACGCCGGTGAAGAGCTGTGAGAAATCAGCAGCGAGGTTCTTCGGTGTCACTTTCACGTCATGCACGAGCATGGTGTAGAGATTCGCGGGACCGCTGTTGAGATTGCTGCCTGTGCCGGTGATCTGATCAGCCACGAACTCATTCAGTGGGCGGTTCTTGGCGATCTGCTCGCGGATCCATTCATAATAGACATCGGCGGCCTTCACATCGGTGGCGCTGGGGGCGTAGCCGCCGCCTTTGACGCGCAACATCTCAGCCCAGAGAGCGGTCCACAGGTCGGTGAAGCCGTCGCTTAACAGCAGGCGGTCGATCAAAACCGTGCGCTTGTCTTTCGACGTATCTGCCATGAAGTCGCGATACTCCTTCGTCGTCGGCAACGAGCCCGTGAGGTCGATGTAAAGGCGACGGATGAAGGTTTCGTCATCGCAGACATCGGAGGGCAACAGGCGCAGCTTTTGCAGCCGATCATGGACGATTTCGTCGATGTAGTTGTGCGCCGCTGGATTCGTCCACGCGTAGTTTTTATCCTGCGGCAGCACGATAACCTCGGAGCCGATGGTGAAGCGATTGAACCGCGCAAACACATGCGTGTCGCCACGTCCCGCAGCTGTAACGATGCCGTTCTTGTCGATCTTGGCTGTGGCAGGGTTGTTCGTGGCAAAGATCGCGAGGTCCGTGACATCTCGCTTCGAACCATCGGAGTAGCGAGCAGTGACGGTGGTCTTCTTCGTGCCCTTGCCACCTTCAAACACGATGCGATCTGGAGATAGTGTGATCTCGACTGGCTGCGGCACAGCATCAGCATCATCTGGCGCTCCGGCTTCAATCCAGGCGAGCAGCGTCTTGTAATACTTCGTGTCCGGCTTGAACAACTCACCGCCCGTGTGCGGCACTTTGCCGATGGCTTTGAGAAGCAGCAGGCTCTGCTCCGGTGCCGCGAGGTTTACCCTGCGGCCCACCATCTCCTGCGTGATGCGGTAGTAGTCGCCCTTGGCATCGTAACCGAAGAGCGAAAGCATGAAGCCATCCTTCCCCCGTGCCGAGCCATGGCATGTGCCTTGATTGCAACCTGAGCGAAACAGAATGGGCATCACATCGCGGCGGAAGCTCGGCGCTTCCTCGGCGATGAGAATGGATGGAATCAGGAGGGCTAAAAGAAAGGTTCTCATTTTGGCAAGGGAATGGATTGGCAAGAGAATGGTCCGAATGGATTTATTCCCTTACCAAGGCTTCATTGAGTCAGGGTGATCAGAGTGATGTCTTGATGATTGAAGTTGATCCAGTGCATGGCCTTCAAAGGGAGTAGGGCAAAAAGGCGCTGAAGATGCGGACGCTGGTGATCAATGTCGTCCGTGTAGGCACTAACATAGAACGCGATGTGCTCGGAGAGCATGCGAGTCAGGTGAGTGCCGCGCTCGTTGCCGTTGCTGCTCACGGTGAGCCTTGTTTCTGGGGCAGACAGGAGGCAGGACAAAGCTTCCTCATAAAGGCTGGCTTCGAGAAAGCCGCCGAAGTCAGCCACGATAGCAGTGAGGTGGTCTTTCAGTAGCTGGCAGCGTGAAGAAAGTGGCTTCCAGTCCTCGGTTATGATGCGGCAGGCATGGCGCTTAGCTGGGGTGACGGGCACGATGCGCAGTTTGCCATCCACCTTGGTCTCGCGGAAGTTCAAGAGCTTGATACACCGAATGCCGAGACACATGGCGTAATTGAACACCTGCGTGTCGTGAACCCGAAGATACTGGGCGACCGTCTTGAGTTCATACACGGCGTCATCCGCCACCAGATCGATCCGATATTCCTTAGAGAACGGGCCATGGGTCACCAAGATCGGCACTTGAGTCATCACATTCTTCATGCCGGCAGCACGCAGACGATCTGCCAGCTCATTCTCATAGACGCGCTCCTCACAAAGTCGCCCCAGCTTGTTCTGCGTGGCATAGGCGCATTTCATGATCAGTTCATCACGCTCAATAAACTCGTCTCGCGTGAGATTGGCGATAGGGGTTTTACAGGTGATTGGCATGAGATGAAGGATTCAGATTTGGCAAAGGATTATTTCGGCAAGGGAATAAATGATTCTGATTCAGTTATTCCATTGCCATTCCATTCCCTTGCCAATTTTGGTCAGTGCTCATTTCAGTAGATCCTGCTGCAGCGCTGGATCGACACGCAGAATGCCTTTGCCGGTGCGTTGGCGGATTTGTTGGCCGTGCTCGGTGACGGTGATCTCGCAGCTCAGCTCTTTGTATTGGCCGAGCAGCGCCTCGCTGGTGGCGGTGATGTCGAAGATGAGCTGCTTGTCGCCGGATTTGAGTTTCGGCGTGCCGATGACATTCACGCCTTTCGGCAAACCGAGCAGCGTGGCTTCAGCTTCGCCTTCGAAGGGCTTCTTGTGCTCCACATCCCACACGACCTGCACCTTTTCACCGCGACGCACAGCGGTGGGATTGCTCTTCAGGGCGATGTAAGGCTGCGCGATGGTGATGTCGATAAATGCACTCGATGCACGGATGCGCCCTGCACCGAGGTAATACGAGCCGCCTGCGGTGGAGGCCGTCATAGCGAGGCGATACGTGCCCGGCGCTGCCGAAGTGCTGGCGCTGAGACGCAGTGTGCCTTCGTTTTTCCCTGCAGGAATGGTGAGTGTGGGCTCGCCTTCGACACCGGGCGGCACCCAGTCGAACTGATGCTCGATGGCTTCATCAAAGCTGGGCTTGCGCGTGATTTTGACCGGCAGCGTGAGTTCACCGTTTTGGGAAAGCGGGATCGTCGGCTGCTCGACATCGATTTGATAAGGCGTCGGCTCCGTGACGGCAAAAGCATAGTCATGGACGACAAACGAATGCCACGCGTGACCACCGCTGTGGCCAAGGAAGGGAAACGATTGCTGCGGTCGGCTGAGAAGCGGCGTGCCATCGGTGGCTTTGCAGGTGATGGAGATCAGCGCGGTCTGCGGCTTCGTTCCGGCATCGGCGATGAACTGCACAGGCACCTGACGTTGACCGGCAAGCACTCGCGGAGCGATCATCCGCAGGCCTTCGGGCAAACCCTTCACCACGAGATCGAGTTCGCCTTTGTAGCGGCTTCCAGGGGCGTCGATGAGGTTCACATTCACCGTCCAGCGGCCACCTTGTGGCACGGCGATGCTGGTGAGGCGCGGACACTCGACCATGTCGATGACGCGGGCCTGGATGAAGGTGTTGATCTCATCGCGCACGGGTTCGACCTCGATGCGATAAACGGAAGTCGAATCACCGAGGCCGCGCATGTCGGTGATGTTGATGAGGTAATCGCCATCGGTTTTCGGCTCCCAAATCACCGCCGGGTCCATGAGTTCCTTCCGCTGAATCTGCCGCGACATGGCCCACAGATCGCGATCCGTGAGGACCGAGTCATCAGCGGTGATGTCATCGGTTTCAGCATCCGTTTTGCGAATCGTCAGCCGCGGATCGAGCGGCGTGCCGAGCGAACGAGCAAACACACGCACACGCCAGCGATCACCCGCCTTGGCTTTCACGCGGAAGCTATCGGCATCGTTTGCGGCTTCGATTTTGCCATTCAACGCAGCCGGAAGAGCGCTGACAGCAGTTTCTTCAGCGTCTTTGGCCTCAAGCACGTTGGGAAACTCACTCACACGCATCAGCAGCGGCGATGGCATCACGTCGTTGAAGTGAAAATCACCCGTTTGAGCCGGCATCGTTATCTGGATGGCCTCATCACCTTTTGGATCGCCAAGCAATGTGGCGGTCAGCTTTTCACCCTTCATGCCACCGGCGGGATAAACCGCGAGCGGACGATGATTCGAGCCGATGTGCGCGAGGTAGTAGCAGTTGCCGCCGGAGTTGAAGACGCGCTGTTTGACCTCGACGCGGTATTCACCGTCAGCAGGCAAAACCGTGCTCAAAACCGGGTCTTGCAGATGGAGCGCGCTGTCGTCATTGCGGGCGAGTTCTTTGCCACTGGCATCAAGAATGCGGGCGGTGAGGTCGAACTCGGAACCAGCGTAAAACTTCTCGGTGAGCCACACGGAATCGACTTCCACGGAGAGATGCTCGCCTTTGCGACCCGTGACGCGATACACATCGACATCGCCGACTTGATTCGTGTCCATGCGGCCGAGCACGGCGCTGTTCATCGGCACCGTTTGGTCTTCTTGCGCTTCTTTGACGATGGGAAATCGCGTCACGGCGAAAGTCGAGAGCGTCGTCAGCTCGGTGGCGGTGCGCAGCTTGAACGGATGTAGTCCGAGCGGGCAATCCGCGTCGATTTGGAACTTCGCCATCACGTTCCCCTCAATGAATCCGCCGTGAATCGTGCCGCGAGGCTCCGGCAGCAACGGCAGGCTCTTCAGCGCCACACAGTGGATGCCAGGGCGATAGAAGAGAACCTCCCGCGGCTCTTTGATGTAGGCACCTTCAATCGTGACCTCGACCGTGGTGCCACGCTGACCTGCGCGAGGCGTGACATACTCAATGTGATGCACCATCGGGCCTGCAAGCGCTGCGGAGACACAGAGAAAGAAGATGGGCGTTATCCTTGGCAAAGGAATGAGCTGGCAAGGGAATGATTTCATGAAGTCTTTTCGATTGGATCTATTCCATTGCCGGAACATTCCTTTGCCGTTCTGGAGGATGCTTTTTGCTCACGAGATGATTCCCGTCACGACTTTGCCGCCATTCACGATTTCAATCGGCCGTGTGCCACCGAAAGCGGAGAGTTCCTGGTTCGAGTCGATGCCGAGCTGGTTGTAAATCGTGGCGAGGAAGTCCTCCAGCTTCACTTCGTCACGCGCAGGCTCGGCGGCAGTCGCGTCGGAAGCGCCGTAGATTTGCCCACGCGTGATGCCGCCACCGGCGAGCAGCATGGAATACACACGCGCCCAGTGGTCACGGCCATTGCTCGTATTCACCTTTGGCGTGCGGCCAAACTCAGTGGTGACCATGACGAGCGTGCTATCCAACATGCCACGCTGATCGAGATCGGTGATGAGGCCGCTGATTGCATGATCGAGCGCTGGCATGTGCTCCGTGCAGGTGCCCTTGATGTCCACATGCGAGTCCCAGGAGCCGTAGTTTACGCTGACGAAACGCACGCCAGCCTCAACCAGACGACGTGCGAGCAATAAACGCTCACCCACCGCCGCAGGTGCCTTTTGCTTCAGCTCATACCCGCGACCGTAAAGCTCACGCATCGCGTCATTCTCATCGGCCAACGAGAAGGCCTTCCGTGCCGCATCGGAGGTGAGCAGCGAGTAGGCGTTCTTGTAGAAGTCATCCATCGTGTTCAGCTTGTCGATGTCGGCATCCAGCTTGCGCAGTTGGGACTCCACGATGTCACGCGCCGCTTTACGCCGTTCGAACTGCTGCATCGAGATGTCTTTCGGAATGCTGAAGTCACGCACTTGAAACTCGCCCTTCGCACCGGGGTCAGCATTGAGCTGAAACGGGCCGTATTTGCTGCTGAGGAAGCCTGTGCCTCCTTCAAAGCCACGCATCGACGGAACCGCCACATACGGCGGCATTTCCTTCCTCGATCCAAACAGATGCGACACCACGCTGCCCATCTGCGGGTAGTCGATGACCGTCGTCGGCGTGTAGCCGGTGAAAAGATGATACGTCGCCTGCTGGTGATCTGGAATCTTGCCCACGACTGAGCGCACGATGGTCAGCTTGTCCGCCACCTTCGCCAGACGCGTGAAGTTGTCGCTGAAGACCTCGCCCGTGTTTGTCTTTGCCACACCAAACGCACCGCGATACTCCGACGGTGCCTCCGGCTTCGGGTCCCACGACTCCTGCTGCGACATCCCGCCGGGCAAATTGAGATGAATGATGCTCTTCGCCTTCCCCTCCTTGAAGAATCCCGGCTCCACGGTCGCCCGAGCCTCATGCTTCAGCAGTTCCGCCATGCTCAGCCCCAAGGCGCTGCAAACACCGGTCCGCATCGCCTCACGACGCTGGAAGTTCATTTGTCGAAAGCCGGAGCAGCCGGCGGAAGTGGACGTTTTCATGATGCGGTGAAAAGATGACGGGGAAACGTGAGCCTGCACTTACTGATCTAAAGAACGTTTCCTTGCGCAACCCCCGAGAACTCGTGGGAGGAGCCTGCTGAGTAAGTGGCAACCGCAGCGATGTGCTCTTTGCATCAGAGACAACGCGCATCATAATCACCGGATGAACTTGAATCTCGCAGGCCAGTCGATCGCCGTGTTTGGAGCCGCCCGTGGCATTGGCCGGGTGATTGCGGACGGTTTTGTGGCCGAGGGCTGCTCGGTGCGTGGCTTTGACCGCGAATCTGGCGCGGACTTCATCACGACGGGGGATGTGACGAGTTATGAGGCGGTGAAAACCTTCGCGGCGGGCTTTGAGGCGGTCGATCACGTCGTGTTCTGCGTCGGGATCGGCTCCGGGAAGTTTGGCTTTCCCTTTTGGAACCTGGAGCCGTCTGACTGGGCGCGGGTGCTGGAGGTGAACCTCGTCGGCGCGGTGAATGTGGCGCATGCCTTCGCGCCAAGGCTGATCGAACGCGGCGCAGGCTCGATGCTGTTCCTCGTTTCCGTGGCCGGGCAGATGGGATCGCAGACCGATCCGCCCTACAGCGCGTCAAAGGCGGCGCTGATCAATTTCACCCAATGCGCCGCCAAAGATCTCGGCCCGCACAACATCCGCGTGAACGCGCTGGCCCCCGGCATGGTGAAAACGGAGCTGAACCAGTCCATTTGGGCCGCCGGGCAGAAGAAACTGCCGGAAGACCAGCGCGTGAGCTTTGATGACTGGGCGGCGGAGAAGATCAAGAAGGTCTCCCACCTGGGCCGCTGGCAGATGCCGGAGGAATATGCCGCCATGGCGACGTTTCTGGCGTCAGATCACGCGAAGAACATCACCGGCCAGACGATCAACATCGACGGCGGGCAGGTGATGCACTCGTGAAAATGCCGGACAGGATTTATAGGATTGCTTTTTTTCCAGCTCTGGCCAATCCTCAAAATAATTCCAAATCTGGATCTCACCCTCGTCAGCCTCATGAAACTCACTCGTTCCCTGTTCTGCCTCTCGGTTCTCGCCGCGCTGTCCCTCTCTTCCTGCACGAGTTCAGGCGGGGGCAATGCCTCCCAAATCCTAGCCGTCGGAAACAGGCCGATCCACGCCCATCGAATCGGCCTCGTCTCCCCCAACGCGCCTGACAGCTATGGCGGCTACGGTGGTGGCTTCAACAGCGGCTATGCCCTCTACCCCATGCCTACCGAGCGGTATGGTGACTACTTCAATCCAGAAAACGACCTGAGTTTGGTCGGTCACGGCTGGGACCGGTACAACACCGTGTTCACCAACTATTCTCGGCCTGTGGCCAGCCAGCCTGCTCCCCAGTCGGCTCCGATGACTTCCAGCAAGTAAGCAGTCAATTGATCAGCGGCGTTTCAGACGAGTCGCCTGAAACGCCGCTTTTTTGTTTTCAAATGCCAGCGCTGTCATTCA
>JBIKYB010000291.1:0-6357 GCA_044355475.1 Prosthecobacter sp.
GCGCGGTGGATCAAGGCTGGGAAGATCAGGTGCCGCTGACCTCGCAGGATGTGAGTTCCATGTTTGGGGCTGCCAGTGCGGCTTCATCCAATGCGCAGAGTGGTCGCGAAAAGATCACGGAAAAGCTTCGCAGTTTGATTTTTCCTCAAGTGGACTTTGGTGGCGCGACGCTGGATGAGGTGGCCGAGTTGTTGCGTGTGCGTAGCCGAGATCTTGACCCACAGGGCACAGGCATCAATTTCATCCTCAATGTGCCGCCGGAAGCGCGGGACAAGCCGATCAGCCTGAATCTCCGTGACGTGCCCATGGAGGAGGTTCTGCGCTATGTGAGCGAGATGTCCGGGGTGAGTTACAAGGTGGACGACCATGCGGTGACGTTTGTTTCCATCAGTGAGCGCAGCGGTTCCATCATCTCTCGCTCGTTCCGAGTTCCGCCCGATTTCATTCAGAACGCACCCGCAGGAGATGCGGGCGCGGCTGCTCCAGCCGATCCTTTTGGTGCGCAAGCTCCCGCAGCAGGCGGCTTGGTCATCCGCCGCATGGGCGCGAAAGAATTTCTTGAGGTTCGGGGAGTGACCTTTCCTGATGGGACCAGTGCCAATTTTAACTCAACCACCAGCACACTCACGGTCCGTAACACCGTGGCCAACATGGAAATGGTCGAACTGTTTGTCGAGCAGGCGTCGAAAGCCGCGCCAAAGATGGCAGTGATCACTGTTCGGATGCTGGAGGTGAACCAGACCAACCTGGATGAAATGGGTTTTGACTGGCTGCTAGGCGGCGTGGGCACCAATGGCAACAATGTGTTTCTAGGTGGCGGCAGTGCCAGTAGCGGTGCGGCGCATTCAGCATCGAATTTTCCGTTTAGCTCCACGGCGGTCAATCCTGGGATCATCCAAGCGGGAATTACGTATGTTCCTGCTCAGTCCGTAGCTGCCGCCCTCGCAGGTCCTTTGCCTCCAGGCATTAATCCGCCTCCGCTCAATGCCGGTGGTGGTGGGCCTGTCACCTCGGGTTTGCGGTCAGGCACATATGCCACAGGAGTAAATTCATTGGATACTTTATTGAGGACTGGGGCTGCCAATGGTGGGCAATCTGTCGGTCCAGGGGTCTTCTCGGTGGCAGGAGTATTTACTGATCCGCAGTTTCAAACGGTGATTCGAGCCTTGTCGCAAAAGAAAGGAGTCGATGTGAATGCCACACCAAGCGTCACAACCAAAAACGGGCTGAAAGCCACCGTGGAGATTACTCGAGAGTTTATCTACCCCACTGAATTTGATCCGCCGCAACTCCCGCAGGGTGCGCCTGCACTTCAGGCTATCTTGGTTGGTGGGGGCGGGGTTCCTGATGCCGCCATTGCCACCCCCACCACGCCGACCGCGTTTGAAATGCGGAAAACGGGGGTGTTGCTGGAGGTCGAACCTGTGATCTCTGAAGATGGCCGCACGGTCGAGTTGACTATCTCTCCTGAGGTGACTGATTTTGAAGGTTTTGTGAACTATGGCTCACCTATCTATTCACCCGCCAGCACTAGTTTTCTATTCACTAGCGGGGGATTTTTGCCTCTTGCACAGCCTGAGCAATTGATCACCCCCAACTTCATTCTTCAACCCGTCTTCAAAACGCGAAAAACCGCCACCTCGGTCAAGATTTGGGACGGGGCCACGGTGGTTCTGGGCGGGGCGAAGGTGCAGAAAAAGACTTTGGTGGACGACCGGATTCCGATCCTGGGCAATATGCCCTTTTTGGGCCGTTTTTTCCGCAGCGAGGTCACAGAAACTGAGACGAAAAACATCATCATCTTTGTCACAGTTGATGTCATTGATCCTTCAGGACAGAAGGTCAATCGGGACACGGCGGCGGTCGCTCGCTGAGTTCAAACCGCGCTGATATTTCCGGCGAGTGTCACATCAAGGCCGGTCAAGCCGCCCGCGCTGTGGGTGGTCAGTCTCACAGTGACTTGGCACCAGCCGACGAGTAGGTCAGGGTGATGATTCAGCGCCTCGGCCTCCTGGGCGACTCGGTTTACAAACTCGATGCCTGCCAAATAGCTGTCGAAGCGGAATTCCCGCACCAGTTCACGTCCCTCAAGCTGCCAGCCGGGCAGGGTGGCCAGCGCTGCCTGAAGGGTTTCTTCGGAAAGTAATTCGCGTTTCATTCCGCACCCATTCCCCGGCATGGCAAGGGCTGCAAGCATCGCAATTGCATTCCAGAGCGCCATGGACTACATAGGCCGCCCCCTTCCAAGACCCCCGAATGTCCATTGCCAACACCCGCAACTTCTCCATCATCGCCCACATCGACCATGGGAAAACCACACTCTCGGACAGGCTGCTGGAGACGACACAGACCATCACGGTAAGGCAGCAGCAGGACCAGCTTCTCGATTCGATGGACCTGGAGCGCGAACGCGGCATCACCATCAAGGCGCATCCGGTGTGCATGAACTACAAGGCCAAAAACGGCCAGATCTACAAGCTTAACCTGCTCGACACGCCCGGGCATGTCGATTTCAGCTACGAGGTCAGCCGCTCTCTGGCCGCCTGTGAAGGTGCGTTGCTCCTGGTCGATGCCAGCCAAGGCGTGGAGGCCCAGACGGTGGCCAATTTGAACCTTGCCTTGCAGCAAAACCTGCACGTCGTCCCTATCATCAACAAAATCGACCTTCCCAGCGCCGACATCGACAAGGTGAAGCGCCAGCTAGAGGACATCCTGCAGCTCTCGGCGGACGAAGCCGTGCCTGCCAGTGCCAAAATGGGCATCGGCATCGTGGACATCCTGGAGGCCATCGTGGCCTTCATTCCGCCGCCGACCGATCCTGGCGACGGCTACCTGAGAGCCTCAGTCTTCGATTCGATCTTCGATCCGTATCGCGGGGTCGTCAGTTATGTCCGCGTTATTTCCGGCACCATCACGCGTGGTCAAAAGGTGCGCCTCATGGCCTCGGGCAACGATTCCGAAATCAAGGACGTGGGCACCTTCCGCCCGAAGATGGTCCCCTGTGAAAAACTGGAGGCGGGTGATGTTGGCTACATCATCGCCAACGTCAAAACCACCGCTGATGTGAAGATCGGCGACACGCTCACCGAGACCCGCAAACCTGCTCCCGAGCCGTTGCCCGGCTTTAAAGAAATCCACCCACTCGTCTTCAGCGGCATCTACCCGGTCAGCACAGATGACTTCGAGGCGCTGAAACTTGCGGTCGGCAAGCTCCAGATCAACGACGCCGCCTTCACCTTCATGGCGGAAAGCTCCGCCGCGCTCGGCTTCGGATTCCGCTGCGGCTTCCTCGGGCTGCTGCACATGGAAATCGTCCAGGAGCGTCTGCGCCGTGAGTTCAACATGGACGTCATTTCGACGTATCCTTCCGTCATTTACGACGTGAGGAGGACCGACGGCACCGAGCTCCAGGTGGACAATCCCACCTTCCTGCCGCCTGCGAACGAGATCGACGAGATCCGTGAACCCATCGTGAAAGTGAACGTCATGATACCGAACGAGTACATCGGCGACATGATGCAGCTCGTCATGGACAAGCGTGGCGTGGTGAACAACACCGAGACGCTCGACGACCGCCGCGTTTTGCTGCACACCGTCATGCCGCTGAACGAAATCCTCGTGGACTTCAATGACAAGCTCAAATCCATCACGCGTGGTTATGGCAGCATGGACTACGAGCACGCGGGCACTCAGGCTGCCGAACTGGTCAAGATGGACATCCTCATCGCCAGCGAACCCGTGGATGCCTTCTCCTGCATCGTCCACCGCAGCAAGGCCGAGAGCCGTGGCCGCCAGCTCTGCGCGAAGCTGAAGGAAGTCATTCCGCAGCAGCTCTTTGTCGTTGCCATCCAGGCCGCCATCGGTGGCAAGATCATCGCCCGTGAATCCATCAGCGCCCTGCGCAAAGACGTGACCGCCAAGTGCTACGGCGGCGACATTTCCCGCAAACGCAAGCTCCTCGAAAAGCAGAAAGAGGGAAAAAAGCGCATGAAATCCATCGGTCGCGTGAACATCCCGCAGGAAGCCTTCATTGAAGTCTTGAAGAACAACTGACCGTTTTCCATCTCCATGCTTTTCCTCACTCCCCGTTACCTCAAGCACGCCAAGCTCCTGCACAAAGGGGTGACGCGTTTCATCAACTACAAGCGTGACGTGTTGCCGGCTGCGAAGCTGGAGGAAATCGTGACCCTGCGCACGAGCCTGGAAGATGCGATGAAGTCACGGGACCGTGCTCGCATTGACACGCTCACCAGCGAGATCAACAACACCTGCGAGCGCGCGTTGCCGCATGCGGCGACCTCCGAGATCGCGGACAACATTGAGGTGTTTTTCGTCGCCATCGTCATCGCACTGGGCATCCGCAGTTACATTGCGCAGCCCTTCAAGATTCCCACCGGCTCGATGCAGCCCACGCTTTACGGACTGGTAGCTGAACACTCCGAGGAAGACCCGACGCCGAACATTTTTTCTCGCTGCAAAGACTGGGCGACAGGCCGTAGCTACTTCAACGTGGTGGCGAATCACACCGGTGTTTTGAGCGATCAAATGCCGCTGACCGAGCACAGCTTCCTCGGATTCTTCGCCCACTGCCGTCTGCACTTCGCGGATGGGGAAACGCAGTGGATTTGGGCACCCAAGGCCCAACTCACCACCGTGCGGCACAATCTGGGCCTCTTCCAGTATGTGGGGGCGGCTCCGAAGGAAGACCCCAGGTATACGCCTGACAACAGCCGCCGCTATTATGAGGGCTCGCTGGCTGGAAAAGCCATCACCAAAGGCCAGCTACTGGCGCGTGGCACGGTGGACACTGGGGATCATGTGCTGGTGAACAAATTCGCCTATCATTTCCGCCGCCCGGTGCGCGGGGAGGTGTTTGTCTTCACCACGAACAACATCAGCGCCATCGGTGTGCCGGAAGAGCAGGGTTCTCAGCATTATATCAAGCGCCTAGCCGCCGTGCCGGGAGATGAGCTTGAGGTCGATTCCCCCATGCTCAAAATCAACGGCAAGCTGGCCGAGGAAGCGGGTTTCAAGCGCGTGATGAGCGGTACCGAGAATCTGCCCGTGAATGGCTACAAAGGCTATGGCCCTGCGGCCAGTGTCGGCGGCTCGTATGAGCATGTCAGGCTGCGCCTCGAGCAGTATTTCGCCATGGGAGACAACAGCTACAACAGCTCCGACAGCCGCGTGTGGGGTGCGGTGCCAGAGCGCAACCTCGTGGGTCCGGCACTGTTCTGTTATTTCCCGCTGGGAAGAAACTGGGGAGTGATCCGCTGAGCAACCGAACTTGAGTAGAAGGAGCATTTCTGCCCCTCCGAGGCACTGGCCAGGAATGGCCCGATTACGTTCGATTTTGCAGCAAAGCTAGCTTCACCCAAGATCCGCGATCTTCACCGGTTTGCCGCCAAGTTCCGCGCTCTTGTCGGAGGCGAAGATGACCTCGAAGCTCTTCAGCGCTTCGGGGAAGCTGGTCAGCGGCATGTCTTTGCCCTCGTCCAGGGCGTCGAAGAAGGCCTGGAACTGGCTTTGATACGGATGATCGCTCACATCACCGGAATCGAGCATCTTCATGGAGAGCTTGCTCCAGGCGTGCTTGTCGGTGTGCAGCTTCATGGAGTGGAACTTGTCATCAAGCAGGCTGCCCTGGCTGCCGCAGAGATGGGTGTGGAAGTAATAGGGCTGGAGGCAGTCCACCACGGCAGCGGCTTTGCCGATGCTGCCGTTCTTGAAGTGGATGAGCGTCACGCTGGTGGTGTCGTACTCGTAAGGCTTGAAGATGTCGCTCTTCGATTTGGTGGAGAAGCTGGTGACGCTGTCCACTTCGTTGCCCATGACCATGAGCAGGGCGTCGAGCGCGTGGCAGCCGGCGGTGAGCAGGGCGCTGCCGCCGTCTTTCTTGCCCGTGTTCCAGCGGAACTGGCCGTACCAGGGGCCGATGCCGTGGTAGTAATCGACTTCACCATAATGCAGGGTGCCGAGCAGACCTTCGTCGATGAGCGCCTTGGTGACTTGGAACTGGTTGGAGAAGCGGCACTCGAAGCACACGCAGCCCTTCACGCCGTTGGCCTTGGCGGCAGCGGCGATTTCGCGCACTTCCTGAAGGGAATTGGCCATCGGCTTTTCCAAGATGATGTGCTTCTTGGCGTTCGCGGCGGCCACGGCCTGGTTGCGGTGCTGGCTGGGGTAGCTGGAAATATCGACGACATGGATGTCCGGGTTGGCGAGCATCGCATCAAGGTCGCTGTAGCTCTTGATGGGGCTGCCATGCTTCGCGGTGAGTTCGGCGTCGTCCAGTGGGCGGGAGGAATAGATGGCGGTGACCTGGCCCTGGGTGGTCTTGTTGATGGCTTCGATGTG
>JBIKYB010000292.1:0-6355 GCA_044355475.1 Prosthecobacter sp.
AGACGCCGAGGCCGGAACAGGCGGAACTGCTCGATTACCTCGCGGCCACCTTCATACAGGAAGGCTGGAGCTTGAAGAAGCTGCAGCGCCTCATCCTGAACTCACGCACCTACCAGCAGAGCTGCGCCAGCACACCGGACAAAGACGTGAAGGACGCGGAAAACGCCCTGCTCTCGCGCTTTAATCGCCTGCGGCTCGACTACGAGCAGATGCGTGACTCCACACTCGCTGTCTGCGGCTCGCTGAATGTCGCAAATGCAGGTGGACGCGCCACACCACTCGCCGCACCGGAGGTGGACACCCGCCGCAGCCTCTACCTCTTCATCGACCGTGAAGTGCAGGCCAGCGTGCCCGCCATGTTTGACTTTGCGAATCCCGACATTCACAGCCCTCAGCGCTCCGTCACCACCGTGCCGCAGCAGGCCTTGTTCCTCATCAACTCGCCCTTCATTCAGACGCAATCAATCAAGCTCGCCGCCACGCTCCAAGCCAGCACGGGAGGTGTCGTGGATGCCCACACCATTCAGGCACTTTATCATCGTGTGCTACTGCGCGGGCCAAAACCGGAAGAAGCCGAGATGGCGCTGCGCTTCGTGAACAGCGCCCCGCCCACGCCAACTCCCGCACCGCAGAGCCCGCTCGCCCAACTCGCGCAGGTGCTGCTCATCGGCAATGAGTTCCAGTTTGCTGATTAACGACAAAGGAATGCGGACAGAGGAATAAGAGCCAGAACCAAAAATCATTCCTTTGTCCGCATTCCTCTGTCGTTCCTCTACCCTTCCCATCATGGCCATCCATCGCACCCTAGAACTCACCGATATCTCTGATGCCGAGTTTGATCGCGTTGACTATGCCGTCATGAACCATGCCTACGCCATTCAAAACGAGCTTGGCCGCCTATTTGATGAGCGGATCTATGAGAATGAACTGGCTCTGCGCCTGCGGGCTGACGGTTTCATCGTTCACACCCAGGTTCCGTTGAAAGTGGTCCACGGGAGCTTTGCCAAGGTCTATTACCTGGATTTGGTGGTGAACCAGATGGTCTATGAATTGAAGGTCGCTCAGACGCTTACCGCTGCTCACGAGTCGCAGTGCTATAACTACGCGATGCTGCAAAACATAAAGCGCATCAAGCTGCTGAACTTTGGATCACCCACGGTTAAAGGCATGCTCCTTCGCAATGCGTTGGCCGAGTCGGATCGGCATAGCCCACGGCTTCGAGCCTCAGGCTGGCAGATACTCACACCCAACTGCCAGCGAATGATGGATCACCTGAAAGCCTTGCTAGCCGATTGGGGCACTCATCTGGACAGCCTTCTTTACAGCGAGGCCCTGGTGCATTTCTTCGGTGGCGAGTCCGAGTGTTTGCAAAGAGTCGATGTGATGTCGGGAGATACAAAGCTGGGCACCCACCTCATCCAATCCCATTCCCCAAGTCTAGCGTTCATCGTCACGGCGCTGCACGAGAATCAAACTGCTTACCTCAAGCAACTCCAGGCCGTGTTTGATCGCATTGCCGTTCAAGGGATCCAGTGGATGAACCTCAATCACTCCCGTGTCGAAATCACAACGCTAACCAAAGACAGAAACGACAAAGGAATGCGGACAGAGGAATAAAAATCCGAAATCATTCCTCTGTCCGCATTCCTCTGTCGTCCCTCTCCCCGTAAAAACCATGACTCAAATCCCTCACCTCACCCGCCGCGAAATGCTCGGCCGCATCGGCATGGGCTTTGGTGCCATGGGGCTTGGCGATCTGCTCGCGGAGACGTCATCCATTTCACTGAACCCGCTCGCCGCGCGGCAGCCGCCGCTGCCTGCCAGGGCGAAGCGTGTGGTGCATCTGTTCATGAACGGCGGTCCTTCGCATCTGGACACCTTCGATCCGAAGCCCTCACTCGATAAACATGACGGCAAGGCAATACCCTCGCCGTTGAAGACCGAGCGTCCCACTGGTGCAGGCCTGAAGTCACCGTATGCGTTTCAAAAATACGGCAAAAGCGGCATCGAGATCAGCGAGCTGTTCGCCAAGACCGCGCAGCACGCGGACGATCTCTGCATCATCCGCTCCATGCACACAGACCTGCCAAACCACGAGCCATCGCTCGGTTTGCTCAACTGTGGCGAGGCGCGGCTCAATCGTCCCAGCCTCGGCTCCTGGATCACTTACGGCCTCGGCTCCATGAATCAAAACCTGCCCGGCTACATCGCCATGTGCCCTGGTGGCATGCCCATCCGCCGCACGAAAAACTGGCAGGCAGGCTTTCTCCCCAGTGCCTACCAAGGTGCCTACGTCAACACCGACCACGAGAGCGTGGACAAGCTCGTCGAGTTCATCCGCAACGGCTCACTCGATAGCAAACGCCAGCGCGAGCAGCTCGACTTGTTGCTGGCCTTCAACCAACGCCACCTCGCCGAACGCCAGAAGGATACCCAGCTCGAAGCACGCATCCAGAGCTTCGAACTCGCCTACCGCATGCAGATGGAGGCCAGCGATGCTTTTGACATCATAAAGGAGCCGGAGGCCGTTCGTCAGATGTATGGCGTGAAGCCCGGCCCCGAAGGTTCCTTTGCACGCCAGTGCCTCATCGCACGTCGATTGCTTGAGCGCGGCGTGCGCTTCCTCCAGCTCTGGACCGGCGACGGTCAGCCCTGGGACAACCACGACGATGTGCTCGATCACAAGTCGCTCGCCGCCAAGGTGGACCAGCCCATCGCCGCCCTGCTCACCGATTTGAAGCAACGCGGCCTGTTTGACGAAACGCTGGTCATCTGGGGCGGTGAGTTTGGCCGCACCCCGGTCGTCGAACTGCCCACGCCCGGCCTCAATGCCGGCAAGCAACGCGGTCGCGACCACAACCCTTATGGCTTCACCACCTGGCTTGCCGGAGGCGGCGTGAAGCGCGGCCACATCCACGGTGCCACGGATGAGTTTGGCTTCGCCGCTGCGGATAAACCCGTCCACATCCGCGATCTCCACGCCACCATCCTGCACCTGCTCGGCTTCGATCACCACAAGTTCACCTACCGCTACGCCGGCCTCGATTACCGCCTCACCGGCGTCGAAGAAGGACCGAAGGTCGTCACGGAGCTGCTGGCTTGAGTTTGATTCTCGCTCAACCGTTTATTGACCTCATTGCGTGCATCTCACCCAATCGATTTCGCCGTGATCACTGACTTCATCCCACCCGAATGGCTTTGGGGCACGGCGCTGGTGGCGCTGATCGCCGCTGAGTCTCTGCAATTCTCACTCGAAAGCCGAGATCGCGACTTTCAAGGCGCGGATGCCTGGCCTTTTTTGGCATTTCTATCGCTGATGGGCCGGGCGGAAGGTTGATCGAAGTGAGCGTTGAAATTCAGTGGCCACTTTTGGGAGTGGCGACGAATCGGCGCCTTTGATGCGGAGGAATCGTCGACTCTCCATCCTCTCAGGTCGTCACACCAACCGGTCCTTCAATGCGCGAGCGACGGCGGCGGCGCGGCTGTGGACGCCGAGTTTGGTGAAGAGATTGCGCGTGTGCGTGCTGGTGGTGTGAATGCTGACCTGGAGACGGTCCGCGATTTCTTTGGCAGTGAGGCCTTCGACGAGGAGGGCGAGGAGATCGTGCTCGCGTGGCGAGAGCGAAACGGGCTGCGCGGTTGGCTTGGTGAGTTTGGCGAGCATTTTCACCACGCTGGCGGCGACTTTCGGCGACATGGGCGAGCCGCCTTGCGAGGCTTCGATGATGGCCTCGACGACGGTTTCGGCGCGTGAGGTCTTCACGAGGTAGCCGCTGGCACCAGCACTGATGGCGCGGCTGATTTTTTCCTCGTCCTCGAACACGGTGAGGATGACGATGCGGCAGTCGGGGGCGAGTTTGTGGACGTCGCTGATGATTTCGAGGCCGCTGCGACCAGGCAGACCGACATCAAGGAGCAACACGTCGGGTTTTTGATCGGCAGGGGCACTTTTCAAGGCGGCGAGCATGGTTTCGGCATTGGCAAACGCGGGCGCGGCGGCGAGGCCGCGCTCCGGTGCGCAAAGGCGCTGCAAAGAGCGGCGGAAGGTGTCGTGGTCCTCGACGATCCAGGTCTGAATCAGAGTTTCAGGTTTCATCAAGTGGTCCGCACAGTCCTCTGTGCGGCATGTGGAAGGCGGTTGATGTGGAAAGCGGGGAGACTTGCGCAGGTCGGAGCACTTCAGGATTATGCGGAGTTGAGGGTGTTGTCGGAGCGCCGCACAGGAGACTGTGCGGACCACTTTGCTATCGCACGGCTCCAGCGGTGACCGTGCGGCACGTCGAGGGTGATGGAAGTGCCGCCGCCGGGCTTTGTGAGGATTTGCAGATTGGCATTCATCACAGCGGCGCGTTCGCGGAGGTTGCCGAGACCGTGGCCGCTGGAGGATTGGGCGGTGTCGAAGCCGAGACCGTTGTCGGTGATCTCGACGCGGAGGCCGTCAGTGGATGGGGCGAGGTGAAAGCGAACGTTCGAGGCATGCGCGTGCTTGGCGATGTTGTGAAGGACTTCTTTGCAGAACAGGTACAACTCGCGACGCGTCTCAATGTCGGGTTCGAGCGTCAAGGGTGCGGCAGGCAGGGCGCAATCGAGCGTGTGATGGCGAAGGAGGCGCTCGGTGAGGCGGTGGAGGACATCAAGCCAATCGTTTTCGGCCTCGGAGCGGCGGGTGCTGATGAGATCGACCATGTCGCGCATGGAGTCGGCGGTTTCAGCGGCGACGCGCTCAATCTCGGCGATGTCGGCTCGCATGGAATCGGGTGTGGCATCGGATTGTGCGGCGAAGGAACACATCAACGTGATGCTACCAAGATTGGAGCCGATCTCGTCATGCAGATCACGCGCGAGCTTGTCATGCAGGCGCTGCGCATCACGGCGGCGATGCAGATGCTGCCGCCAGAAGAGGAGGCCAAAGAGCAGGGTGAGTCCGCCCACGCTGCCGACGCTGCCATAGACGAGCTGGTGCTGCGAACGCTCGACGAGGGCGTCGAGTTGTGATCTCAGCTCATCGCGCTCACGCTCGAGTTTCTGCCTTGTTTCGAGCTGAGTGAACCACTCGGGCAGCGAGATGAGGCGTCCGCCTTCGGTGAGGCCGTCGTTGAGGGCGGCGAGGCTCCAGTTTGCAGCATCATCGCCAGTGAGCACATCGCTGGCGGTGAAGTGACCGCGTTGGGCGACGTTTTTGCCGTCGCTGAAGGCCTGAAACTCGGCGAGTGCGAAGACGTGGTCGCCTTTGCGATACCATAGCTGTTTGGTCGTGATGCGGATGAATCTGGTGGGTGTGCGACGCGCTGGAATGCAGACGAGATTCATGCCAGGCGCTGGCTGAAATTTGTCCGCGACCTCGTGCAGAAGCACGGCGTCGCTGAAATCTTCCTTCGTGGCGGCCTCGACCTTGAAGGTGACGGGGAAGCCGTAGTCGAACCACAGCGGCACGTCTTTGCGGCGCACAGGTACGAGGCGGATCTCATCGAGCGGCATGACTTCCGGCAGCGTGAGCGTGAGTTTTTTTTCGGCATCGGCTTTGTCGGAGACGGCGCTGTGAAATCCGAGGGTGCCGCCGCTTTGTGGAGCCACAGGAAGACCGAGCGGCGTGGTCATGTCGATGAGATTCAGCCGTGTCCAGGCACGCGGCGCGTTGCGGGAGCTGGAACTGGTAACGGTGGCGTTGAGCGCGAGATTGCGATCCCCAGAAAGCACGAGCATCTCGGCCATGGCGAGGATTTCCGGGCCATCGACCGACCACGGGTCGGTGGCGGTGAATCGTGCGCGTTTGATGCGACGCGGCTCAAATCGCGCGACGACGGGAAAGCAGCCGGGATTGCGAAAATCTGACGCGGTCTGATCCAAGATGACATGCGGCTGATTTTGCTCATCGAAGACCTCCAGCTTGAAGCGCACAGGGAAGCCGTAGCCAGCCACGACGGCGTTCGCGCCCTTGGCGAGCGGCGGAACGAGCACGATGCTATCCACAGTGGCGGACTCTTTGAGCGTGAGCTCGAACCAGCGCACGTCCTCCTCAGTGGTGTAGCCGGTCTTCAGCCCGATGCGGAGGCAACTGTTGATGAGCATGAGCTCTGGCAGTGTGGCGAGCTGCTGCTCATGCGCGTAGATGTCGGTGGTGAGTGTTTCCAGCTCCGACCAAGACCAGAAGGCGAGACGCTCCACCCAGCGCGAGTCCGCGCCTTGGACGGAAGAGAATGACGAAATCAGAATGACGAAGGACGAAACAAGCCAGAATGACGAAGGACGCCGCGCGAAGGCGCGTGGCGTTCTTTTCGTGCTGAGTGGAGGTCTGCGCATCCGAACGCAGACATTCATTCGTCGTTCGGAATTCGCCATTTGTCATTTTCACCTC
>JBIKYB010000071.1:0-20121 GCA_044355475.1 Prosthecobacter sp.
CGTCGGACATTGCTCTACGCGTTTTTGGTTAAGAGCTGCAATGACATCGCCAACGTGCTGGCGCGAGACAACGCGGGCAGCATCAGCGCCTTCGCGGCGAAAATGAACGCCAAAGTACGCTCCCTGGGCTGTACGAACTCGAATTTCAAAAATCCGCATGGTCTCACGGTTCCGGGACAATACTCCACGGCGCGAGACATGGCCCGTGTGGCGATGGCTGCGTATCGCAACGGCACCCTTCGAGATGCGGTGCGGCGCAAGTACTACACCTTCCGCCGCGCGGACGGTCGCTCCGTCACGCTGGAAAACACGAATGACCTGCTGGGTGCCATGCCTGAGTGCAATGGCATGAAAACCGGCTACACCGTTGCCAGTGGCCGCTGTCTGATCTCCAGCGCGGCCAGTGGCGGACGCGAGGTGATTCTGGTGCAACTCGGCACCAAAACCGCCTACATCTGGGATGATGGACGTTTGATGATGAGCTGGGGCTTGCAGCGTCTCCGCTCCCGCGGTGGCGTGACGTTCAACTGGTAGGCGAAAAATGAACGATGTGCCGGTTGCGGCAGCGTGTGAACAAACACAAACTCTGAGTCCCCTTCACACTGAAAAACGCCCGCATGCCGGCCACCAAACTCGTCTGCCCCCACTGCGAAAAAAACGTCGAAATCCAGGTTTCGGCCGTCACACGCTCACGCCCCTGCCCGGAGTGCGGAGAAATGGTCATGCTCCAGATGGCCGAGAAGAGCACCAAGACAAAACGCCGCGCTCTCCTCATGACACAGGCCGACTCTGAGACTGCTGCCGAGCCGCCGCCTGTGACCGAAGATCATGAGCCGCAGCCACTGCCAGGAGATGCGTTTGAACGCATGCGCATGGACCCTGAGGTGCGCACTTTCCGCCGTCGGCTGGTGATTGGGGGCAGCTTGGTGGCTGCCGTTGTGGTCGTGCTGCTCGCATTCAGCCTGTATCAGTCATTTCAAGAGAAGCAGGAAATGCGCAGACTCTTCGGGACTGACAAAATTCAAGATGAGAGTCTGCTGCCCCCAAACAGCCCCGCATCTGCTTCTGGGACCGCGATGATCACGCCCGAGGAAACTCTGCCGC
This sequence comes from Prosthecobacter sp., assembly GCA_044355475.1. Lineage (GTDB taxonomy): Bacteria > Verrucomicrobiota > Verrucomicrobiia > Verrucomicrobiales > Verrucomicrobiaceae > Prosthecobacter. The sequence continues at coordinate 1,105 of JBIKYB010000071.1, forward strand.
CAGTCAACGCAGGAAATCTCGTCTTCCGCCCCACGGGCAGTGAAAAGCACAAGACTGCCACCACTCAGGCAGGAACGGACGAAACATCGGCGGACCTTGCGCGGCTGGTCGCAGCAGATGAGGTGCTACGCCAGTTTTTGCAGGCTCCGAACTGGAAACAACGTGCGCTGCTGGTGCGGGACCAAATGCGCGTGGCCCCTCTGATGAGCATTTATTACGGGAAGAACGCGGACGGACCGGTGTTGTTCGACTCCATTGTTGAGGCGGAGGAAATTTCCCCTCAGTTCTCCGAGCATGTCGTCGTTTTTGAAGGAGGTGGCCGACGACTGGCAACGGTAGAATACACCGCTTCTGGTCCCAGAGTGGACTGGGAGTCGTTCGTGGGCGCGGGTGAGATGGCGTGGTCAGACTTCTTGGAGGCAAGACCCGCAGCGCCGCGATTGTTTCGTGTGCTGGTGTCTCCTGCCGGTCATTTTGAAAATCAGTTCGGAGATCCCGCCACTTTGCAATGCCTGAGCCTGCGTTGCATTGCCGAACCGGGTGCCAAAGTGGTGTATGGCTACGTGGCTCGTGACAGTGCGTTGGCCAAGGAGTTGAATTACTGGCTGGAGCAGAGCAGCGAAGCGACGATGCCGATGATTCTGAAATTAAAATTCCCCCCGGACGCGCCGGTTGATTTCCAGGTTTGGATTCACCAGATGGTCAACGCGGGCTGGGTCTCCAAATGAATCAATTTCGATGGCTGAATGACACGATTTGAGAAATTTTTCGCAAGATCTGCAAGAACGCCAGCCTCCCCTCGTAACTCCTCGCGATTCCAGCAACAATACCCCCCCGTTCAAATATGAAAATGCATCCTAACTGCCAGGGCAGCCACCTTGATCTTCGTTCCGGTGTCAGCCGTCGTGACTTCCTCTACGTCGGCATGCTCGGCGGACTCGGTGGTCTCACCTTACCTGACATGCTTCGCCTCCAGGCCGCTCCAGTGATGCCTGAAGTGGAGTCCTTCAAAGCGCTCGCTGATTCGGTCATCCACATCTACCTGCCAGGCGGCATGGCCCAGCATGAATCGTGGGATCCGAAGCCCTTCGCCTCGCCAGACTACCGTGGCCCCTTCACTCCGATCAAGACCTCCCTCCCCGGTGAATACGTGGGTGAGAAATTCACGAACATCGCCAAGATCATGAATAAGCTCACCGTCATCCGCTCGATGACCCACGGTGAGGCCGCCCATGAGCGTGGCACGCACAACATGTTCACCGGTTACCGCCCCAGCCCGGCGATCAAGTTCCCCAGCTTTGGCTCCATCATCTCGCATGAGCAGGGCAGCCGAAACAATCTCCCTCCCTACGTCGTGGTGCCAAACATGGTCGCTCCTGAGCAGGGCACAGGCTACATGAGCAGCGCTTATGGCCCATTCGCCCTCGGCAGTGATCCTGCGGACAAAGGCTTCACCGTGCGTGACCTTCTCACCCCGAAGGATGTCGATGAAAAGCGCTTTGACCGCCGCCGCAACCTGCTAGGCACCGTGGACGAGCATTTCAAGGCCGCCGAAAAATCCGACGCCATCAGCGCGATGGACAGCTTCTACCAGTCCGCCTACGGCTTGATCAGCAGCCAGAAGGCGCGTGAGGCATTCGATCTCACCAAGGAAACCGACAAGCTGCGTGACGAGTACGGTCGCAACACCGCTGGTCAGCGTTTCCTCCTCGCTCGCCGCCTCGTCGAGGCTGGTGTGCGGATGGTTTCCGTCAACTACGGCAGCTGGGACCATCACTCCAACATCAAGGGGGCCTTCGATGGACAGGCTCCGAACTTCGACCAGGCTTTCGCCCGCCTCATCACCGATCTCTCGGATCGCGGCATGCTCAAGCGCACGCTCGTCATGGTCAGCTCCGAATTCGGTCGCACTCCGAAGATCAACGGCACCAATGGTCGTGACCACTGGCCGCGCGTGTTCTCCGTCGCCCTCGCTGGTGGTGGTGTCAAAGAAGGCTACATTCACGGCGCTTCTGACGCCCTTGGTGGCGAGCCTGATCGCGACGCGGTCGGCCCGGAAGATCTTGCCAAGACCATGTATCGCCTCCTTGGCATCAACGCCGAGAAGCGCATCATGTCCGACGGCGCTCGTCCGATCGACATCGTCAACGGTGGCCGCATCCTCACGGAAGCTCTCGCCTGATCCTGAAGCGACAACGAATCTAACAAAAACCCGGACAGCAATGTCCGGGTTTTTTGTTTACAGGCTCAAATGTCCCAGAGCGAGAAGGCCGTAGTAGGTGTACTCGCAGTCCAGCGTGTCGTCCGTCCAGTTGCCGTGAAAGCCACCAGCCGCGTTCCAGAGGGAATCGACAAAGTCGAGGCACGGCTCCTTGAGGCGTGAAAAATCCGCCTGCACCGCGTCCAGCGCATGCAAGGCCACAGCGGTGGAGAGCAAATCGGGTAGGGGCGCCGCAGGCAGCGCCAGGAAGCCACCCTGCGGCAGGCATTGACGCATCAGCCAGTCCACCGCCTCGGGCGGCGGTGGCATGTCCATGTGCCGGTGCAGTGCCACCATGGCCGCTGTGGCCGTGGTGGAGCCGACGGGGATGCCCGGCTCGTTCGACCACGCGCCATCGGGCGTTCTGAGGCCGCCCATACACTCCGCCAGCCGCCACGGCTCCGGTGGCAGCCCGCCGAGGTCTTGATAGGCTCCCCAGGCCAGCAGACAGCCATAAGCGCTGCCTTTTTTCCTGTTGGGGGCTTGATGATACCCGCCGTCCGCGCAGCGAAACGCCTCCACTCGTGCCGCCAGCGCCTCGCGCGATGCCATGGGGAAGTCGTTCATGCCTGCGTTCGCCCAGCAGCGTGCCAGACAGCACAGATGCACGAAATCGAGACCCGCCCCGTCACCGAAACCGGCCAGCCATGGCCTCACGTTCGGGATTTTTGACGCATCCAATGACAGCGCCTGCAAGCCCTCCAGGCCGAACACGGTGTAGTAAAGATCAGGCTTGTCATTGCGGTCCAAAAAACCGCCCTCTGGCGCGATGCGAGACCGATAATACGTCTCCACCAGAGCCGCCGACTCCCCGAGCAGTTTCGGTGCGAGGCGGGCCACTTGGAGCATTTCGAGACGAAAGGACATGAGGTGCGACTAAACCTCGCATCGGAGCATCGCCAGAAGAAACTCATTTTCCCGCTTGAGATATTCCTGCCTTGGTCAACACTCGCCTTCCGGTCATCCCGACCCCATGTGCTCACGTGGCGGAATTGGTAGACGCGCTAGATTCAGGTTCTAGTGAGTAACATCGTGCTGGTTCGAGTCCAGTCGTGAGCACCATCCCCTTGGCAATTCGCCCCGGGGGGCCGGTTTTTGTTCATCATGCAAGACGCTGGATTCGTGAGGCAGGCATTTGCGGGAATCGCATCGCGTTATGTGTTGGCGAACCATGTTTTAAGCCTCGGCATCGACTGCCTCTGGCGCCGCACCACGGCGAAACGCATCGCCACGCTCAATCCGCAGCGAATTCTCGATCTCGCCACCGGCAGCGGTGATCTAGCGCAGGCTGTGCAGTTGGCCTGTCCTGAATCGAGGGTATTGGGCGCGGATTTTTCCGTGCCGATGATGCGGGAGGCGCAGGCCCGCCGCTTTCACACCCTCATCGCTGCGGATGGACTGAGCCTGCCTTTTCAAGACGAAGTATTCGATGTCCTCACCGTTGCCTTTGGCCTGCGCAACATGGCTTCCTGGCCTGCCGCCCTTCAGGAAATGAGCCGTGTATTACGCCCAGGAGGTCGTCTGTTCGTGCTCGACTTCTCCATCCCGCGCTTTCCAGGCATCCGTCAGCTTTACCTTTTCTACTTGAAGCAAATCATGCCCCGCATCGCCGGCTGGATCACGGGCCAGCGCGGGGCCTATGTCTATCTCTGCGGCTCCATCGAGCGCTTTCCCTCCGGCAAGGACATGGAGGCGCTGATTTGCGCCAACGGCTTTCAATCCGCCAGCACCACCGCGCTCACCTTTGGCATCGCCTCTCTCTACGAGGCCCAAAAAGCCGACGATTCGGCCCTCGACTGAGCCAGGGTTGGTGGTGATGCGTCACTTCTTGAGGCAATCGCCAAGTCATCGTTGCCAAAGAAACGCGGCTTGTTAATCTTGAGCGCAAGTGTGCGACAGAGTCTCATTTGCAGACTCGTATTTCTTTCCAACCCGTTTTCACCACTCCAATGCCCTCCACCCTTGCTGAACTTCCTGTTGGCATCGACGCCATCGTGCAGGCCATGCCCACCGGCCGTTCCTGCCTCACCCGGTTGCGGGAAATGGGCATCGTCCCCGGCACCCGCATCCGTGTGACGCGTCGCGCCCCGCTGGGCGAGCCGATTGAGATTAGCGTGCGTGGCTCCCAGCTTTCCATGCGCAACCACGAGGCGGCCTTCATTGCCATCGCTCCCGTCGCCGCATGAGCACCGCCGCCGCTGAGACGCCGCTCATCGCCATCGTGGGGAACCCGAACTCGGGCAAGACCACGCTCTTCAACCTGCTCACCGGCCTCAAGCAGAAGGTCGCCAACTACCCCGGCGTCACCGTCGAAAAGAAGATCGGCGAGTGCTACAGCCAGCACGGCAAAAAACTGCGCCTCATCGACCTGCCGGGCGCTTACAGCCTGAATGCCCGCTCGCCCGACGAAGCCGTTTTGCGGGACGTTTTGCTCGGCCGACGCCCCGAGACGCCGCGGCCGGATCGCGTCGTGTGCGTGGTCGATTCCGCGAACATCGAGCGAAACCTCTACATGGTCAGCCAGGTGCTCGAACTCGGCCTGCCGACCATTTTGGTGCTCAACATGGCCGACGTGGCCGAGCAGCGCGAGTGGCGCATCGACGCCGCGAAGCTCAGCGAACTCCTCTGCATTCCCGTCGTCAAAACCCAGGCGGTCACCGGCCAGGGACTCATCGAGCTGAAACTCGCGCTCAGTCGCGAAGACGTGCCCGCCACGAAATGGCAGAGTGCTGTCATCCCCGCCGGGGTGCGTGCCGCTTTGGAGCAAAGCCGTGGCCCGCTCTGCGAAACGGGGGCGATTCACGCCAAGGCCTCGCTGCTGGAGCCGCTCTACCTTCTCTCCGGCCATGATCCCACACACTCCGGCCTCGCCGATGCGCAGATGAGCCGCATCCACGAACTGCGGCAGAGCATTGATGCCGCCTTCCCCGGCTGGGAGGACGATCTCGTGGCCGAACGCTACCGCAGCATCGAAAAACTCTGCGCTGAGGTGCTGAAACGGCCTGATCAGGAGAAGGTCACCATCACCGACAAGCTCGACCGCATCTTCCTGCATCCCGTGCTCGGCTTTGTGAATCTGCTGCTCGTGCTCGGCATCCTGTTCTACCTCATCTTCCGCGTCGCCGAGGGGCCGATGGGTTGGATCGAAGGCATCTTTGGCGATCTCGGTGCCTGGGTGGAGACGCTCATGGGGCCCGGCGACCTTCGCGACCTCATCGTCAATGGCGTCGTTCCCGGCGTCAGCGGCGTGGTGATCTTCCTGCCGCAGATTTTGATCCTCTTCTTCTTCATCGGCATCCTGGAGGATACCGGTTACATGTCGCGACTCGCGTTCATCATGGACTGGCTGATGAGCAAGGTGGGCCTCAATGGAAAATCCTTCCTGCCCTTCCTGAGTTCCTACGCCTGCGCCGTGCCCGGCGTCATGGCCGCGAGGACCATCGACAATCCGAAGGACCGCCTCATCACCATCCTCATCGCCCCGCTCGCCTCCTGCTCGGCACGGTTGCCGGTGTATTCGCTGCTCATCGCCGTCTTGTTCCCCGTGGGGCAGGTGGGAGCGTGGACGCAGGCGGGCATCATGCTCGCGCTTTACGCCCTCGGCACCGGCAGCGCCTTCATCTTCGCGTGGATCTTCAGCAAGTGCGTCATGAAGGGCGAGGCCAGCCCGATGATCCTCGAAATGCCGCCGTATAAGCGGCCTGCGCTCAAATCCATCCTCCTGCTCGTCTGGCAGCGTGCGAAGGCCTTCCTCGTCCGTGCCGGCACCATCATCCTCGGCATCTCCATCCTCATCTGGGCTGCCTCGACTTTCCCGAGAAGTGTAGAGCAGGTTCAAAGACAGCGAGAGCTGGAAAAGAAGATCGAAGGCGTTATGCAGTTCAGTGGCGTCAACGCACGATGGATGGAGGAAGGTTATCGGAAAGATCTCAAAAAATTGAAGTCTGAGAATCTCGCCAACAGCTTCGCCGGGCAGGCCGGTCACTTCATCGAGCCTGCTATCAAACCTCTCGGCTACGATTGGAAAATCGGCATCGGCTTGATCGGCAGCTTCGCCGCCCGCGAGGTCTTCAATTCCACCATGAGCGTCGTTTATGCCGTCGAGAGCGACGACGACGAAAACCTCGACCCGCTGCGCGATAAACTCGCCGCCGAACGCCGCCCCGATGGCAAGCCCGTCTATTCGCCGCTCGTCTGCCTCAGCCTGCTCATTTTCTACGTCTTCGCCATGCAGTGCGTCAGCACCATCGCCATCGTGAAACGCGAAACCGGTTCCTGGAAATGGGCCATGCTCCAACTCGGCTACATGACCGGCACCGCCTATGTCCTGAGCCTCCTCGTCTTCCAGATCGGCACCGCGATGGGCTACTAACTCCAACTCACATGAACGAAAACTGGCAATCCATCGCCGCCATCGCGGTTGTTTTGATCACCGTGGTGCTTTTCGCCGTGCGGGCCGCGAAACGCCGCAAGAAACCTAGCTGTGGCGGTGGTTGCGGGTGCGCGAAGTGAGGCCGACACTCCCGCTGTCATGCTGTTCCTCGACCTCTGCACTTTTGACCCCGGCCTGTGCGTCAAATCCCCCGCCGCTTTTGCTGCCGAGGTGACGGAATGTGTGGAGACGTCTTGGGATGACGGCGCGGACATCGTGCTGCTGCCGGAGTTCACCTGGATGGGACTGGAGCCGCTGGTGGAGCCGCCATCCCTGCGGCGGGTGGCCGAGTGTTTCTGGGGCGAGCTGTTTCCGACGCTGAAGTCGCTGCTCTGCCGCCCGGACAAGGCCGTGGTGCTCGGCACGGTGCCGTTTTGGGACGCGGAGCGTGAGGTGCTGCACAACCGGGCGCCGATTCTTCTGGGAGACCGTGTCCTGCATCAGGACAAGCTGCACCTGACGCCGTGGGAGCGCGCGTTTGCCTCAGGCCGGGAACTGCGGCTGTGGGAGTTTGCGGGTCTGCGTTTTGCGGTGGTCATCTGTCTGGATATCGAGATTCCAGAAATCAGCGTCCGCCTGCGCGGCGCGGGTGTCGATGTGATGCTCGTGCCGAGTGCGACGGAGACGATTCTCGGCGTCGAACGCGTGGACCGCTGTGCTTCGGCGCGTGCGGTGGAACTGGGGTGCATCGTTGGCGTCAGTCATCTCACCGGGAAGGCCGCGTCAGATTTGATCGACGAGAATGTGGGCCGCACAGCGGTTTATTTTCCCTCCCAGGCGGCATTTCGCGCGGAACCACGCTGGCTGGAGGGAGAAGTCACTTCTAGCGGCATTCAAAAGCAGCGGGTGGTGATTGATCCGCGAGCGTTGGAAGTCATGCGCCGCATGCGGCAGGAGACAAACCCTTCGTTGTTGTCGGACTTGCCGCACTTTGAGATGGTGCAGGTTTGATCCGTTGGGTTTTAGGCCCGCGACTTCGTTTTGACCGAGGTCTGTCCGACGACCTTGTCCTCCGGCTGCGACACTGCTGTGGGAGCCTTGTAGAGGATCGTTGCGGGTCCGAATTTCGCCTTGGCCTTTGCCTCGTTTTCGGCGGCACGTTTCTTTTCTCCTTCGCTTGGAGCGATCTTCGCAATTTCAATCGGCTGGGCCTGTGCTTCAGGCGATTGCAGGGCAGGGGAGCCGTCGTCGGCTTCGGTTTCTTCCTTAGCACCGCGAGGCAGGTGGTTCTTGGTGATGACAACGTTCGCACCGACGTTCACAGTGTTGAAAAGATCGACCACATCCTTCATGCCCATGCGCACACAGCCGTAGCTGGCTGGGCGTCCGAGGTTTTTTTCCTCAGGAGTGCCGTGGATGTAAATGAAGCGGTTGAAGGCGTTGCGGTTGGAACTCTCGACGCCTTTGAGCCAGAGAATTCGAGAGACGATGGGGTCGCGTCCCGGTGCGTTTGGTTTGAGAACCTCGCCGTTCCAGCGTCTGCTTTTCAAAACGGCTCCGGCGGGCAGTCCATGTCCGATTTTGGCCACGATCTGGCATTTGCCCAGTGGCGTGCGGTTGCTGCCTTTTTGATCCCCCAGACCAAACTTCGAGGTCGAGATGTCATACTTCTTGGCCAGCTTTCCATCCGTGCTGTAAATACCCAGCTTTTGATCTTTCACGCTGACAACCACGGCCCCCTTGGGTGAGGATGAGGTGCATTGGCTAAAAAATCCGCCCATCAAGACACAAGCAGCAGCCCTCAGCAGGCGTGCTGTTGAGCGGATAAGTTCGGGATTCCGTTCAAAAAACTGCATGTTCCAACAAGAATGATACAAACTAATATATTCGCAACTCCGAAATAATGTGACCTTAAACGTTGTTCACACCCACACATTTCGCAAGACTCGTGCCATTTGCGTGATTCATGCCTTGCCTGACAGCGCTGCACGCCCTCTGTTGCCCAACTTTAACCGTCTGAAACTGCCATGAATGACGCCCCGCTTCTCATCCGCGCCTACCGTGCCAGCGACCTGCCCGAGCTGCGACGCATCACGGTCGAATCTTTCGGCAGCGTGGCTCTGGAGCAGATGCTGGAGCACAAATTTGGTATTTGGAACGACCGGGACTGGAAAGCACGCAAGGCTGATCACATTGACGATGACGTGGCCGCTTGTGCGGAAGGCTGCTTTGTGGCCGAGCGCGAGGGAGAACTGATGGGCTACATCACTATCCGTCTGGACCGGCTCAATAGCAAAGGCCGCATCCCGAATCTGGCGGTGGTCGAGGCCGCCCGAGGTCTTGGCCTGGGCCGTCGGCTGATCATGCACGCGATCGATTTCATGCGGGAAGAAGGCATTAAGATCGCCCAGATCGAAACCATGGCCTCCAACGCCATCGGTCAGCACCTCTACCCGAGCTGCGGTTTTGAGGAAGTGGGCAGGCAGGTGCATTACGCCATGAAGCTCTAGCCACAGCGGCAGGGCTTACGCATGAAATCGAAAACTGAATCTAGGAGTTCTTGTTTCTCCCGCAGATTCATGGAGGCCAGCAGATTTTCTTCGTACATAATCCGTGGGCCTCTCTGAATCTGCGGGAGATCATCTGCCTGCTGCCTTGTGACCGATGGTGGATTTTTGGTGCGTAAGCCCTGCCGCATCGGCCCGGCGCTTGTCTGCGGGTTTGCATTGTCCGTCAAACTGGCCGATAGACCCCGCCTTATCCTTCCAGACACGCTTGTGACCACCCCCCGCCGCACCGATTCCGCCCCGAAGAAAACCTCCATGCTCAGCCGCCTGAAGTCCGGCTTGAAGAAAGTGCTGAGCCTCGGCAAAGGCAAGAAAACTGAGAGCAAGGAAGCAACGCCCCACGCGCCCACAATTCATGCCCACAAACGTGCGCATGACGCCCCCGCAGAGCACAAACCGCAGGGGGAACGCCCAGCCCGCTTCGAAAAACGTGATGACCGCCCTCGCCGCGCTCCCACGGGCGGGCGTGGTGAGCGCCCAGAGCGTGGAGGTCGCCCGCCTCGTGGTCGTGAGCGTGGTGAGCGCCCTGGTGGTGGCGGACGCGAACGCGGACCACGCGAAGAACGCCCCGCCCGCGAAAACCATTCCCCGGTCGCCCCGCCTGCTCCTCCACCCGTGCCGGAAGGCCCTTATCCCGAGGCTTTTGAAGTCCTCGGCCTTTCCCCTGCCATCCTCGCGGCCGTGCGTGAAACAGGCTATGAAAAGCCCACGGAGATCCAGGCGAAATCCATTCCCATCATCCTGACCGGAAAAGACGTTGTCGGTGCCTCCCAGACCGGCACTGGCAAGACCGCCGCCTTTGCCCTCCCGACGCTCACTCGTCTCGGCGCTCCCGGCAAATTCCGCGTCTTAGTGCTCGAACCTGTACGCGAGCTCGCTGCCCAGGTCGTCGAGCAGTTTGAAAAATACGGCAAGCACTCCGGCCTGCGCGTCTTGCTTGTCCACGGCGGAGTCGGTTACGAAAAACAGCGCAAAGGCCTCCAGGAAGGTGTCGATATCGTCGTCGCCACACCTGGCCGTCTGCTCGACTTCATGGGCGAGGGCATCGCTGACTTACGCCATGTCGAGGTGCTTATCTTGGACGAAGTGGATCGCATGCTCGACATGGGCTTCCTGCCCGACGTGCGCCGCATTGTCGAAAAAACACCTGCCACGCGCCAGACGCTGTTTTTCTCGGCTACCATGCCACCGCAGATCAAGAACCTCGCTGACTTCGCCCTTAAAGACCCCGAAAGCGTCGAAGTCGGTATCCGTTTCTCCGCTGCCGAGACCGTCAGCCATTACATGTATCCAGTGGCGAGCGATCAGCGCGAGGAATTGCTCCTTGCGATCTTAAAGCAGACCCATTTCGAGAGCGTCATGATCTTTACCCGCACCAAGGCGCAGGCCGATCAGGTCTTCTCCGCCATCGACCGCCTCGGCGAATACAAAGCCGCGGTCATGCACAGCGACATCGGCCAGAAGGACCGCGAACGCGCCCTCCAGGGCTTCCGCAGTGGTGAGTTTGAGATCATTGTCGCCACCGACCTCGCCGCTCGTGGCATTGATGTCAGCGGTGTGACCCACGTCATCAACTACATGGTGCCGGAGCATTCCGAAGACTACGTCCACCGCATCGGTCGCACCGGTCGTGCGCAGAAAGAGGGGGATGCCTTCACCCTCTTTGCCGCAGATGAGTTGATGAACGTTGCCTCCATTGAGCGCCTGATTGGCCAGAAGATTGAGCGTCGGAAGCTAGACGGCTTCAGCTACAAATACACCACCGCCCTCGACGACGAGGACCGCGCCCGCGCCATCCTCACCGGTCGGAAAAAGAAGAAGCGGCGGTAAAGTTTCGCTGCAGACGTTGGCGCTCGGTGGGTTACCCTGCCGAGTATCATTTTTTCAAAGCTCATGGAAAGGCTCAGTGGTCTGGCATGCCATGTTTGCTCGCCGAATTTTAGGTCCAAATATTGGCCGGTTGGGTGCACAGCCCCACCCGGATTGCCATCACATGAGTGGGCTGGTCAGACCCCGACCTGGGGCAGCTTCCAGACTTTTTCGGCGTATTCGAGGATGGTGCGGTCGCTGCTGAACTTGCCGACGCGGGCCGTGTTGTGGATGGCCATTTTCTGCCAGCGGGGCTGATCGCGGTAGGCTTTGTCCACCTCGGCTTGGCTGGCGGCGTAGGCTTCGTAGTCGGCCATGACGAGGAAGGGGTCACCGTGGGTGAGGAGGCTGTCGCGCAGGGGCTTGAACTCGTCCTGGTTGCCGGTGAAGTAGTCGGAGGCCAGCCAGTCGAGGCTGAGTCGCAGGTCTTCGCTGGCCCAGTAGAAGTCCCAGGGATTGTAGCCGCGAGCGTAGAGATCGGTGACGCCTTCGACGGTGAGGCCGAAGATGAAGATGTTGTCCTGCCCGACTTCCTCCAGGATTTCAACGTTGGCACCGTCGAGGGTGCCGATGGTGAGGGCACCGTTGAGGGCGAGTTTCATGTTGCCGGTGCCAGAGGCTTCTTTGCCCGCCGTGGAGATCTGCTCGGAGAGATCGGCAGCGGGGATGATGCGCTCGGCGATGGAGACGCCATAGTTTGGCATGAAGATCACCTTCAGCTTGCCGCCGATGCGCGGGTCATGGTTCACCTTGGCCGCGAGGGCGTTGATCGCGTGGATGATGTTTTTGGCGAGGTAATAGCCTGGGGCGGCCTTGGCACCGAAAATGAAGACGCGCGGAGCGATGTCGAGCTGTGGGTTTTCGAGGAGACGGCGGTAAAGGCTGACGATGTGGATGAGATTGAGGTGCTGGCGCTTGTACTCGTGTAGGCGCTTGATCTGCACGTCGAAGAGTGCGTCTGGGCTGACGCTAACGCCGCAGGCATCCTGGATGATCTTGGCTAGGTGGACCTTGTGTCCGCGCTTGATCTGCTGGAAGCGCTCACGGAAGGAGGAGTCGTCAGCGAAGCGGTCGAGTTCGCGTAGCTTAGACGAGTCCTTGAGCCAACCTGAGCCGATGGACTCAGTGATGAGGGCGGAGAGCTGCGGATTGCACACGTCGAGCCAGCGGCGGAAGGTGACGCCGTTGGTGAGATTGAGGAAGCGGTCGGGATATAGCTCGAAAAACTCGGGGAAGAGACGCTCGCAGAGCAAGCGAGTGTGCAAAGCGGCGACGCCGTTGGTGGCGTGGCCACCGAGGACGGAGAGGTGCGCCATGCGGACGTGTTTGCCGCCACCACGTTCCTCAATGAGCGAGAGGACGCGCTTTTTCTCCGAATCACCGGGCCAGCGGGCCTCGACATCACCGGTGAGAAAGCGGTGATTGATCTCGAAGATGATCTGGAGATGGCGTGGCAGGACGCGCTCAAAGAGCACGGTGCTCCAGGTTTCCAGTGCCTCGGGGAGCAGTGTATGGTTGGTGTAGGAGAAGGTTTTCTGGCAGATGCTCCAAGCCAAGCTCCACTCGAGCTTCTCTTCATCCACGAGGATGCGCATGAGCTCGGGTATGGCGACAGCAGGATGCGTGTCGTTGAGCTGGACGGCGGCCTTGGAGGGGAACTCGCTCCAGGGAAGGCTGTAGCCGTTTTTGAAGCGCCGAACGATGTCGGCCAGCGAGCACGCGACAAAGAAATATTGCTGCACGAGGCGAAGTTCTTTGCCAGACTCGGTGGAGTCGTTCGGATAGAGCACCTTGGAGACGGTTTCCGCGATGGCCTTCTCCCGCAAGGCATCCACATAGCTGCCTTCGTTGAAGACCTTGAAGTTAAAGTCCTCGTCAGCCTGCGCCTGCCAAAGTCGAAGCACGTTCACGGTGCTGCTGTCGTAGCCGACGATAGGAATGTCCCACGGCAGGCCGAGCAGGCACTTCGTATCGACCCATTCATGATGAGGATGGCCGAGCGCATCGAATTTTTGAATGACCTTGCCATAAAGATGCACGGTCTGGCGATAGGACGGGCGTGCGATCTTCCAGGGGCTTCCGTCGCGCATCCATGCGTCAGGGTGCTCGACTTGTTTGCCGTTCACGAACTCCTGGCGGAAGAGACCGAACTCATAATGAATACCGTAGCCGATGGCGGGCAGGTCCAGCGTGCTGAGGGAGTCCATGAAGCAGGCGGCGAGGCGCCCGAGGCCGCCGTTGCCGAGGCCCATGTCCGGTTCCTTCTGCAGCAGCGTGTCGAGATCCTTGCCCATTTCAGTGAGCGCCTGTTTGGTGATGTCGTAGAGGCCGGAGTTGCGCAGGTTGTTTTCCAGCAGACGGCCCATGAGATACTCCAGCGAGAGATAATGCACGCGGCGCACGCCCTGGGAGCGGTGCTTGGTGCGGGACTCCGTGGCGCGCTCCATCACACGATCACGTACGGCCAGGGAGGTGGCGACGAACCAGTCGTTCTCACTGGCGGACTCAACGTAGGCTCCCAGCGTGAAGCGTAGGTGGTTGGTGATCGAGAGTTTGAGGCTTTCGCTGGTGTTTTGGACGGCGCAGTTGGCGGGTGTTTCCATGAGGTAGTGCAATTAAAACAATGGTTCACCATGTGAGCCATTTAGGCGGCTCGACAGGGGCAATGAGGAGAGTGATTTCACCTTTGGGTGGCTTGGTCTGATAATGAGATAGCAGGATGCCTGCCGGACCACGCCGGAATTCCTCAAACTTTTTCGTCAGTTCACGCGCCACGACGATCCGGCGATCCGGCGCGGCCTCTGCAAGGATCGCTAGCGTATCGGCTAGGCGGTAGGGACTCTCAAAAAACACGCTGGTGCAGTCTCGCTGGAGGGCGGCCGTCAGCTCGGTGGTTCGGGCTCCTTTTTTGTGTGGCAGGAAGCCGCCGAAGTAAAACGGCGTGGTTGGCAGGCCCGAGGCGGCAAGTGCGGTGAGCACAGCACTGGGGCCGGGAATGCCCTCCACATGCAGCCCGGCACCCACCGTGGCTCCGACGAGTCTTTGCCCTGGATCCGACACCGTGGGCATGCCTGCGTCCGAGATCAGCGCCACACTGCCGCCCTGGCGCATGTGCTCGATCAATTGCGGGATGCGCAGCGCCTCGTTGTGCTCGTTCAGGCTGATCAAGCGAGCGCGAATGTCGTGGTGCTTCAAGAGCATTCCAGAGTGCCGCGTGTCCTCGCAGGCGACGAGGTCGGCCGTTCGTAGCGTGTCCAACGCCCGCAGGGTGATGTCCCGCAAGTTGCCGATGGGCGTGGCGACGAGGTGAAGGCCGGACTTCAACCTGCCAGTTGGCGTCACTATCTCCGGCTCAGTATCGTCCTGCGAGACTTGGTCCGCGCTTGGATCGAGACCTGGCTGCATGTGTGGAAGAGGGAGTTACCAGCCCTCGGAAAGTTCATCGGCCACCGGGAAAGCAAGCTGCTGGGCAAGATCTTCCAACAACTGCGTTTCTGAAAGCTGCATGTTGGCATCAATGATCATGTTAGAGATAGCCGAACTGGCCCCAGAGCGCAGAAGCTTGCCCGAACCTGACTCTTTGACAGTGAAATCGCAAAGGAGAGTGGCCTGGATCTGCGATGTCCGCAGGATGTTATTGCGGTCAGAGCGGAACTGGGCGCGCTGAATGTTCTGTATTTTTCCTTCGAGGACGGCCTCTGCATCTCGTCTGGCGACGATCTGGTAGGATCCGTGGTTCTGTAGTTGCTTGATGAGGGCATTGGTTACGAGCACCGCCAAACGTGGCTCCAGGGTGAGATTTTCAAATGTGGGCACCGCAAGCTTGGTGATGTGCCGCATTTGCACGGGCTTTTGAGCCCCGAGAGAGTAGCCGGCGCAGCCGGGAAGCAGAAGGCAGAGCGGTGCCAGAAGAATGAGAATCTGTTTCATCCAAGATGAGTTATGAAAAATGAACGCTGTAGCCTATGGCCTGCGTCGTCAGCATGCGCAAGAATTATGACGCGGGCTTCACGGCGGCGGGGGGCGGTGGCACTGGCAGCGTGCCGCCACCGGGGACTGGTGGCACCATGGGGGCAGGTGGGACCGGCAGCAACGCGGGCTTTTCCGTTTCTGGAACCGGCGGCAACAGGGACCCCGCCCCTGGAGCGGTGGCACCCGGACGCAGCGGCAAGGTTGGCTCCTGGAGTGGGATGGGCATGAAACCATCATCCCCTGTGCGCATCTTCGGTTTCTGGCTCAGTCGTGCCAGATCTGGTGCCAGCGGCCCAACATAATCTGAGCGCGATTTCAAATTTTGCGCGGTCAGGGCTGTGTAATCCTGCCCTGGGTTCTTCCGCGCCTCGGCCACACCGTCTGGATCTTCTGCGGCAAGTTCAGCGAGCAGTGTGCGTGCTTCCTCAGACACCTCGGCAGAACCATATTTGAGCGCTTCATTGAGATAAATGGCCGCTGCACGGGTTTTTCCCATGCGCTTGTAGAATTTCGCCACGGTCAGAGACTGGTTGGCCTCCGCCGTGTTCACTTGGCTGAGAATCATTTCCGTCTCCTGTTTGCGCTCACCACCTGGGTTCGAGGCGATGTAGGTGCGCAGGGCGTCACGCGCGGCGAGCAAGTTGGAGGCGTCCTCACTGCGCTGGGCAGCAATATTGCTGATGGAGCCGATGCGGAACTGCGCCTCGGCGGCCTGGGATGTTCCGGGGTAATTTTCCACCACCCGCTGGTAGGCGGCCACCGCCTTGTCCTTCTCATTCAGATCCTGCTGGATTTCGGCGATGCTGAACTGTGCCAGAGGCGCGTATTTTCCGAAAGGAGCGTTGCGGATGATGCGGTCGTAGAACTCGATGATGTCCGAGCTGTTCATTTTCATGGACACCAGAAGCAGGCCGCGTTGTTTGCGTCCGCCTTTGGCTTCCTCGGCGAGTTCAAACTGCTTTTCGATGGCCTCATTGAAGCGCGGGCTGTCACGGTAGTCGTTGATGAAACTCTGCAATGCCTCGAAGGCATCGTCCATGCGTCCAGTGTGGCGGATGATGAGCGCGTTTTGAAATGCCGCCTCGGCGGCGCTTGGTGTGAAGGGGTACTGTTTTACCAACGCCTGGTAAAGGTTCTGTGCCTTGCCTGTCTTGCCCGCGTTGTGGGCGAGTCGAGCTTCGGCCAGCATGACGGAGGCGGCTGCTTCTTGGGTTTCGCGCTCGCTGGCCATTGGGGCCACTTTTTCGTCCTTCTTGCCGAAAATGAATTCAAACAGCGCAAACGAAGGCGTTGAGAGAGAGAGGTACGAAACAGCACATGCCAGAACGAGTGGCAAGCGGGCGGGGATGGGGGCTTTCATCATTCTGATAGTATGTTCTGGTTAACCATGCGTCAAGGTGACAACCATCCAGGTTTTGCAAGGTTAGCACGGCTCTTGTTTTGCGGCTTTTCCGGGTATAAGAGGCCCTTCATGCGCCTCTCTTGCCTTATCGCTCTAGTCTTTCCAGCCCTGGCTCAATGTCAGAGCCCGGCTGGCTATCAGATCGTGCGAGATCTCGATTACGTCGGCGCTGGCAACCCGCGCCAGAAGCTTGACCTCTACCTGCCAGAGGCGAAGACCGCCCAACCGCGTCCGCTCGTCGTGTTCGTCCACGGTGGTGGCTGGGAGGATGGCAGCAAGGATCAGGCTGGCATCCTGCTCAGCCTGATCAAAGACAAGCCCTATGCCGGGGCCAGCATCAACTACCGACTCACCGACGAGGCCATTTGGCCGGCTCAGATTCATGACTGCAACGCCGCCATCCGCGCCCTCCGTGCCCATGCGGTGGAAAACCAGATTGATCCCGACAAAATCGCCGTCTTCGGCATCTCCGCAGGTGGGCATCTTGTCAGCATGCTGGGCGTCACCGGCGGTGTGAAGGAGTTGGAGGGTGATCTCGGACCAAATCTCACGCAAAGCAGCCGCGTCACCTGCGTGCTCGACTTCTGCGGCCCTTCAAACTTTCTGACCTTTGCCGGTGAAGGCACGATCATCAATGTGGACGATCCCAAGACGGGACTTTCGAAGCTGATCGGCGGCACCCTCAAAAACAAGCCCGACATCGCTCGCAGCGCCTCACCCGTCACCTACATCACCCCAGACGATTCCCCTTTCCTCATCATCCACGGGGAAAAAGACAACATCGTCCGCTACTCCCAGGCCACCGAGTTTGACGCTGCGCTCGAAAAGGCCGGGATTCCTGCCACCCTGCTCACCGGCACCGATGGCGGTCATGTTTTTTTTAGCCCTGAACTCATCGGGCACATGCGCCTCTTTCTCGACCGCCATCTCCTCGACAAAGATGTCCAGATCCCCGAAGGCCCCGTTCCTTCCAAGTAGAGCATGGTTCCGTTTGCGGCCAGACCGGGAACTGCGAACAGAGAACCACGAACCCTAACTTCATGACCGATTCCGAAATCCAGTCCGCCATTCTCGACATGGGCCGCCGCGCACGTGCCGCCTCCTACGCCCTTGCCAAACTCACCGCCGAGCAGAAAAACGCCATCCTCATCGCCATGGCCGATGAAATCATGGCGCGTCAGGACGCTATTCTAGCCGCCAACGCCCTCGATCTCGCCCGTGCTGAGGAAAACGGCCTCAGCAAGGCAATGCTCGACCGCCTCACGCTCGATCCAAAGCGTTTGAAAGCCATCGCGGAGGCTGTGCGAGAAGTCGCCCTGCTGCCCGACCCCGTTGGCGAAAAGCTCGCTGAATGGACCCGCCCCAACGGCCTGCGCATTCGCAAAGTCCGCGTTCCCATCGGTGTCATCGGCATCATCTTCGAGTCCCGCCCCAACGTCACCACCGACGCAGCCTCGCTCTGCTTCAAAACTGGCAACGCCACCATCCTTCGTGGCGGCAGTGAGGCCATCAACAGCAATCGCGCCCTTGCCGCCGCCTTGCAGGCTGGTGGCGAACGCGCCGGACTCCCACCCGACAGCATCCAACTCATCCCCTTCACGGATCGCTCCAGCGTGGAGCACATGGCGAAGATGGACCAATACCTCGATCTCATCATTCCGCGTGGCGGCAAAGGTCTGGTCGAAAAAGTCGTCTCCACCGCCCGCATGCCCGTCATCAAGCACTACGACGGCATCTGTCACGTTTATGTGCACGCCGATGCCGACCAGCAGATGGCCGCTGACATCATCATCAACTCCAAGTGCCAGAAGCCTGGCGTCTGCAATGCCCTGGAAACCATCCTCGTCCATCAAGACATCGCCACCTCGTTCTATCCACTCGTTGGCAAACGTCTCGCCGAGGCCAAAGTCGAAATCCGGGGGGATGCCGCAGCCTTGCGGCACCTAGGCGTGCCTGCCAAAGCCGCAACCGAGGAAGACTGGACCACCGAATATCTCGACCTCATCCTCGCTGCCAAAACCGTCACCGGCATCGATGAAGCCATCGTTCACATCAATCGCTACGGCTCCCACCACACTGACAGCATCATCACAAAGGACAGAACATCTGCCGAACGCTTTCAGCACGAAGTGGACAGCGCCGTCGTCGTCCACAACGCCAGTACACGTTTCAACGACGGCGGTGAATTCGGTTTTGGTGCCGAGATCGGCATCTCCACCGACAAACTTCACGCCCGCGGCCCCATGGGCCTCGCTGAACTGTGCAGCTACAAATATTGGTTGGATGGGACAGGGCAGGTGCGTGCTTGAAGTGCGCTAGAGGCCACGCCCTCGTGCTTGGACTACGGCTCATCTCCGAAGCTTGTCCGGCAGTCACCGTGCTAGTCCAGTAGCCTGCGCGGAAAGCCTCGGCCTCTCAGGTCATTGAAAGGGGCTTTGATTCTTGGTCCTGCTCGCCGCATACAAAAACTTGTGAACCCCTGAACTTCACGACATGGGTGACTCATCCGTCATTCACTTTTCCCCGCCCGCATGCCCGCCCATCTGACCCTCCACGACACGCTGACCCGCACCGA
>JBIKYB010000583.1:0-6349 GCA_044355475.1 Prosthecobacter sp.
GGCGTGACCCGCACCGGGGCCTTCGCCGAATACATCCGCGTGCCCATGACACTCGTCTGGCACCACCGCGACGGCGTGGACGAGGAAGTAGCGAGCATTTTCGATCCCTTTGGCAACGCCGTGCACACCGCACTGGCTTTTGAATGCATGGGAGAAGACGTTTTGATCACCGGCGCAGGCCCCATCGGCATCATGGCCATCCCCGTCGTCAAACATGCCGGTGCGCGCCACGTCGTCATTACCGATGTGAACGAGTATCGCCTCGATCTCGCTCGGAAAATGGGCGCGACGCGGGCGGTGAACGTGAAGAACGAAACGATCGCCGAGGTGCAGAAGCAGCTCGGCATGAAGGAAGGCTTCGACGTCGGCCTAGAGATGAGCGGCAACGCCACCGCCTTCCGCGACATGATCGACAACATGTGCCACGGCGGCAAAATCGCCATGCTCGGCATCCCCAGCGAGCAAATCGCCATCGACTGGAACAAGGTCATCTTCAACATGCTCACCATCCACGGCATCTACGGCCGCGAGATGTATGAAACCTGGTATCAGATGAGCGTCATGCTCGAAAATGGCGTGAACATCAAACCCATCATCACCCATCGCTTCCACTACACCGACTTCGAACAAGGCTTCGCCGCCATGGAAAGCGGCAACTGCGGCAAAGTCGTGCTCGATTGGACGAAATGAATGCCATGAATACGACTTTCAAAGACCATCTCACGTCTCAACTCGACGCCATCCGCGCCGCAGGCACCTACAAGCGCGAGCGCGTGCTCAGCACACCGCAGGGCACGCTCGTCCGCGCGAACGGCGGCGCAGCAGTGCTCAACATGTGCGCGAACAACTACCTCGGCCTCGCGCAGCATTCGAAGGTGCGGCAGGCCGCGCACGAGGCGCTAGAGCATTGGGGCTACGGCCTCGCCAGCGTGCGCTTCATCTGCGGCACGCAGGGCGTTCACAAGGAGTTGGAGGCTTCGCTGACGGACTTTCTCGGCACGGAGGACACGATTCTCTATGGTTCGTGCTTCGATGCGAACGGCGGCCTCTTTGAAACGATCCTCGGCCCCGAAGACGCGATCATCAGTGACGAACTCAATCACGCCTCGATCATCGATGGCGTCCGTCTGTGCAAAGCGCAGCGCTATCGCTACAAAAACTGCGACATGGCCGATCTGGAGGCCCAACTCATCGCCGCCGATGCCAAAGGCGCGCGTTTCAAGCTCATCGCCACCGACGGTGTGTTCTCGATGGATGGCTACATCGCTCCGCTGAAGGCGATTTGCGATCTCGCGGATCAATATGGCGCGCTGGTGATGGTGGATGACTCCCACGCCGTCGGCTTCTTGGGCAAGACAGGTCGCGGCACACATGAGCATTGCGGCGTGATGGGCCGCATCGATATTTTGACCGGCACGCTCGGCAAAGCCCTCGGCGGAGCCAGTGGTGGATACACCAGTGGCCGCAAGGAGATCATCGAGCTGCTGCGCCAGCGTTCGCGGCCGTATTTGTTCTCGAACACACTTTGTCCGTCGATTGCGGGTGCTTCCATCGCAGCTTTGGACCTACTGAAGCAGAGCACGGCATTGCGTGACACGCTGGAGGCAAACACCCGCTGGTTCCGCGCCGCGATGACCGAGGTCGGCTTCCACATCGTGCCTGGCGAGCATCCCATCGTTCCCGTGATGCTTGGCGATGCCGCGCTCGCGTCGAAATTCGCCGATGCGATGCTCGAACGCGGCGTTTACGTCATCGGCTTCAGCTACCCTGTCGTCCCGCAAGGCAAAGCCCGCATCCGCACCCAAATCAGCGCCGCACACACCCGCGAGGATTTGGAAAAGGCGGTGAAGGCGTTCGTCGCCGTGAAGAAAGAGTTCAACGGCTGAATCATTAAAAATCCATTTCATCACTAGTTGCGGCATGGCTGGCAGAATCACCTTGCACAGGACCGGTGCAGAATGAGTATAGAAAACATGAATGCGCCCGATGAGCGATTCACACCAAGATTCTATGAGCATCAGCCTCCTCTATGAAGCCTCTTAAACGCGCAGTCACTTTCGTCTTCTTCAGTCTAGCCTTAGCCAACTGTGCCAAGAAGCCAGCCGATCCGGAGGCCGCCAAAGATTCATTTCTGGCTTTGAACGGCAGCGACACAATTACCCTTGGTGCACAGACAAAAATGCAGATGGTCTTCATCACGCCAGGCAGCTTTACGATGGGCAGCCCGCCGGATGAAAAAGGACGTTTTACCAATGAGGGCCAGGTTGAGGTGACCTTGAGCGAGCCCTTCTGGCTGTCGAAGACTGAGGTGACGCAGTCGCAGTGGGATGCGGTGATGGGCAGCAATCCGAGTTTATTAAAAGGATCAAATCTACCTGTGGCTTATGTCAGTTGGGAGGACGCCAAGGCCTATATCACCAAGCTGAATGAGAAGGGACTGCTCCCCGAGGGTTGGGAGTTTGCTTTACCGACGGAGGCGCAGTGGGAGTTCGCCTGCCGTGCGGGAGGGAAGGAGCCATATTCCGGGGGCAGCTTGGATGAAGTGGGTTGGTATAATGACAATAACGAAACTCAGCCCCATGAAGTGGGGCTGAAGAAACCAAATGCATGGGGTCTTTATGACATGCACGGTAATGCTTGGGAATGGTGCGCGGACTGGTATGACGAAGCACTGAAAGGTGGAAATGATCCAAGTGGGCCATCATCGGGAGGCTTCCGCGTTTGCCGCGGCGGCTCCTACATCCTCGGTGAAGAGCACTGCCGTGCCGCCCGCCGCGACGGGTTCGACGCGGGCCTCCGCAACGGTTTCCAAGGATTCCGCCTCGCCCTGGTTCCAACCAGCTAAGTGGAGCTTCGGTGCCGAAGCGGTAAAGCCCGCGAAACTGGCGAGATTTTCTAATGATCGATTGTCGGCGAGTCTCCGAGACCGTCGTCCACTTTGTCACGCGACTGATTCACCCATTTCCTGACGTTCCATGCGCTCGCTTATGAAAAAACTCCTCCTGCTCCTCCTCCCCGCGCTCGCCTCGGCCGAGCCCGTCCGCCTCGCGCACGAGCCAGCGCTGTCACCGGATGGCAAAACGGTCGCGTTTGAGTGGCAGGGAGATGTTTGGACGGCTCCCACGGCGGGCGGACGCGCTACGCGGCTCACGACGCATCCATCGCTCGACTTTGGACCGGCTTTTTCACCGGATGGCAAAGAAATCGCCTTCAACAGCGAGCGCGAGGGCTTCAAGTTGCTCTATTCAATGCCAGCGAGTGGTGGCGAGCCGAAGCAACTCACGTTTCACACCGACGGCAGCGACCTCCGCGAGTGGACGCCGGATGGCAAAGGGCTGCTGGTGACGCTGGCGCGGGATTTGTCTTGGTTGCGCGAGTCGCGTTCGGCGCGCCATGCGATCATCGACGCAAACGAGCGCAAAGCCGAGAGCGTGCTGTTTGATGACTATGGCTTCGACGGCGTGCTGTCGCCGGACGGGCAGAAGCTGCTCTTCATGCGCGAGGGCTCGGAGTCGTGGTGGCGTCAGGGCTTCAAAGGATCGCGTGCCGGGCAAATCTGGCTTTTCAATCGAGCGGATGGCAGCTTCAAGCAGGTGATCAGCGATGAAAACGAGAACCGTTGGCCGCTATGGAAGGCGGACGGCAAAGGTTTCTACTTCGTGCGCAACGGCAACCTCTGGCAGCATGATCTCGTGAGTGGCAAGCACACGGCGATCACGAACTTCAATGACGATCTCGTCGTTTTCCCCGCGATCTCGCGTGATGGCAAGACGCTCGTCTTCCGCGTGCGCTTCGATCTCTATCGCTGGCATCCCGGTGACAAGGAACCGGCCAAAATCGCCATCGAAGCCGCCACAGATGCCACACCGGACATTACGCGTGTGGTTTTGGAGAAGGCGACGGGCATCCACTTCACGCCGGATGGCTTGCAGATGGCTTTCATCAGTGGCGGCGATGTCTGGGTGATGGATACGGAGCTCAAAGAGCCGCGCCGCGTGACGCAAACGGCCGAGGAGGAGCGTGGCGTGCTGTTTGCGCCGGATGCGAAGTCGCTCGTGTATGTGAGTGATGCGGGCGGACAGACGGATGTGTGGAAAGCGGTGCCTACGGACGAGAAGAAGTCCTGGTTTGAGAGCACGGGCTTCACGCTCACGAAGCTGACGAATGATCCGGAGACGGATTCGAGCCCAAAGTTCACGCCCGATGGCAAAAAGCTGGCCTGGTTGCGCGAGCGGGGTGATTTGATGTTCGCGGACGCGGATGGGAAGAACGTGAAACGACTCATCGAGTCGTGGAACGAGCCTTCGTTTGAGTTTTCGCCGGATGGAAGCTGGCTGGCGTATTCGAAGGAGGACGAGTGGTTCAATGACGACATCTGGTTGATGCCCGTGGATGGCTCGAAACCGGCCTTCAATGTCTCGCAGCATCCCGATGACGACACGTGGCCGCATTGGTCGCCGGATGGCAAAATGCTCGCGTGGACCGGCACGCGGGAGATCGACGAACAGGATGTGTTTTATGTGCATCTGCTGGCCGAAGAGGACGAAAAGACGAAACGTGAGCGCACGCTGGTCAAAGCGCGCGAAAAGATCACCAAAGCCGCCGAGGCGAAGAAAAAGGACGAACCGAAGAAAGAGGAGCCCAAGGCTGAAAAGCCTGCTGAACCGGCCCCGAAGCCTGAGGAGCCGAAAAAAGCGGAAGAGCCCAAAAAAGCCGAAGAACCGAAAAAGGCCGAGGAGCCCAAAAAGGAGGGAAAGATGCCCGAACCGCTGAAAATCGACTTCGAGGGGCTGCATGAGCGTGTTCAGCGCGTGAAGTTGCCTAACTCCGCCGAGTATTCGCTCGTTTGGTCGCCTGACTCAAAGAAGCTGGCCTTCCAATCGCAGGTCGAGGAATCGAAGCGGACGATGAGCATCGAGTTCCCCGACGAATTGAAACCGAAGACTTTCAGCAGCGCGGTTTTGACGAATGCGGTGTGGCTGAAGGAGGGCGATCAGATCATGGGCCTGCTCGATGGCAAACCGGCGACGCTTTCCGGCAAGGGCGGTGATCCGAAGACCTACGCCTTCAAAGCGCAGCAGGCCTATTCGCGTGCTGAGAAGCAACGCGCCGTCTTCGACATGTGCTGGCAGGTGATGCGCGACCTCTATTACGACGAACGTCACGGCAATCGCGATTGGAACGCGGTGCGTGCGAAGTATCGCGACATGGCCGCTGAGGCTCCGGACATGAAAGGCGCGGCGGAGTGCGTGTGGCTGATGCTCGGCGAGCTGAATGGCTCACACCTCGGCTTTAGCATCGGCGCGGCATCGACACCGAGCACTTGGATGGAAGAAACGGCCCATCTCGGCCTTCGATTTGACGCGAGCTTTGCCGGACCGGGCTGGAAGGTGCGTGACGTGATCCCGAAATCGCCCGCGAGCCGCAAAGAGAGCCGTGTGGAGGCTGGCGAGATCGTTTTGAAGGTGGATGGCAAGGACGTGCAGCCCGCGATGGATGTCAGCAGCGTGCTCAATGGCCCGATGGAGCGCGACATCGTGCTCACCGTGAAAAACGGCGACAAAACACGCGAAGTGACGCTGCGCCCGATCAGCTACATCACCGCGCGGCGTTTGCTTTACGATGACTGGATCGCGGAGAACCGGAAAGCGGTCGAGAAGGCCTCCGGCGGCACGCTTGGCTATCTGCACATCAGCGCGATGGACGATGCGAGCTTCCAAAAGTTCCAGGAGGAGCTTTATCATGCCGGTGCGGGCAAAGACGGCCTCATCATCGACGTGCGCGAGAACGGCGGCGGCTCGACGACCGATCATCTACTCACCGCGCTCACGCAGCCGCGTCACGCGATCACCTTGCCACGCGGCGGAAAGGTGCCGGGCTATCCGCAGGACCGCATGATCTACGCCACCTGGCACAAGCCGGTGGTCGTGATGTGCAATCAAAACAGCTACAGCAACGCGGAGATATTCTCCCATGCCATCAAGACGCTGAAGCGCGGCAAAGTCGTCGGCGTGACGACCGCGGGCGGTGTCATCAGCACGGGCGCGGCGGCGATCATGGACATCGGCACGTTGCGTCTACCCTTCCGCGGCTGGTATGGCCTCGAAAACGGCCAGGACATGGAACTCAACGGCGCGAAACCCGATTTCATCGTCTGGCCCCAACCCGGCGACAAAACCGACCGCCAGCTCGACAAAGCCGTCGAGGTGCTCAAAGCCGATGTCGAGACGTGGAAGAAACGTCCGCAGCGGAAGCTGATCAATGCGAGTGAGAGAAAACCATGAAGCGATTACTTTTCATTCTGATGACGACCGGCGTGCTGCACGCCGCGGACCTTTGCAAACAACCT
>JBIKYB010000294.1:0-6279 GCA_044355475.1 Prosthecobacter sp.
GGTTCGGCTCCGGGCGGCAAATTCGCGGGCACGACCTCATACAAAGCCACCACGCTGTGACCCGCGCCGATTTCACCCGCGTCTTTGGTGTCGTTATTGAAGTCCTCCTTCGCCAGCAAGCGGTTTTCATAACCGATGAGGCGATAGCTGCGCACGGCGGCGGGATTGAACTCGACCTGGATTTTGACGTCCTTTGCGATAGTGACGAGCGTGCCGCTCATCTGCTCCACGAGCACCTTCCGCGCCTCGCTGAGGCTGTCGATGTAGGCGTAGTTGCCGTTGCCTTTGTCGGCCAGGGTTTCCATCGTGCGATCCTTCAAGTTGCCGCTGCCAAAGCCCAGCACGCTGAGGAAGACGCCGCTTTTGGCCTTTTGGGTGATCAGCTTCTCCAGTTCCTCCGGCGAACTAACGCCGACATTGAAATCGCCATCGGTGCAGAGGATCACGCGATTCACGCCTTCTTTGATGAAACCGGCCACGGCTTGCTCGTAAGCCAGTTGAATGCCCGCACTGCCATGTGTGCTGCCACCAGCTTTGAGTTTTTCGATGGCAGCGAGGATGTCGGCCTTTTTCTCGCCATTCGTCGGCGGCAGCACGAGGCCACTGCTGCCCGCATAGACAACCATCGTCACGCGGTCCCCTTCCCCGAGCTGCTCCGTGAGCATGCGCAGAGACTGCTGCACCAGCGGCAGCTTGCTGGGCTCGTTCATCGAGCCGGAGACATCGACGAGGAAAACCAGATTGCTGTTTTTGCGCTCATGGCCGAGTTCACGGCCCTTGATCGCGATGCGGGCGAGTCTGTGCGTCGGTTGCCATGGGCACGGAGCCAGCTCCACGCGCACACCGAACGGTTCCTTCGCCTGCGGAGCCGGCCCTTCCTCCGCCGTGGGGAAATAATTAACCAGTTCTTCAATGCGCACCGCATCGGCGGGTGGAATCGTGTTCTGGTTCAAGAAGCGCCGTACGTTCGCATACGCTGCGGTATCGACATCGATCGAGAAAGTCGAGAGCGGCTCCCTCGCCACGTCATTCAGCTCGTTTTCGAGGATGCGGGTGTAGGATTCGTTGGCGGCAGGGTCGTATCCTTTTTTTCCGAAGAGTACCTGGAAAAATCTAGTCTTACGACTGGTGTCAACTTTTTCTTCTTTGTCTCTTCCAGACACCTCGGTCAGGTAGTAAGCATCCGGCTGTGGACTCATGACCACTGGCGGTGAGGCGGGTAAAGTGGTCACAAAGTCGCGCGTCACTGCGGACGTTGCAGCCGAGCCGGATTTGGTGGTGACAACCGGCGCTGTCATGAGATTCACACTGGCCTGTTGCTTGAGCGCATTGCCCAAGACGGATGGTGCGGCCATCCCCCCTGGAGACGCTTTCGGCGTATTCAATACAACCGCGCCGGCACCAACCGACAGTGTGTTCGCCGGTGCCGCAGTTGTGCTGCTGGCTTGCACAATGCCTCCGTTCACCGTCGTGGCTCCAGTATAGGTGTTCGTGCCGGTCATCGTGATTGAACCAGAGCCGGACTTGACCAAGGATTTTCCGGCCACGGAGCCGCTGGCAGAGGAAGTCGTGATCGTCCCCGCCCTAATGGCAGTGAGGTTACCGGCATTCACCGACTTATCTCCGGTGAAGGTGCTGCCATTTGACAGCACAATCGTTCCATCAGCGGTCTTGTTCATACCGCCCGAGCCGGCCCCATCGACGGTTTTAGCATCAATCTGCAAATCACCCACCGTCGAGAAACCAGCCGCCATCGGGCTATTCCCGTTAGCGCTGGCGATCAGTCCAGGCTGGGCAGTGGCCGTTGCAGTTGAGCTGTTCCCAAAATTCAATCCATAGGCCGTCTGGTCCTGGATCTTTTTCAATTCAGCGACATCGGAAGTTGTCATCGTGGTCTGGCCTGCGTTCAGCATCAGCATGCGTGGCAACTCCGGGCTGGGCGCAAGAGACGGGGCTGGCTCAAGTTTGACACCTGCAACGAGACCCGACAATGGGTCCACTGCCTCGATCTGCTTTTCCTTGGGAATGCGAGCTTCTGACACGGGATTTCCTGGTGCCATATCGGTGCCACGCCGTCCTGGCTGGATTCGATGTTCCACTTCCAGGGCAACCTCCACGGTCTTTCGAGAATCATAGGCATTCCAAGTCAAGAAGCCTCCCAGAACCACGCACGCTGCGAGCGCGAAGCGCACCACGGCAATGCGCCATTGAGTGCGTGGCGCAGGCGTCACGCTTGCTACTGGCAATCGGGACGATTGCCCCACGGGCTGCACCTGCAAGCGCTCCCGCTGCCTATCCGTCAGCGCGAGTGATTCATCCCGCAGCTCGGCGAGCAGGAAGTGGCAGAATTGTTTCGTCTCCTCGGCGTTCTGTTTCGCCTGCGGATTCTCATGCAGCTCCGCCTCAAGCTGCTGGCGTTCTTCGGCGCTGGCTTCTTCGAGCGCCCAGGCGGTGATTTGTTCCGGTTTCATGGTCAAAAAGGTGGTTGGAGGGTTCAGGCCATCGCGGGTTTGAGTTTCGTCGGCAGTGGCTGGTCGTGGGCCTGCCATTTGGTCTTCAAGGCGGCCACGCCGTGGTGAATGAGGTAGCCGACGTTGCCGATGCTGGTCTGCATGGCGGCGCTGATCTGCTGGTAGTCGAGTCCGGCGATGAACTTCAGCCGCACGGCCTCGCGCTGACGCACGGGCAGGGTTTCGATGAGTTCGCGCAGGGCGGTGGCGGTTTCGCGCTTTTCCATCGCGTCATTGGGCGCGGGGTCGGCTGAGGCTTCCAGATCGAGGGTTTCCGTTTCCATGACGATGAGGCGTTGATGTTTGCGGTGGTGGTCGAGGGCACGATTGCGGCAGACGGTGAAGAGCCAGGGGGCGAGCCGCTCGTGGTCGAGCGTGGCGAGGTGCTGGCTGAGCTTCACAAACACGTCCTGCACGATGTCACGCGCGTCTTCCAGGTCGCCGGTGTAACCGTGAGCGTAGCGGATGAGGGGCCGCTCGTAGCGCCGCAGGGTTTCCAGGAAAAGATCGTGCGTGTCACTCATGAGGTCGTGTTCGCCGGGCATCACGGGAACGTGGCGGGTATCTTGGGGATTATTTTCGCGGAAGGCGAGATTCATCGTTCCATGCGCGACAGTTTGATCGTCCATTGCACGTTCTGGCAACCCTGCTTCCATCCGCCTCACCATGATCAGCCGCCTTTTCCTCGTCTCACTTCTCGCCACCACACTCACCCAGGCCCAACAGCCCACAGCCCCTGCGGATCATGCTCATGCGGTGGAGATCCCCGGATTGAAGAAGGAGCTCTTCGCAGGCATCACCGAGGCGGATTTTCTCAAGCTCGGCGACAAGCCGAAGACGGTGAAGATCACGCTCGTGGCGACCTACAGCGCCGCGAACTACGGCATGAACTTCAACGGTTACTCTCACGGCAAGGCCATTTTCACGATTCCCAAGGACTGGACCATTGAGGTGACCTTCATCAATCCCAGCCCGATTCCGCACAGCGCCGTCGTGGTGGAAAAAGACACGACCAAGAAGCTGCAAATGGGAGAGCCTTACTTTGACGGTGCGGGTGTGCCGAAGCCAGAAGTGGGACTCTCGCTTACCAAGGCGGAGTTTTCTTTTGTGGCGGATGAAACCGGCGAATTCGCCCTCGCCTGCGGTTTTCCCGCTCATGCGATCAATGGTCACTGGCTGGCGCTTAACATCAGCGACACGGCCAAGGCTCCCACGCTTCAACTCGGCGACAAACCGGCGGTGGAGGCGAAGCCGTAGCTAGGCTCTCCAGAGCCGAGCCGTGCGGTTCTTGATTCGCTACCTGGCTAAAACATTCGAGTGCCTGGAGACGCTCGAACTCGGCTCAGGAGAGCCGAGCTACTTCAGCTTCGCTGCGATCTCGCGGAAAACTTTCGACGACGCTGATTTCTCCGGGTCTTCGAGGGCGATGGGGTGGCCTTCGTCACCGCTCTCGCGAACGGTCATTTCGATGGGAATCTGTCCCAGCAGCGGCACACCGAGGCGTTTGGCCTCATGCTCACCGCCGCCTTTGCCGAAGATGTGATACACCTTGCCGTCGCTCGGGCAGAGGAAGTAGCTCATGTTCTCGATGATGCCGAGAATGGGCACATTGACCTTCTGAAACATGCCCACGGCCTTGCGGGCGTCGATCAAGGCGACCTCCTGCGGTGTGGTGACGATGACCGCACCGTCGAGCGCCACGGTTTGCACGATGGTGAGCTGAATATCGCCCGTGCCAGGGGGCAGATCGAGCACGAGCACGTCGAGATCATTCCAGGCGCACTGACGCAGAAACTGCTGCGTGTAGCGTGTGGCGATGGGGCCACGCACGATCACGGGAGAGGCGTCTTCGAGCAGGAATCCCATCGACATGAGCTGCAGTCCGTGTTTTTCGATCGGTACAATCTGCTGCTCGTCGTTTTGATACGGACGCTCGTCCGTCCCGAACATGTGCGCGATGCTGGGGCCATACAAATCGCAGTCGCAGAGGCCGACACGCAGCCCGGACTGGCTCAAAGCAATCGCCAGATTTGATGCCACGGTGCTCTTGCCCACACCACCTTTGCCAGAGGCCACAGCGATGACTTTTTTCACGCCAGGGATGCTCGATTTGCCGAGTTTTTCGGAGGCCGTGACGCCTGCACCGGGCGGGTCTTTGATGTCGAAGCTCAGCTTCACTTCGCCGACGCCCGCGACTTTTTTCAGCACGTCCATCGCCTGTTCATGGATAAGGCGCGGGATGTTTGGATCACGCGTGGCGACGGAGATTTCGATGGTAACGTCCGCGCCTTCGATTTGAATGCCTTTCACGAGGCCAAACGACAGAATATCGCGGCTGAAACCAGGATAGCGGACGTTGCCAAGGGCGGTGCGGATGTCTTGTTCGGTGGGCATAGGGCAGTAGATACGAGTGCACCTAGCAGGCTGGTCGGGCTTTTGCAAACGATGCCGCGCATCACAAAAAAACGCCGCCTGTTTCCAGGCGGCGTTTCGTTCAGTAAACTTGCAGAGACGAATTAAGGTTTCGGCACTTCAGAGATGGTCTTGAGAATTCGCGAGGCGATCTGATAAGGATTGCCTTGGCTGTTCGGACGACGGTCTTCGAGGTAGCCTTTCCAGTCGTTTTTCTTGAAGCTGTGTGGCACGCGAATGGAGGCACCACGGTCGGCGATGCCCCAGGAGAACTTGTCGATGCTCTGGGTCTCATGCAGACCCGTGAGGCGCATGTGATTGTCCGGACCATAAACGGCGATGTGCTCCATGCAGTTCTTCTCGAACTGGGCCATGAGGGCGAGGAAGTAAGGCTCCCCGCCGGTTTCACGCATGAATTTCGTAGAGAAGTTGGCATGCATGCCGGAACCGTTCCAGTCGGTGGCACCAAGCGGCTTGCAGTGGTATTCCACATCCACGCAATACTTCTCGCAGAGGCGGTTCAGAATGTAGCGGGCCACCCACACCTGGTCGGCACAGGTCTTGGACCCCTTGCCAAAGATCTGGAATTCCCACTGGCCCTTGGCCACTTCGGCATTGATGCCTTCGTGGTTGATGCCTGCATCAAGGCAGATTTCGAGGTGCTCCTCGACGATCTGGCGGGCAATATCACCAACGTTCTTGTAACCCACGCCTGTGTAGTAAGGGCCCTGCGGGGCGGGATAGCCGTTTTCAGGGAATCCAAGGGGGCGACCGTCCTGGTAGAGGAAATATTCCTGTTCAAAGCCAAACCAAGCATCTGGATCGTCAAGGATCGTCGCACGGTCATTGGAAGCGTGGGCAGTGCCGTCAGCGTTATAGACTTCGCACATGACAAGCGCGCCATTCTTGCGGGTGCTGTCAGGGTACACGGCCACAGGCTTCAGAACGCAGTCGGAGCTGCCACCTGGGGCCTGCTGCGTGGAGGAGCCGTCAAAGCCCCAATCTGGCAGTTCCTCCAGCTTCGGGAAGCTGGCGTAATCTTTGAGCTGCGTCTTGCTGCGGAGGTTGCGGACCGGCTGATAGCCGTCCAGCCAGATGTATTCGAGTTTGTATTTGGCCATGGTTGAGTGTGTTTGTGTTTGCCTTTCCAAGAGGTGAAAATGGTCACCTCCAAGTATGACAAGTCGCATGTAAGCATGCTGCGTGCCAGACGCGAGATGTTTTTTTGCCCACTTGCCAGGACCACATCATGCTGGGAAGGTCCGGCACCCCGGCTGAAAAACCCCATGCAAGAAGCCAAAAACACTCAGCGCGCTCTCGTTCGAATCGGCTACGACGGTCGCGTACACAAATCTTT
>JBIKYB010000072.1:0-19901 GCA_044355475.1 Prosthecobacter sp.
GACTCTGACCGCTTTGGAGGCCGAATTCATCGGCGCAGGCAAAGCAGACGATTTTCAGGCGACGAAGCACTGCCTCACGCTGGATCGCGGCAGCATCTCGTATGCGGAACTTGCGGCAAAAACGAATTCCAGTGAAGGAGCGGCACGCGTGGCGGTGTATCGGCTGCGAAAGCGTTTTCGTGAACTGTTTCGTGCCAACATCGCCGCCACGCTGGCGGAGGGTGAGGACGTGGAAACGGAAATGCGGCACGTCGTGGCGGTGCTGGGTGGAGTTTGATGGGAAATCGCTTGTAACAAGCTCCCGAAATCCCTGAACTAATCGTGGAAGCGATGAATTCCGAATCCACCCCATGCCCCAAATGCGGCTGCGAACTGCCGAGTGATGCACCGCAAGGTTTGTGCCCGCGTTGTCTCGCCGCGTTGAACTTTGCCACCGAAACGATGCCACCGGATGCCTCGCCGATGGCTGCGCAAACACCGCTAACACCGGAGGAACTGGCTCCGCACTTCCCGCAGCTCGAAATCCTCGAATGCCTGGGCCGGGGCGGTATGGGCGTGGTCTATAAAGCACGGCAGAAGTCCCTGAACCGTCTCGTGGCGTTGAAGCTGCTCGCGCCAGAGCGTGCGGACGATGCAAAGTTCGCCACACGTTTTGCAAAGGAGGCGCAGGCGCTCGCGGCGCTGAATCACCCGCACATTGTCACGATTCACGACTTCGGTCAGGCGGGCGGCTTCTTTTTCCTGCTGATGGAGTTTGTGGATGGTGTGAATCTGCGGCAGGCGATGACAGCGGGACGTTTCACGCCGGAGCAGGCGCTGGCCATCGTGCCACCAGTCTGCGAGGCGCTGCAATACGCGCACGAGCACGGCATCGTGCATCGCGACATCAAGCCGGAGAACCTGCTAATGGACAAAGCAGGACGCGTGAAGATCGCGGACTTCGGCATCGCGAAGATGATTAGCGCCTTCAGTGATGACGGCAGCGAGTCATTGTCCCAGCCTTTCGGCACGCCGACCTATGCCGCACCAGAGCAGCAGAGCGATCCGCGCCATGTGGATCATCGCGCGGACATTTATTCACTCGGCGTGGTGCTCTATGAGCTGCTGACAGGCGAATTGCCAAAGGACAAGCTGGAGCCGCCGTCGAAGCGCGTGCAAATCGATGTGCGGCTCGATGAAGTTGTGCTGAGGGCGCTGGAAACACGCCCGGAGATGCGATTCGCCACGGCGGCGGAGTTTCGCACGCAACTGGCCGAAGCCGTGGCCGCGCCGCCTGCAACGCCTGCGATGGAAACTCCCGCAGAGACGCCACCAAGGCCCCGGAAATGGCTCGGAGCGCTCGGGATGGTGCTTGGCCTGGTCGTGCTGCTGGTCGCGCCCGTGTTGAATGAGATCGTGGATGATTTCGGCCTCACGAAGGACGCGCGCATGCATCTCAGAGCAAGCCGCGAGGCGGAACAGCATTGGAGTGCCTCAAAGCTCGAAGTGGCGGACAAGCTCAATCAACTGACCTCCGCGCGAAAAGCGCAAAACTCTCTCGAAGTCGAGACATTGACCCGCGAGTGGCAGGCACTGCAAACCAAGGCCCAGCAGGCGGAGTTTGCTCTGAATCAGGCGGCGGTGCTCAAGCAGGGCATCGAGCAGGATCGCATCGCGATCTTCTACTGGATTTCCGGTGCCCTGCTCGTGGCAGGTGTGCTCACCTTTTCTTCTGGTGCGAGACCCCGGACCAGACCCGGGGTGCGCATCTTGATCGCTGGTGTCTTATGCGCAGGCGCACTGGCTGCCATGCTCATCCTTTGGTTCAGTTATCGACAGGTGCAGCAGGTGAGTTCTGAGGTGAAGCAAGCTGCCCATGCCGTGCAGAAAACTCCATCCACCAAGGAGGCTTCACCCAAGCGGCATCCCACGGCCTGGGAGCAGCGCCTCCAGGACGACTTGCTGAAACATCACCAGCACAAGGAGATGCTCGGCAAGACCCTCGGCCCGCAGCATCCGCAGTTGAAAGCGGCGGAGGCGCAGATCGCCATGCTGGAAAAGCTGCTCGAACAGGAGCAGAAGAAAGCCGCGACGGGAGTTCCCGCCTTTGTCGCCGATGATGCACGCTTTCTCACCTCGGCAGGCACACGGACGCTAAACCGGCGATTCACACTCGATGTCGGTTTTCGTCCGCTGGTCGGAAAAGATGGCACGTCAAACATGCGCAGCTACACCTTGAAAGACAGCCTTGCGGACGGTGCCCAGGGCATGACCGTCTTTGCTCCCTTGGCGATCCAGAACGAGTTGTTCATCATCTACTGGGATCGTGAGAAAGACGAGCTGTGGCTAGCCTCCCCCACCCTCGTGCGCTGGCATCACCTGCCAGAATCAGGCAAGCCATCCGACCAAGTGTTGATGCAACCGGTCATTCCTCCGGCTATAAAACAACGCATGCCCGAACCGTTTCGCGAGGCGATTACCCGCTGGCACTTTTCTGAGAACCAGCCACAAGCGCAAAAGATAGCCCTCGGCGAACTAGCGCTGTCCCAGTTTCTCAAAAACACCGCTTCAGGAACAACGACGCTGATCGCCTGGTTATCACGGGCACATTATTTTGACGACGACGTTCCCGGTGCTTCTGAGATGGAATGTTTCCGCGTGTCGGCAGGTGCCTCGCATGAGCATGCCTTTTTGCAGAAGAACGCCGCAGTTCAAAAATACCTCACAAAGCTGTTACCATGGGACGAGCCAGCTCTGTTCAAGGTCAGACTGACATGGCGGCAGAAAGGAGCCAAACTCTGGCTGGAACTCCTGGATGCCTCGCCGTTTGAAGATCCCAACAAGCGCTGACTCAGAGCGCTCACCGATACGCAGGCTGTGCCGGGCGTGATTCCTCCAGGTAGTAAGTCGGCGCGGGCCGTTCTTCCTCCCGGCTCCGTTTCTTGTCTTCGAGTTCACCTTCGGAAGATGCTCTGCGGCCAGCCGCCGCATCAAACGGTGCTGTCACGATGTCGCCCGTCGTTTTGACGGTGGTCGTCACGATGCTACCGGCTGTTTTCACCGGCACGGTGATGAGAGAGCAGCCAGCAAAGGTGAGGCACAGGATCGCGTGAGCGGCACAAGGTTTCATGGGGCGGGATGTAGCTGCATTTGGCGAATTTGTCGTCCAAACTCATCATCGCACCGGCTGGGGTGGGTAGGGATACCAGCGGCCCTGATACCACTGGCCTTGCGGCTGCTGAGGCGGATATGGGTAGGCCTGGGGCTGTTGCGGGTACTGCGGCGCATATTGCTGCTGCGGATACCCCTGCTGAGGTGGATAATACTGCGCCGGGTATGGCTGCTGCTGCTGAGGGTAACCCTGGGGCGGATAATACGGCTGCTGGGGTTGCTGCGGTGCCGGCTGGCGGTGGCTGCCCATCGCCTGCACGCCCGCTTTGGCGACTCCGCCCGTGGCTTTGACCGTGGCGCCCGCCACCGTGCCCGCAGCGCCTAGCGGCACGGTGATCAACGAGCAACTGGCAAGACCGAAACAAACCAAAAGGGAGGTGACGAGGAGACGCATCTAGCGGCAGATAGCCTCGATCCGTCCGTTTGTCATCCAAACTGCCGCCAGAACATCACGAGCGAGATGATGAGGCCAATCGCCGTGATGACATGCCGCACACGCCTCGGCTCGATGCGCTGCGAGTAATGCGCCCCGAAGTAGTAGCCGATCAGTGCACCGGTTGTCAGTGCCAGTGCCTGCGGCCAGTTCACCATGCCTGCTGCGATGAACCAAACCGCAGCAATCACATTGATGAGCGAGCCGAGCAGGTTTTTCAGTGCGTTCATCTCATGGATGTGCGTCATGCCCATGAAGCCGAACGAGGCGAGCATCAGAATACCGATGCCCGCGCCGAAAAAGGCGCCGTAGATCGCCACCGGCAGTTGCAGCAAGAGCGAGAACCACAACGTCTTCCTCCGCGATATGGCGTGAGGCTTGCGCAGGAATCCCTGGATGAAAAACAGCACCGTAGCGAACAATACGAGGAACGGAATGAGCTTCGAGAACTGGTCATCACTCGTCTGCGTCAGAAG
This sequence comes from Prosthecobacter sp., assembly GCA_044355475.1. GTDB lineage: Bacteria > Verrucomicrobiota > Verrucomicrobiia > Verrucomicrobiales > Verrucomicrobiaceae > Prosthecobacter. The sequence goes on from JBIKYB010000072.1 coordinate 4,060, forward strand.
CCAGCTCCCGATGCCTGCGCCGAGCACGCCCACCGGGATGAACCACGCCAGCCATTGACGGATCGCCTTCAAATGCCCGCGAAAGCTCACAATGCTGCCCGCCGTCCCGATCACGAGTCCCACCGTGCTCGTCGCATTCGCCAGCACCGGCGGCGTGCCAAACATGAGCAGCACCGGAAACGTTACGAGCGTCCCACCACCCGCGATGGCATTGATCGCCCCCGCCGCGCATCCTGCAGCGATGAGGGAGAGTAGTTCGAGAGGTGGCATGTAGAAGAAGGCGTTAGCCTTCCTTCATGCCGTGCGTCCACGTGACGTCAAAGACCTTCGGCGTGCTGACGCTCGCCGCTACGGGTGGGGCGTAACCTCGTAGAGGAAGACATGAGTCTTCCTTTCGAGCGTTTCTCGACCTTCGCAAACGGGGGCCTACGTCCATGTAGCGGATGGCGTCAGCCTTCCGCCGAAGATCCCCAAAGCCAACGGGGCATGCTAACGCCTGCCTCTACTTTGCGCTCGACACCGCCCGCTCTGATCAGCCATGATCCGCACATGGAGTCCGAAGAAGATTCTCCACTCGAAGAAAAGCACGACTGGCTTCGCCGCCTGCCCGCAGGCTCCTACCGAGGACTCAGCGCCGTTCACTGGCAGATGACGATTCAGGATCGCGCTCAAGGCTGGCTAAGACCAGGATTCCATGCCCGCTTTCGTGAAGTCCTGCTGCACACGATGACGCGCCACGATTTGGTCTGTCCCATTTACTGCCTCATGCCAGATCACATGCACTTGGTCTGGATGGGCATTTCCTCGGATGCGGATCAAAAGCTGGCCGCCAAGTTTTTCCGCGAACATGTGAACGCACTTTTGCATTGCAGCTTGAATGGCATCCGCTTCCAAAAGCAGGCGTATGACCATGTGCTCCGTCAAAGCGAACAAGGCGCGGATGCGGTGCGGGAGATGGCATGGTACATCCAGCAGAACCCCGTGAGGGCTGGTTTGGTGTTGGAAGAAAGTGATTGGCCCTACCTTGGCTGCATGGTGCCGGGCTATCCCACGTTTCACCCACTCCAGGAAAAGTATTGGGAACGCTTCTGGAAGATCCGCGCGGCGATGATCGAACAGAAGCGAAGCGAAGTGTAAATCGTAGAAGAAGGCGTGAGCCTTCTCGCACACGAACCGTGGCATGCTGACACCTGCCTCTATGAGCACACGCTTCTTTGTAGAGGAAGACGTGAGTCTTCCAGACGAGCGACACCAAAGCAACACGAGCTGGCACGCTCACGCGTGCTTCTACACCAGCGCTAACTCACTTCGCTTTCGGATTCCGCATGTAATACAGATGGCCGTCCTCGGCACCGCCGACGAAGTCAGGCACACCATCCGCATTGAAATCGACAGTCGTGGGGCTGACGTCGTGGCCTTCGATGTTGGCATCGGAAAGAAGGCCCATGTCGGTGAAGAACCATTTTCCATCGGAGGCACTTTCCTGGCGGAGGAAGTTGGCGTTGGCGGAATTGAGCAGGATGTCGAGTTGGCCGTCTTGATCCCAATCCATGATGCAAAGTTTGCGGCGGCCGCTCTTGCCAGCGATTCCCGCATTGAGGCGCAAAGGTTCGCCAGGATTCATGGCGACGGGTGTTTTCACTTTGAGGCCTTCTTCGGCTTTGTGAGCCTTGTCAGAAGCGCAGATGACACGCTGCGGTTGCTTGAGGATGAGTTTGTCGCCTTGCTTCGCACGCTCGAAGAAGGCGAGGTAACCCTCTTGATCGAGCATGACGAGGTCGGTGAGGCCGTCCTTGTTCCAATCGACGCCGACAGGTGTGGTGCGCCATTGGGTGAGCAGCGCTTTGCCTTCGGGACGCAGCCAGCCGTAGGCGAGGTGGGGCTGCTCGCCGTTCCATTCGACCTCGATGGGCTGTGCGGCGGCGAGTTGAGGTTTTTGGCGTGTGCCGATGTTTTTGAACCACACGACTTTGCCGAGGATGGAGTTCAAAAGAAGGTCGGGCAGGCCGTCTTGATCCCAATCGGCCACGGTTTGTGTCGTGTAGCCCCATTTGGCTTCGCAGGGGCCTTGGATGCTGCCATTCGGGCCGGCCATCGGACGGATGACTTTGCCGGCGGCTTCGAGTTTGACTGGCGCGGCCCATTTCGGCTGCTCCACGCCTTTGCCGCTGAGATTCTCAATGAAAGCGACATAACCGGCGGTGTTGCCGCAGATGAGATCGGTGTCGCCATCGCCATCCCAATCAAAACCGACGGGCGTGACCAAGGCACCGAATTTTACCTGATCGGCCTCCTGCTGGAAGTAGCGAGGCTCGGCATAGATGGGCGCTTTGGCGTCAAATTTGCCGGTGTGCTCGATGAAGGCCACGCGGCCATCTTCATCGCCGCAGATGAGGTCGAGGTCGCCGTCCTTGTCCCAATCGATGGCCGTCGGCGTGATCATTTCGAGGTCCATCGTGAGGTACTTGCCCGTGTCGGCTTTGAGGCGGACGCCGAGGGCATACTTCGGCTTCGTGCGAGTGCCGGTGTTTTGGAAGTAGGTGAAGCCGTCGAGGAACTCGCCGCAGAGCAGGTCGAGGTCGCCGTCGTTGTCGAAGTCACCAAAGTTCGGCGAAGGCCATCCAAAGGTCTCCACGGGGCGGTCGGTGGCGTTGATCTTCTTCGGTTTGTCATACTTCGGCGCTTCGTTGGTGCCGGTGTTGCTCAACAGATACACATAGCCGCGAATGGGGCCGTTCATCCAACGACCGTCGGCGGTGTAGGCATTGTCCCAGCCGTACTCGGTCCAGTCGCCCACGCCGACGATGAGGTCGTTTTTGCCATCGCCGTCGAAATCGACCATGCGCCACATGTTGGCGCGGACTTTGTTCATGTGGACGTTCGAGGGCGGGCCGAGCTTCACCTGCTGCTCGATGCCGGTTTGGAGGAAATCGGGATGCGAGTTGCCGGGCGTGAGCACGACGGGTTTGCCATCGAGATAGCTGACCTGCACGTTTTGAGCGCCCTTGCTGATGCGCTTCGCGGGTTTGAAAACGGGCATCTTGTTCTTCGCGGTGTCGCCGCTGGCGTTCTCGAAGAAGTAGATGCCGTTGTAGGGCTTGTCCGGGCAGTTCACCACGAGATCGAGGTCGCCATCGCCATCGAAATCCATCGGCAGCGGCCAGGCCCACAGACCGACGCCGAGATCGACGATGAGGCCGGGGTGGTTGTATTTGAGCGGCGTGAGCGTGGACTCTGCGGCGAAGGTGGAGCCGCAAACAAACGCAAAGAGGCAGAGAGAACGAAAATTCATGGTCAGGATGGGAACGGACATGCTAGGCGAGACCAACGTCGCCGCACAAGGAAACATGCAGGCCGAGTTCGCGCATGGCAGAGGCCTTGATGCGTGCGGCGCGATGCGCCTGCTTTTCATTCGGGCAATAGACCACCTGGATGTGGTTCGACTTGTGACGCGCCATCATTTGGTCGCGCGACACGCCCTTCAGCACCGTATGCATGATCGGCCACTGCGGTGTGGTCTCCTGCCAGCGGCGATTCGTTTCGGCCTCCGGTAGTTTCACCACCTCGGCAACGCCGATGTCGCAATGCAGCGCCCCGTTCATCACAAACACACGGCTCCACACGATGTGGCCCGGTTTGCTGACGCCTTTCATCGTGCCGCCGCCGAGACGGAAGTACATCGACGGCTGGCGTTCGCTGCTCGCGCCCTTCCAACCGCCGATGAAGTGCGCGGGCGGTGCCGCGCCGCTGATGAGGAGCACCCAGACGTAGTCCTTGCCAAATTTTTGACCCCAACGCAGATCGTGCAGCGTGTTTTCCGGGGTAAAGCCAAGCTCGCGCCACAAGCGATACGTCACCAAACCGTCGAGACCGGCGCATTCATCGACCTCGTTGAAATGCGGCAACGCCTCGCCTTCATACAACACGCGTTTGCCATCCACGCTGCGCACCGGCGGGCGATCCGCGTTGTTGAGCATGCCTTCGACGAGATCGCTCGCAGGGGTGAGGTCCTTGAGTCCCTGCTGATACTGGATGCCGATGGCGTCGCAGCCGAACTCATCCGCCAATCGCACGGCGGCGATGTACATTTTGCACTGGAGCAGCACCTGCGGCTCCGTGAGTTCCGTGGCCTCATCGGAGCCCAGTTTCATCTGCAAGCCCTTGCGCTTCAGCCAGGCGTAAACCGCCGCCGCATCGGCATCGCTCACACTTTGCATCGCCGCGAAGAGCGTGGACTGGCTCAGGCGCTCCTTAAAGCAACCACTGGCATGCAGCAGGTCGTCAGGAATGATCGCGTTGAACATGCCCATGCAGCCTTCATCGAACACACCGAGGATGGCCTTGTGATGTCGAAAACGACGACCGAAATCACTCCCGAGCTTTTCATCCTCGGCAGGCAGCTTCAGCAGCGGCAGGGCGCGGACGTGGGATTGATCATGCGTGACCTTGCCCGTGGTCAGCCACTGGTTCAGGCCGGCGGTGAAGAACGAATCGGTGAACGTCTCGCTCCACAGCGTCGAGTAAGTCACGCCCGCCTTCGTGAGCGAGGCGTTGAGGTTCAGCAGCCCCACCAAACCCGGCCACTGGCCGCTCCAATTCGCCACCGTGAGAATCGGGCCGCGATGCGTCGTCAAACCAGCCAGCACATGATGCGAATACTGCCACACCGCCTCCGCCACGATCAGCGGTGCGTCGGGATCAATGCCGCGAAACACCTCGATGCCCTCACGCTGGCTAGCAATGAAGCCGTGCTTCTTCTTCGCATCATACGGATGCGCGCGCTTCACCTCGAAGCCCTCGGCTTTGATCGCTTTCGTGAGCGCTTCCTCCATGGCCTTCTGCGCAGGCCAGCAGGTTTGGTTGGCAGCGAGGCGCAGGTCGCCGCTGGCGATGAGTTGGATGGTTGGCTTGGCTGGCATGATCCCCAATTCTCGCCTCCAACCCTCCAAAACAGCAAGCTCTCTCTTCGGCGCATCCTTGGCGTGCGGCTGACGATTCTTGATCTTGCCGCGTCGATACGAGTGATGCTCACATCCAAATCTCATCGAAGATGTCGATGGCCTATCGAATCAGTTCCATCGGTTGCCCTCGGCGTTTGATGGCCTGTGGTTCGCATCGTTAAAACGGTTAACAGGTTGCACGTTGAGCGTTCAGGAGTCGGGGGCACGGGTTTTCATGCGAAGCATCGCATTGCCGCCAAGGTGCACACAGGCAGGGAAGGTCCTTGAATCACTTGGATGCCGGAAACAGCTGCGGCAGTGCCTTCAGCCACGCAAGATTGAAGACGTAGTGATTGCGGCTGCTGATGAGCTGGATGCGGCCGTCGCGGGTTTGGATGGCGGCGAGGTAGCCGTTGTGCTCGGCGCGGGTGTCGCTGACCGGGAACATGTTGCGGTTGATGCCGTTCACGGTGCGCTCTTTTCCGCCTGGCATGACGAGACGCTTGTGCGGCCAGATTTTGCCGTCGTCCGGAGGAAGCGTCACGGCCCCACCAATATCAGCCGCACGAAGCGTCTTGTACTGGCGGTGAAGCGGTAGGTGATGTTGGTGCCGTTCACGGTGACGATCATCCTCGTCGCCCAGTGTGACTCAAATCTCCGCATAAGCCTCACCCAGCTTGGTGAGAGCACCGCTGGCATCGAAGAGCGCCGAGCAGCAGGTGGGCGTGTTGCCCGGTGCGGTGCCGAACCACGCGTATCGCTCCACATCGTTCGAGCGTTCCAGACGCGGCATTGCATCCTTGATGAACCGGAGCACGTCTTTTTCCGTATGCTGGTTCTTGCCTGTTTTCGTGGCGCTCCAGTCGGCGGGGCAGAATTCGGTGATCCAAAGCGGCCGTTTGTAGAGTCGGGAGATTTTGTCGAGGTGCGACGTGAGCTGCGAGGCTGTCGGGCCGCCATACCAGTGAACGGTGATGAAATCGATGCGGTATTTGCGCTTCAGCGCCTCCTTCATGAAGGCCTGCATCCAAGGGCTATCGGCATGCACGCCCGCCGGGCTGCCGAGCGGCAGGTTGAGCTCCTCCAGCTTCGGCCACACGGCTAGTGCTTGCTCGACGCTTGTGTTCCCCTGTTCTTTGCCTTCGGGTTCGTTGAAGCCGAGCACGGCGGGCGGTTTGTTGGCCAAATCACCGCGGATTTCTTCGACGGCCTTCGCAGCGAACTGATTCTCGTTGTCTTTGAAGACCATCGGCACCCATTCGATGCCCTCCGGCAGGCCTGCCGGACGTTTCGAAGTCCAGTTGTAGATCCAATTCACCTTCAGCTCAGCGAGCTTTGCCGGTGTGATCGCACCGCGCAGGCCGGTCGCGTAGCCTTTTTTACCGGCTTTCTTGCTGGCGGACTGCGCTTGAGCCGCGCCGGAAAGGAGCAGCGTGGAAAGCGAGAGGCTTGAGTGCAGAAAATGACGGCGCGTGGGGAGAGTGATCATGCGCGGTGTTTGTATCAGAACGGTCACGCGATGGTCAATGAGCATGTTCAGCCACCGAGAGGCCGCACACTCGGACCCTCGATCCATTTCGGCGGGATCATGATCTGGCGCGGCACCGCAGGCACACCGTGCTCGTGCTGGGAGAGTTGCGTGACGACCAAATCGACCGCCGCAGCCGCTAAATGTTCGCGTTGCTGGTAGATGCCCGCGAAGCCCTCCATCTTCGGCGTCCAGTCGTGCACGACGAAGCCGATGTCTTGTGGCACGCGGAGGCCGAGTCGCTTCAGCCAGCCGGGAATGTGTGTGTCGAAGGTAATGAGCGCGTCTGGCCGGTGCTCGCGCATCCATTTCGAGAAGGCGTCGAAGCCCTGGCTGATATCGTTGCTCGGAAAGAGCAGCAGCGGCACACGATCGGCCTCCGGCAGGCCATGCTGCCAGTGAAACAAGCCGCCGCTGTAGCCGAACTGCGAGCGATTCACGATCCACTTCGTCACCGCCACGCCGATGCGCTGGTAGCCACGGGCCGCGAGCTGCTCCGCCGCCTTGTGAATGCCCAGCGTCATGTTGCCCGCGCACATGTGCAGCGCGGGAGTGCTCATCGCATTGCCGAACGTCACGGCGGCGAAGGGCGAGTAATCGAGCTTGCTGCATGGCAGCGTCATGCTCTGTGGCGACACGATCACGCCCTCGATGCCGCGTGCGTGCAGGATCTTTTGCAGCTTCTTCGACGTGAGGCCGTCCTTGCCCAAATAAAACTCCTCCACGGCATAACCATGCCCGTGAGCGCGGCGTCGGATGTCCTCAATCGGCACATACTGATACGACGGCCCCAGAAGGCCATCCTGCGGCACATGCTCGCGAATCACGGCGATCACCGCCCGCAGCCGTTTTTCCTTCTTCCCTCGCACCACTTGCATCATGCGCATCAAATGCGGGTCCGGCTGGTAATCGAGGCGCTTCGCTTCCTTCAAAATCAGCTCCCGCTTCGCCGCCGCCACCTTCGGCGCCCCGCGCAGCACCCGCGACACCGTCATGATCGACACCCCCGTGGCTTGGGCGATGTCTTTGAGCGTGGGCGTGGAGGTCATGGGCATGGTGTTAGCATAACACGCCATGTCCGCATTCAAGCCGCGAAATGCCCCCACTGTTCGCGTTTTCTCCCATCATGCTCCTCCGCCTCTTTGCGATCTCTGCGATCCTTTGCAGTCAAACTCTCGCCGCACCGCCACCGACATCGCTACCGGGCAAACCTTCCGCCTGCGCGACTCGGATCACTCCGGCGAATCCGCCGAATGACGGCATCCTGTTCGTCGATCACTCCACGGCCAAACGCAGCGGCCATCTCGGCCATGCGTTGGTGCAGCTTGAGCCGGGCAAGCTGCTCGCGTTTTACCCGAACTGCTCCAGCGACAATGGCGGCCACTCCGGCGTCGGCTGGATGGAATACAAACGTTCCGTGGACGCTGGCAAGACCTGGGGCGAGCCGCAGGTGCTCTCCTTCTCCAAAAAGCTCCACGAGAAGAAAATGGGCCGCTCCGCCATGGCCGAAAAAGCCATCGTCACAGACAAAGGCGAGATCGTGCTCTTTTACCTCATCTGCGATGTCGCGGAGAGCGCCCTGTGGCAGCCCTACTGGGTGCCGCTGGTCTGCAAGAGCAAGGACGGTGGCCAAAACTGGAGCGATCCACGACCCTTCGGAGCCTCGCGTGGCCGAGTCTATGACGTGGAGTATCACGACGGCGAAATCCGCGTGCTGCATTTCGCCAACGACGCCATCAAAGACTGGCGCGGCAACGCGAAGGAGCACGTCTATGAGCTGCACGTCAGCACCGATGGCGGCGACACCTTCACGAAGCGCAGCGTGTTGCCCTTCATCACCAACCGGCGCGGGTATGGAGCACTCGGCCACCTCGCCGATGGCTCGCTCATCGCTTACGTTTACAACAGCGCGAACGAAAACGTGCTCGATTACCTCATCAGCCACGATGGCGGCAAAACATGGCCCAAGGTCGGCACCTCGACCGTCAGCCGGAAGATCCGCAATCCGCAGTTCACCGCCTTCGGTGGCAAATACTACCTGCATGGCCGCAGCGGCGCGTATGGCGACGGCAGCGGCCACATGATCCTCTACATGTCCGACGACGGCATCACCTGGGACGACGGCGTGTATCTGCGCATGCGCACCGCCGGTGCCGGAGCCTACTCGAACAGCCTCGTCGTCGATTCGCCCGAACCCGGCGGCAAGCAGCGGCTCCTCATCCAGGCCTCCCACGCCTACGAAGACAGCAAGACCAACGTGCTCCACTGGTGGCTGGAGTAACCGCTGCAAACCTTCACCAACCCACAACCATGCTCCTCCGACCTCTTTTCCGACTCTTTGCGCTCTCTGCGATCTTTTGCGGCCAAGCCATCGCTGAACGTCTCGTTGATCCTGATCGCACGTGGCAGGGCATTCCAGGCTTGGAACGCACGGCAAAGGGACGCGTCTTCTCATCCTGGTTCACCGGTGGGCCAAAGGAACCCTCGCCGGACAACGAAGTGCTGCTGAGTTGGAGCAATGATGAGGCGAAGACCTTCACCACACCGCAAGTGATGGCGGAACCGAAGGATGGCACGCGATGCTTTGATCCGACGCTCTGGATCGATCCGAAGGGGCGGCTTTGGTATATCTTCAATCGCGGTAACAAAGACACCGCGCAGCATGACGTGTGGGCACGGATTTGTGACGCGCCGGATGCGCCGACGCCGATTTTCGGGACGGAGTTCCGTGTGGGCTTCGATGCGCCGTTCGCCTTTCGCATGAACAAACCGACCGTGCTTTCCACGGGTGAATGGATCATGCCAGTCACTCACGCCTCGCAGCCGAGCCGCGATTGGTTCCCCTTCGCCGATCAACTCCAAGGTGTGGGCATCTCCAACGACGAAGGCAGGACATGGAAACTCCATGGTGCTCTCAACATGCCCAAATGGGCACTCGAATGCATGATCACCGAACTCAAGGACGGCCGTCTCTGGCTCCTCACCCGCACAGGCAGCGGTTTCCTCTGGGAAAGCCATTCATCTGACAAAGGCCGCACTTGGACGGAGCCAAAAGCCACCCGCATCTCCAGTCCCGGCTCCCGATTCTTCATCCGTCGTCTGACCTCCGGCAACCTGCTGCTCATCAATCACTACAAGTTTAAGGGTCGCAGCCATCTTTACGCCCAACTCTCCACCAACGATGGCCAAAAATGGAACGAAGGCCTCCTGTTGGACGAGCGTTCCGGCGTCTCCTACCCCGATGGCGTGCAGGACAAGGATGGCCTCATCTGGATCACCTACGACCGCGACCGCCAAGGCGATGGCGAGATCCTACTCGCAAAGTTCAAAGAAGAAGATGTGCTCGCGGGCAAGAACGTGTCCGGCTCAGTGACGCTGAAGCAGACGATCAACAAGCTGCACAAGCGCACCGCGAAACCGTGAGGGAATGGTTTGCGGTGAATAGCGCCCCTATTCACCGCAGAATCTGCGGAGAACACTGGCGCTGCGGCGAAAACGAGGCATATTCACCGCAAATTAAGCGGAGATTATGCCCTACATCCACGAAAACGCCGGTTGGCCCAACCTCACTTGGAGCGATGCGAAGCTCTCGGCGTTGCTGGCCGATCTGAGGCATCGCCAAGGACGTTTGCTCGGGCGGATGGAGGGCTTGGGCTTTCGCCTGCGATCAGAGGCACAGCTTTCCACGCTTACCGCTGATGTGGTCAAATCGAGTGCCATCGAAGGCGAAAAGCTCGATTCCGAAGAGGTGCGCTCGTCCATTGCTCGCCGTCTGGGCTTGGAATACGCGGGCACGGCGGTGGCGGGTCGCGATGTCGAGGGGATCGTCGAGATGATGCTGGATGCCACTCAGCATTACGCAGAGCCTCTCACCGCCGAGCGATTGTTCGGATGGCACGCGGCCCTGTTCCCCACCGGGCGCAGCGGCATGGCTCGCATCACTGTCGGAGCCTGGCGCACGGCGGATGCGGGCAAGATGCAAGTCGTCTCCGGTCCGATAGGCCGCGAGACGGTTCATTTTGAAGCGCCTTCTGCCGAGAAGCTGGACCAAGAAATGGCCGCCCTCTTAGCATGGTTCGAATCGAGCGACGGCATCGACCCCGTGATCAAGGCAGGCATCGCGCACTTCTGGTTTGTGACCATCCATCCCTTTGAAGATGGCAACGGACGCATCGGGCGAGCCATCGCGGACCTGGAACTGGCGCGAGCCGATGGCACCAGCGGGCGGTTCTACAGCCTGTCCTCACAGATCGAGATCGAGAGAAAAGAATACTACCTCCAACTCGAGCGCGGACAACGAAACGGACTCGACGTGACCCCTTGGCTGGAATGGTTCCTCGGTTGCCTCGGACGAGCCATCGCAAAGGCAGATGAAACTCTGTCGAGTGTCCTGCACAAAGCTCGCGTTTGGGAGAGATTGAGCCAGCAACCCATCAACGAACGGCAACGCAAGATCATCAACAAGCTGCTCGATGGCTTCGACGGAAAACTCACCTCGTCAAAATACGCCAAGCTCGCGAAGTGTTCCGAGGACACCGCCTTGCGCGACATCCGCGCCTTGATGGAACACGGCGTGCTCATCAAGCACGAAGCCGGAGGCCGCAGCACCAGCTACGCGCTGGCAGAGGAGGTTGGCTGATGAGCATGAACTGAAAACTCCTTACCCCATGTAGATTCGCGGGTCACTGATCCGCGAATTGATCCGCTGGTGTTTCGGCAGGCACTCTATGCCGAATCGAATCCTTGCCGCCACATTGACGGCTCGGAGATGCTGTCGATAAGTCGGCATGGTTCGAACTCAGATCCAATTGCCCGACGATGTCTTCGCCCAGGCCACGAAGCTATGCGAAGCTGGGGAAATCTCGTCCGACGAACTTGTCCGTCGCGGCATTGAATCCATGCTCAGTGTTTATGCCAAGGAGCATGGAAACGCGGACGAATGGCAGCCGCCGAAGCCCCGCAATCTCGGCTGGATGGGCTTGAGCGATGAGGAAATCAAGGAGCAGGCGCAGCTCACAACCACGGAACAAACGCAGAGCAACGACAAATGAACTACGCCAGCCTCGTCAAAGCCATCACAATTGAGTTCCTCTGAAGCCAAGTTCCTCATACTTATCGGGACCATTGCTTGGAATGTGGCGATTGAGGCCTGATCCTTACACCTTCCCTTTTGCGGCGCTCGAAATGCTCTCACGGAGGCCCGCGGCGAATTGATCGATAGTGAATTCCAGGGACTTCAAATAGACTTCATGGCACGATGCAAAATCGTGGATTGATCTATATTTCCATTGGTCTGGGGAAGATCGTTGCAGAGCGTCCTTGGCGTCACTCAACTCACACGGCCCTCGTTCGCCATCCACTGAAAAAGTCCACTCAGCAACTACCTCGCGAAGATTGTGGGTCGCAAGAGCTTCCGATTCAACTTCACAAGTCGCATTGAACTGATTGGCAATGCTCCACTCCATTAATCCGCCAAATAGCAGTTTCACCACAGAGTCGAACTGCATGTTCATTGGGTTTCCGTCCCAAACCAGCAGTCCCAAGATCACTCTGACAATTTTGGAGTTAGCATCGTCCACCACCAAACAAAACTGCGGCAACCATGCGACAGTTTTTTCAAGCGACAGAGCATACAGGCTAATTAGCAAATTGGCTGGACCGTACGCAGACACAGAGACGGCAGCTTGCGGCGTCGATCTCTCGATCTCGTCAAACGTCTTCTGAACGATGGTTTCCCATCGGGGGTAGCCATTGAAAACCGGAGCGACTTGCTCTCTCATAAAGGACCAAGAAGAAGCAAATTGAGGGGAAGATACTCGATTAAAGTAAAGGTCCGAACCACCAGTTTGCGCTTGAGCCATTTTGATCAACTCCTCGTCAGAGTGAAGTGATCGATCAGGGGCAAAAACACCAAAACGTCTGGTCATTACGATGTCCCATTCGATGGCAATTCTCGTCAGTTTCTCTGGGAAACCGATTTCATAATCGTCTTGCCTGCATTCTTCGGGTGATCGTATGGCACAAAGGAAGTTTTCGTCAGGATTATCCAAATCATCGGCCCATTCTCCCTTCTCTAACAATGCTTTGGCGGCGCTCATGCCGCCGTCTCGAAGCGGTGAACTGAAACAAAAATATAAGCAGTAGGGATAGACCACAAGGTTGCTGCCACCTCGGTAGTCACAAGCCAAAAGAAAATAGTCTTTAATTCCGGCCTCATCTACACTTGGCGCGATAGCTTCTGGAAAAGCGTCGCGAGCCTGTTTGGAATCGAAAAGATATGCCGCCTGACAATTGCTAATCAGGGGTATGAGCTCGCCCCCGATCACTGAGTCCAAAGATACAGGCGAGGCACTCAATACGATGCCGACAGAATCGGTCTCGATACGAATCCCTTGGATACTATAAGGCGAGACTTCGGCATATTCGGCCAATGGAAGGAGCAGTTCATGCCAGTCGGTTGATACAACCATGACTCGAACTGACGAAGAATCTAAACCTTGCTTCAGCCTGAAGAGCGCTGTGTATTTGTGGACTTCATTTAACGCTTGGCGTGCTGCTTGATCGCTTCGTTTGATTTCGATCACGACGAAATGCCCCAGCCGGTCCTGCGCGACAATATCGATGCGGCCACCAGCGCCCCCGGGATTTGGCAGGCGAAATTCTTTCCTGACGAGTCGAAGCCCTTCCTCCAGCATCTCTAAATGCTCAGCGAGAAAATCACGGATATTGTCTTCGAGGCGAATCATCAATAAGCATTCCTTATGGCAGCTCACTGGCGACTGCAAATCGCCTATCACGACGAAATGAGAGGTTAACATACCACCGCAAACTCATTCATCGGCGGAGAATGCGCTCCACGGAGGGCGTTTAGAGTGCTCCACTTCCATGATGAAAGCCATTCTCTCCCTTTTCGCCCTGCTGGTGCCGCTGGTGTCGGCTCAGAGCCTTCTCCCCGCCAACTGGGACCCCGCGCTCGCGGGCGACATCGTCATGCAGCGGCTCGTTCGCGTCACCGCGCCGCAGGTGAAAGGGGCGCATGATGCGGAGTTCGTCTGTGTCGGCGAGCGGGCTTACATCGTCGAACATGACAACGACGTGACGCCTGGCCACGGCGCGGGCGCGGCGATGTATTGTGTGCTGACGGTGGTGAACCTGAAGACGCTCAAGGTCGAAAAAACGCACCCGATGGCCAAGGCGGGCCAGGCTTTCGCCAACATCACGCTGCCGGAGGCGCAGGTCTTTGTGCCGCGCATCATCCGCAAGGACGAGCACACGCTGCGCACCTACTTTTGCAGCCAGCCAGCCAAAGCACAGGCCGTGACCTGGTATCGCGACTTTGACCTGCGCACGCAGACCTTCGAGGAAAGCATCCACAAAGCCAAGCTCAAGACCGCCGCAGGCACCTTCGACATGGAGCCGCGTCATTTTCATGCGGACGCAGTCGCGTCAGGCTTCAAGCGGCCCGCCATCAATCAGGGCCTCTACATCTTCGATTCGTTCAAGGAGTTCGGCGGCAGGCGCTACATCGCGCTCAACAACTTCCCCGGCAAACAAAACGCCCTCGCTGTGCTGCACGACGACTTCGCCACCTTCGAAATCATCGGCCACTACAACGATCCGCAGTCGCAGCAGCTCAGTGAATCCGCCGTGAACCGCCTGCCCAACGGCACCTGGATGGCCATCGTGCGCAACGACGCGGGCAACTACCACTTCACCACCAGCCGCGACGGCAAAACCTGGACCATCGCCGAGCCAAAGCCCTTCGTGCCCAACGGCTTGAACTCCAAACCGACCTTCGATCACTTCGGCGGCGTCTATTACCTCGGCTGGCAGGAGAACACCAAGATCCAGAACTGCAATCGCAGCGTCTTCAACGTGGACATCTCCCGCGACGGCAAAACCTGGCAGCGCAAATACCGCTTCGAGTCCCCGCATTCCTTCCAGTATCCCACCTTCCACGAACACGAAGGCACGCTCTGGCTAACCGTCAGCCAAAGCGACCACGGCGGCTCCACCGACCGCATCATGTTCGGCAAGCTGGAGTCCGTCGGCCAGTTCGAGCCTCAAACCGGCCAAAAACGCATCGCCTGGCCTGCACCACCACCACCCGAGCCCGCCCTCATGAAACGCGGCGTGAAGCTCTTCACCGACCGCGAGTATGTCATCGACGAAATGCCAGCTTTGGTCAAAGACCTGCCGTTTCATCGCACCAGCATCGAAAAGCTCGACGTGACCGTCACCAAGCCCGGCACGCTTTTAGCGCTCACGCCGACGATCCGCCCTACAGCTGCGAGTCAGGATGTAGCGCTGAAAAATGCTGGTTTCACCAAGGTTGATGTGCCGGAGACGCAGCTCTTCCCCGGTGAAATCAATCGCGTGAGCCTGTATCGCAAAGCGGTGAAGACTGGGGAGCGGCTTCAATTCAAAAAGATGGTGCTGCTCGTGCTCGCGGATGGGGCGGAGCTTCGGGATGAGGATGGATTGACGCCCTCGGTCATCATCAATCCCGGCGCGGAGTTTCAAGATGAGGCACGCGGTGGCGCGATGATCATTGGGATGGATCGCACTCCCAAAGGACGAATCTGGGGCTGCTGGACGGGGACGGGGGACAAGCCGGATGGGTATTTCCTGCTCGCGACGAGCGATGACGATGGCACGACATGGTCGAAGCCGCGCGTGGCGGTCGGGGCTCGGATGGAGGCGGCGCAGAAGGTGAGCGGGGCGCTGGTGGGGAATCTTTGGACGGACCCAAAGGGGCGCTTGTGGCTCTTTTTCGATCAGCAGCTCGGCGATCCGCAGAAGCGCATCACGAACTGGTTCATGCGCTGCGATGATCCCGATGCGGCGGAGCCGGTGTGGAGCACGCCGGTGATGTTTGCGGAAGGTTGCACGCTGAACAAGCCGACGGTGCTCAAAGATGGCGCATGGTTGCTGCCGGTGTCGGACTGGCACCAAAAGACGTGCCGGGTGTTTGAATCGACCGACGAAGGCGCGACGTGGAAACAGCGCGGCAGCTTGCAGTTCCCGGATTGGGAGTACGACGAGCACATGATGATCGAGTTGAAGGATGGTCGCCTGTGGATGCTCGCCCGCACGAAGGGCCAGCCGCACGAGAGTTTTTCCAACGATGACGGCAAGACCTGGAGCACGCCCAAACAAGCCGCGACAGTGCAGAATGTGAATGCGCGCTTCTTCCTGCGACGGCTCAAATCGGGCCGCATCCTGCTGGTGAAGAATGGTTCGCCTGCCGAGCGCTTGCCGAAGCGCACGCGCATGAGCGCGTGGCTGTCCGAAGACGAAGGCCAGACGTGGAAAGGCGGTCTGCTGCTCGATGAACGCAATGCGGTGTCGTATCCCGATGGCTTCGAAGCGCC
>JBIKYB010000345.1:0-5315 GCA_044355475.1 Prosthecobacter sp.
GGTGTGCTGCTCACCAAGGTGCTCTACGAAAAGCGCGGCTCCGCCAAGATCTTCAAAATCGTCGATGCCGGCATGAACGACCTCATCCGCCCGACGCTGTACGAAGGCTGGCATCAGATCGTGCCGCTCAAGCAGCCCGCGAACGACAAGGTCGAGAAAGTCGATGTCGTCGGCCCCATTTGCGAATCTGGCGACTTCCTGGCGCAGAACCGCGAACTACCGCTCGTGAATGAAGGCGACTACCTCGCCGTGCTCAGCGCCGGAGCGTACGGCTTCACCATGGCCTCGAATTACAACACCCGTCCGATGCCCGCTGAAATCCTCGTCGAGGACGAAAAAGCTACCGTTGTGCGCGAGCGCCAAACCTTGGATGACGTGCTCAAAGGCGAGCACATCGCGTGAAAAAATGCCGATCATGAGTTTCAAGTTTCATGTTCCAGGTTTCAAGTTCCTACTGGCTATGGCTGCCGCCTTGAAACTTGAAACCTTAAACTTGGAACTGAGGCCTCTCATGCCGGCAACCGTGAACTGAGAACAGCGAACCGAGAACCCAATTAGATGCACATCGCCGACATCCTCCAAGCCCAGCGCCCCACTCTTTCCTTCGAGTTCTTCCCGCCGAAGACCGCCGAGGCTTTTGAGGCGCTGTATCAGACCATCGGCGAGCTGGAGGCCTTCAAGCCCTCGTTTGTCAGCGTCACCTACGGTGCGGGAGGTTCCACGCGTGAGCTCACGCACGATCTCGTCGTCCGCATCAAGACCACCACCTCGCTCGATCCCATCCCGCACCTCACCTGCGTCTGCCACAGCGAGGAAGACATCGCCTCCATCCTGGAGCGTTATGCCAAGGCCGGGGTGAGCAACATCCTTGCCCTCGGAGGTGATCCGCCCAAGAACCTTGCTGGCTATGATCGCGCGAAGGATGCCTTCCAGCACGCCGCTGATCTCGTGGCCTTCATCAAGAAATTCAACGACAGCGGCGCGCATCCTGACAAGCGCGGCTTCGGCATCGGTGTCGCCGGTTTCCCCGAGGGCCATCCCACCACGCCGAACCGTGTTTTGGAAATGGATTACCTCAAGGCCAAGGTCGATGCCGGCGCAGACTACATCTGCACACAGTTGTTCTTCGACAACCACGATTTCTTCGACTTCCGCGAGCGCTGCCAGATCGCCGGCATCAAGATCCCCATCATCGCAGGCATCATGCCCATCAGCAGCGCCTCTGGCATGCGCCGCATGGCCGAGCTGGCCGCCGGAGCGCGTTACCCCGCTAAACTTCTGCGCGCCATCCAGCGCTGCGGAAATGACGAGGACGCCGTGCAAAAAGTCGGCATTCATTACGCCACCGAGCAATGCCGCGACCTGCTCGATCACGGCGTCGATGGCATCCATTTCTACACCTTGAACAAATCCCACGCCACGCGTGAGATCTACGCCAGCCTCGGCATCCGTGACTCCGCCGCCGTTCGTCCGCAATCATGAGCGAGGAACTGCCGCTCATCGCCGCCATCGAGGCCGGCGGCACGAAATTCGTCTGCGCCATCGGCACCGGGCCGCATGATGTGCGGGACGTCGTCCGCATCCCCACCACCACGCCCGAGGAGACCCTCGCCAGCGTCACGCGCTACCTTTCCTCCGCCAAGTCCAAGCACGGGCCGTTCTCCGCCATCGGCATCGGCTCCTTCGGCCCCATCGATCTCGATAAAACCAGCGAGACCTACGGCTACATCACCTCCACTCCGAAGCCTGGCTGGCAGTTCACCAACATCGTGCCCAAGCTGCAGGATCGTTACCACGTCCCCATCGCCTGGGACACGGATGTGAACGCCGCCGTGCTGGCGGAATTCCTCTGGGGCGCGGGTCAAAACACCGATCCGCTCATCTACATCACCGTCGGCACCGGCGTGGGTGGCGGAGTGCTCATCAATGGGCAGCTCCTGCACGGCCTGCTCCATCCCGAGATCGGCCACCTTCTGGTGCCGCCGCCGCACAACTCCACCGCCATCCAGCAGGCCTGCCACTGCCCGTTTCACAAAAGCTGCGTCGAAGGCTACGTCAGCGGCACCGCCCTCGCCTCCCGCTGGGGGGTCAAAGCCGACGCCCTCCCGCCCGACCATCCTGCCTGGGAAGAAGTCGCCGATGTCATGGCCCATGCCTTGATGAATCTCACGCTCAGCCTCTGCCCGAAGCGCATCATCCTCGGCGGCGGCGTCATGAGCCAGGAGCACATCCTGCCGCTCATCCGAGGCCAGCTTCACAAGCTCAACAACCACTACCTCCGCGTCCCCGAACTCGGCCGCACCCTCGACGACTTCATCGTCGCGCCAGGATTGGGAGCACGCTCAGGCTTGCTGGGAGCGCTGGCGCTTGGGAAGTATGAACTGGACCGGCATTCAGGTAGGAGCGCCGATGTTCCGTCGGCTTGAAATCACTTTTCTATTCGGACGTTCACGCTTGCAGGCAAAACATGACTAGTTTCTAGAATCTGATGATTGCCATCCTCGCCTACGGTTCACTTATTGATGATCCCGGACCAGAGCTTAAGTCCATCATCACCGATAGCCTTGTTGTAACGACACCATTCCCTGTCGAATATGCACGTTCCAGCCGCAAACGAGGTGGTGGCCCCACTTTGATTCCCGTGCTTGATGGAATCAGAGTATCGGCTCGCCTCCTAGTGTTGACGTCAGGCACTTCACTCTCCGAAGCCAAAGACATGCTTTGGCGGCGCGAAACCGACACCACCACCGGCACATACAGACCGCCGGATCGTCCCACTTCAAACACCGTCTTAATCGACGAGTATTCCGACTTTCCTGGCTACTTAGCTTTATCGACACGCATTGCATCCAATATCGAGCCGCTTACAGCAGACAGGCTGGCAGAGTTTGCCATCCAAAGCGCAATGAACCAGAGCATCGCACGCAAAGAGAATGGCATCTCATATCTGCAACGTGCCAAAAATGCTGGAGTCACCACGCGCCTTACAAACGACTATGAAGCAGCGATTCTCCGGCAGACAAGCACCGGCTCGTTGGAGGAGGCTTTAGAAATTACCTATGGTCGCAATGCCTGCAATTGACGGTGGTCAAGGGTCATAAAGAACACCTCTTCCGTCGATTTCTGGCACATCACTCGGAGGAGATCCGTTCTTCGTGCATTTGTTGGCAATGAAACCAAAGCCGACAATTAGGAGGGCAAACAATGTCATATTAGCGGTCGTGGTAACGAACGCGGCTGCAATTGAAGCCCCCATCTTCCAGCCAAAAATAATTATGCCGAATAATAATGTTCCAACCAGCACCATTAACCCCATTTGAAGTGACTCAGGATGCCGGAAATTTAGCAGCTTCGTCATAGAGAAAACAAGCATGCATGCGATTAGAAGAATAGAGGGAGTGAAAAGTTTCGATTTGGGATTCATTGAACAGCCACCTCAGGATTGATTTTTTAGCGCGTTAAACATCAAAATCGTCTAGTTTATAGAGAACAGGGGGATGTAAGAAAACACAAATGCACCCAAACGACTATTGGCAAGTCACACCCACTCCGCCATCCAAAATGTGAGCATCTTCGGCAATGAAATTCCGCGCCGCACACGGCTTCAGATGAGCTTTGTCTTCTGAACAGCGGTGTGTTATTGCAGGAAGCTGCAAGCATTTTCCCACCATGACATACGGACCAAACAGAATTCTAAAACTCCCACTCACAGGCTCATTGGTTAAAATCGAAACGATTCAATCTGGCAATACTTTCGGCGCATGTTTTTGGACTGACGGCAAATGTGAAGCTCCGTGTCTCCCCGATCTGCCGTGGCTACAGCGTCATCCGAAATCTAATGAACTATTCTGGACAGACGAATGTGAAAAGATCTCCGAAGAGGATAATCCTGAGGACGATTTTTTCGAAGAGCTTCTTTCTGAAGAAACTGCCGTGAAACAACCCGGTGAGTACGCGGACACACCATACGCTGTCAAGCCCTCCGTCGATGATTACAACCGCGCATTAGCTACTGGTCTTGCATCATCAAATGAGAAGGAGCGTCATATTCGGATGCGACTTTGGTGGGCAGCCAACGATCCAATTCGTCGAGGCAAGGCCAGCACGCTGAGTGATCGCGATAATCTCTTACAGCTGCTAGAACTTTTGAATGATTCCGACCCGGAGCAGCGGCTTATGGCGGCTGAGGCACGCCGAGAGTTGGGGAATTTCGACCGTGCCTCAATGCTGCTCCAGTTTAATTTCCCAGACAGACTCAATCACACAGCCAATTTTATCAAGAAGCTTAATGAGCAGAAGGATGTCACCGTCCGCCAAGTGAAGTGACGCCGGTCACAATGGGCAATGCCATCGCAGGAGTGTTGTACTTCTCCAGCAAACTCAATGCGAAGATGTACCGCCGGAGCACCCTCGTCGTCACCACGCCTTCGTCCAAAACGTCAGCGTCTTCGGCGATTCAGCTTCTTCACCGATCTCCTTCCACAAAAACGTGGCCTGCAACTTGGGATGCTTCGTGTAGCCTTGGCTGCACCATGCATTTTCAAAATCATACCCTTTGCCGCTCCGCTCCCTTCCATTGCCACCCCTCAACACAATGCCTGCGGACGCCAGTTTGAATCAGGCAGGCACAATGACTTCGACCGTGAAACTCGTCCTCAATCACGACACTTACACAGCGGTGCTGCGTGAGATTGTGCCTTCCGCGAAGCGGATGCTCTGGCTGGTGACGGCAGACATCAAGGACCTCCACGTCGAGGGCGGGCGGAAAAAGTTCGTGCCGTTCCTGGAGGTGCTCGCCGGATTGATCCGTGAGGGTGTTGAGGTCCGACTCGTGCATGCCAAGGAGCCCGGACCGCGCTTCCGCCAGGACTTCGACCGCTTCCCTGAGCTGATCGGCAGTGATCTGTTCACGCGCATCCTCTGCCCGCGCATGCACATGAAATGCGTCATCGCCGACGAGCGCATCGCTTACATCGGCTCCGCCAACCTCACCGGTGCCGGTCTGGGTGCAAAGAGCGACCACCGCCGCAATTTCGAGGCAGGCATCGTCACCGAGGACCGGACCACCATCCGTTCACTGATGGAATTTCTCGACGCCTACTTCCTCGGCGACCACTGCCTCAAATGTCAGCGTCGTGACGTTTGCCCTGATCCGATTGCCTGAACGTTCATGCGGAAAGAGAGCTGCCAAAACCGGCGCTTGGGGTCGCGAAATCACACCCACTCTTTCGTCCAAAACGTCAGCGTCTTGGGGGATTCGATCTCCTCACCGATCTCCTTCCACTCGAAGGTGGCCTGTAGTTCGGAGCGCTTGG
>JBIKYB010000245.1:0-7799 GCA_044355475.1 Prosthecobacter sp.
TGTCGAGGTCCTGCACGCAGACGATCTTGGGGCCGGGAATGCTGGCGACGTAGCGGCGGTATTCGTTCCAGCCATCGGGATTGGCCTCGCGATGCGTCTTGTTGCTCGGCTCAATGACGACCGTGATGGCGTAGCCGACCATCGGCCCCATCTGCGGCATGAAGTCGCGGGTTTCTTCGAGATTGAAGGCATCGGCGGCGGGATCGCACTTGGTGATCTGCTCCCAACCATTGTAGATGGTGGGGGTGTTCCAGCGCTTGAGTTGGAGGAGGTCGGATTGGGGGAGCATGAGAGGGGAATGACGAATGATGAAACGATGCGGAGCGTCAAATCTCCGTGGTCAAACGGGATGACCACGGCATGATGGAGGCCGAATCATGCACGCCGTCCCACCCAGGCCCTCTTTGGTCACGCATAGTGCGGACTTTCTGCGTGAGGCTTTGCTGGCGGGTGAATGGACGGACCTGCTGCCCTCCGAGCGCACGCTCTGTACGCGGCTGCGCATCAGCCGGCCAACGCTGCGCACGGTGCTGGCGCAACTGGAGCGCGAAGGGGTGATCAGCGCGGTGGAAAACAAGAAGCGCCGCATTCTGGCGGCGAGCATGAAACAGCCGGGCAAGACAAGACCGAGAGTGATCGCGTTGCTGTCTCCCGTGCCGCAGCAGGCGATGCCGCCGTTTGTGCTGTTCTGGGTGGATGCTCTGCGTAAGCTGCTGGCGGAGGCTGATTACCAACTGGAGGTGCATGCGAGCGCGCACTGCTTTGTGGCGAAACCTGCGGGCGGGTTGAAAAAGGTGACGCAGCGCGTGCAAGCAGCCGCGTGGGTGCTGTTTCGCTCGACACCGGCGATGCAGCGCTGGTTTGCCGATCAAAACATCCCGGCGGTGATCGCTGGATCATGCGCGGACGGACTGGAGCTGCCATCCGTCGATCTCGACTACCGGGCCACCTGCCGGCATGCCGCGACGATGTTGATGCAGAAAGGACACCGGCAGATCGCTCTGCTGCTGCCAGGCTCCTCCCACGGTGGTGATGCGGAAAGCGCACACGGTTTCCGCGAGGCCTTCGCGACCTCGAATGCCACGCCAATCCTGCTGCAACACCATGAGACCGCCGAGCAAGTCGTGGAGCAATTGGATGTGCTGCTGAAGCGCAAACCCGCGCCGACCGCCTTTGTCGTGGCCCGCTCCATTCACACGCTTACGGTCATCACGCACCTGCTGCGCAGCGGACACAAGCTGCCGCGTGATTTTGCGGTGGTGTCACGCGATGACGATGCTTTCCTCGGGCATGTGGTGCCACGCGTGACGCGCTACTCGGCGGAGGCGGCGAAGTTTGCGAAGCGGCTGTCAAAGCTGGTGCTGGAGCTGGCGCAAACAGGCCGCACGAGCACGAAGCCGGTGCGGCTGATGCCGGATCTGCGACGCGGGGAGACGGCGTGAGGAAATTCACCCCGCGTCTGACTTGCGCAGCACGAGCAGCACATCGGCATAGCTGTCGTCAAAGCGGCGCGGATCGGTGATGTCGTAGGTGAAGTCGTAGCACTCGACGAACTCAAGCTCCGGCACATTGCGCAGCAGCTTCTTCAACTGCGCGGCGTTGTAGGTGCGGAACTGCCAGCGCGTCTCCTGCGTGTGCGTGCGGCCCGCATCAGTGATCTTCAGCCGAGTGCGCAGGTGTTCGAGACGCGTTTTGGGATCGGCGGGCCAGGTGTGGGTGTTGCAAACGACCTCAATCGGGCCGCGACGTGCCACCCAGCGCTCGTGCTCCTCTTTGCCAGCCTCGTAGTCGGTCAAATGCAGGCCGAGGAAGAACAATCCGCCGGATCGCAGCGTGGCGGCGACGCGACGCAGGCACTCGGCGGCGTCTTTTTCGGTGTGGAGGTATTTGAAGGTGCTGACGAGACAGTGAGCGAGGTCAAATCCACCTTTCACGCTCTTGGGCAGCGTGAAACTCTGCATCCAGTCTTCCCACAGCCGTGCTTTCAGCCCTGCGGCGGCGAGGCGCTCTTTGGCAAAGGCGATCATGTGCGCGTTCCCATCGAATCCGTTCACATTCCAGCCGCGTCGGGCCATTTCCAGGGCCAGACGACCGCTGCCGCAGGCCGGTTCGAATAAACGGCGGCCTCGGGCAGGGCGCGCGTGTTTGGCAAAGGCGGCCTCCAGAAAGTCCGCCTCCTGGCGGGTGCCGTCGTCAAAGACGATGTCATAATAGAGAGGCGTGTCGTACCAGTCGCGCTGTTCGGTGGGCATGCGGCGCATGATGGCGCATCTCCGGGACAGCGCCAGAAAGGAACCGGTAGGATCTGGGGGCTGAAAATTTCCTCATGGCTCTGGCACTCGATTTGCTGCTTGATTGTTTCAGTCTGGTGGAGATTGATTGCGCCCCCCTGCCTCGTAGGCCTCCCGATATGATTGTGTGGGATAATCCTTTCTGGTTTACCAGCTACATCCTTGTTTTCACCGCTCTGTCTGCCTTCGGCGCACACAGAATCAAAGTGCTGTATCAATTTTGGAAGCACCGGGCAAACCCGCCCGTGCCCGTTTCCCAGTTCGCCGAACTGCCGGTGATCACGGTTCAACTGCCTATCTTCAATGAGCTTCATGTGGTGGGGAACCTGCTGCGCACGGTCAGCGCCCTGGATTACCCACGCGACCGCCTACAAATCCAGGTCCTGGACGATTCCACCGACGAAACCGCTGCCCACGCTGAAAAACTCGCTGCCGAACTCAAGGCCCAGGGGTACGATGTGGATTACCGCCACCGCACGAACCGCAACGGCTTCAAAGCCGGGGCGTTGGACGAGGCGATGGCCGCCGCGAAGGGCGACTACATCTGCATTTTCGACGCGGACTTCCAGCCACAGCCGGATTACCTGAAAAAGGTGATCCATCACTTCACCGACCCAAAGGTGGGCATGGTGCAGGCCCGCTGGGGGCACCTGAACAAGGATTTCTCTCTCCTCACACGTCTTCAGGCGCTGTTTCTCGACGGTCATCTCGTTCTGGAACAGACGGCCCGTAGCCGCGACGGCGAGTTTTTGAACTTCAACGGTACCGCTGGCATCTGGCGACGCTCCGCCATCACCGAAAGTGGCGGCTGGGAGCATGACACTCTGACGGAAGACCTCGATCTCAGCTACCGCGCGCAGTTGAAGGGCTGGAAGTTCATCTATTTGAAGGACGTCGTCGTTCCCGCCGAACTGCCGCCAGACATGGACGGCTTCAAAAGCCAGCAACACCGCTGGACGAAGGGTTCCATCCAGGTCTGCAAAAAAATATTGGGCGATGTGTGGCGTAGCGACATCCCGCTGCGGCTGAAGTTGGAGGCCACCGCGCACCTGACCTCAAATTTCGCCTACCTGCTCACGCTTTGCACACTGGTGCTCATGTATCCGGCGAACTTCGTGATGGGCAGTTCCTGGCACAAGGCGGTGTTCGTCGATGTGCCGGTGTTCTTCTTCGCCTCGCTGAGCGTCGTGGCATTTTACATCACCGCCCAGGGTGCCCAGAGCCGCTTCGGCTGGCTGAAGGCGCTGCCTTATGTGCCCATGCTGCTCGCGCTCGGCATCGGCATGTCGATCAACAACGGCAAGGCAGTGCTCGAAGCGCTGCTGAACCAAAGCTCCGAATTCGTTCGCACGCCGAAATACGGCATCGAAACCAAGGCCCAAGCCGTGAAACAGCGCTCTAGCTACAAGGCGGGCAAATCCATCGCCCTGTGGATCGAGGTCACTCTCACAGGCTACTTCGCCTGGATGATCGCCCTCGCCGCAGATCGCGGTCAGTGGGGTTCCATTCCCTTTTTGCTGCTTTTCTTCTGCGGTTTCGGCTATGTGGCCGCTGGCTCGCTCATGAAACGCTTCTCGATGTCCGCCCTTCAGGCTCCGCAGGCGGCCTGAGCGACCTCTCTTTGCTGTAACACGATGCGTCGTGTCTGCGTTGCTTTAGGCCATGACTCGCTTCCTGCTCCTCCCCGCCCTGGGCCTCGCGCTGACCGCCCACGCGGCCGAACCGGCCAAAGAAAAGCCCTTCACGCCCGGCGGTGTTTATCGCCATGGCGACATGGAGCGCCCGCGCCCCACGGTGATCACGCCGCCTTCGGAAAACACGCCTCCAAGTGATGCCGTCGTGCTGTTTGATGGGAAAGACCTCTCCAAGTTCAAGCGGCAGCCGCGCAAGGATGATCCCGACACCTCGGACGTGCCGAAATGGAAGATCGAGAACGGTTATGCCGAGATTGTGGGCAAATCCGGCAGCATCGACACGCGGGAAAAGTTCGGCTCCTGCCAGATCCACCTCGAATGGGCCACGCCCGCCGAAGTCGTCGGCAAAAGCCAGGGGCGCGGCAATAGCGGCGTGCTCCTCCACGGCTGGGGCGAAGTGCAGGTGCTCGACTCATATGAAAACGACACCTATCCCGACGGTCAGGCCGCCGCGATCTACCACCACTACCCGCCGCTGGTGAACGCCTGCCGCAAACCAGGCGATTGGCAGAGCTACGACATCATCTGCGAGTGCGCGAAGCTCGATCAGAAAGGCAACGTGCTGCAACCAGCCCGCCTGACGGTGCTGCACAATGGCGTGCTCGTGCATCACGCCTTGCCGATGGAAACGAAGGTGCAGGAATTCGGCTTCTCGCTTCAAGATCACCACAATCCCACGCGCTACCGCAACATCTGGGTGCGCCCGCTGCACCGCTACGACGAGAACGCGAAGGCTCCATGAGGAGAGGGACCATCCTGGTCCCTCTAGGACTTCGGGGGATCAGGATGATCCCCCTCCTGGTCAGCCCAGCTTTGCGCCGAGGCGTTTCAGCATCGACTCCAGCATGCGGCCGTATTTGACGTAGCTGTCGTACTGCTCCTTGGCCTTTTGTTCTGGCGAAAGATCGTCAGCGGCACCCGCGCCGTGGAAAACGACGGCGACGTGTGGCTCGATACTGATGTAGCCTTCGTAACCGGTCTCGACGAGATCCTTCATGATGCGCTCGGTCTGGCCTTCGCCCTCGCCGGGGAAAGTATAGACGGCGTCGTTCTTCGCCTTGTCCCAGATGCCATCTTTGACGTGAACGTGGGCCATGAAGGGCTTGATGGCCTGGTACATCTCCCAGGCGTCCTGCTTGTGGCCCGGCTTGTCGCGGTTGTCGATGAAGACGGGGTTGCCGGTATCAAAGACCCACTTCATGCCGGGCACGGCCTCGGCCATGCGCTGCACATACGTCGGGCTCATGCCACCCCAGTTCATGCAGTTTTCGTGAACGACGGTCAGTCCGGCGTCAGCAAAGCGTTTGTTGATCTCAATCATGCGCTTGATGCGTTCGGGGGCGAACTGCTCCTCCAGATCTTTACCGCCTTCGTCTTTACAGACGGCGTAGCTCATCACGCGGATGAGTTTCGCGCCCAGACGCTGCATGCGCGGAATCGCGCGGCTGATCTCGGCCTCGGTGATGCTGAAGTCGTCGGTGATTTTTTTGGCCCAGTTGCCAATGAGCGAGCCAAAGCCGCTGATCTTCATGTTTTTCTCCGCCAGCCGGGCGACGACCTTTTCAAACACCGCGTCGGGGATCTCGTGCAGGTTGCCTTTCACGCCGTCGATTTCGACGCCACGGGACTCGATGCTGTCCCAGCCGAGTTCCTGGTGGGCCTGGATTTGCACATCAAGAGATGCGCCTGCTTCGTCTGCGATGCCGGTGAGTTTGATCATGGTGAAAAAAGGGAAGTTGGAGCGGGATTGATGGATGGTTGGGGAGGGGATGCAAGGTTCGGCTTTGACAAAACACACCGTTGCAGCGGACGGTACCAGATGTCTGACGCAAAATCCGCCACCCGAAGCCTCGAACTCCTGCTGCTGGGCGGCACGCTGCTGTTTTACATCACCGTCACGCTGCTGGCTAACCGCCCGGACTTGATCTGGGATGAGGGGCGCTACCTGGGATACGCGGAAAATCTCACGCACGGGTTTTATGCCCCTTCGGAGAATCCAGACGTGATCAACGGACCGGGCTATCCGCTGGTGCTCGCCGGTTTGTTGCTAGTCAAGGTGCCCTTGCTCGGTCTGCGCCTGTTCAACGCGGTTTTCATGGCACTGGCGGCGTGGTTTAGCTTCCGCGCGGTGCTGCCGTATGCTGGAAAACGCTGGGCACTGGCCGTGGCGCTCGTGACTGCCTTCCATCCGAGCTTGGTGCGCACCGCACCTTATTTGATGACGGAGGCGCTCTCCATCGGCTGCATCGCTGGTTTCGCGTGGGCATTCACAACGGCCATGCGAGCTGAAAAATCGAGCTGGATGACGATTCTGGCTGCCGCGTTCGCCTTCGTCTGGCTCACGCTGACGCGGGTATTCTTTGGCAACGTGATCATGGCATCTCTCGCCTTCCTCGTGCTGCTGCTGCCGTTGTGGAAAAGCCAGCGCACAGTTTTGCTGCGAGCGCTGGCTGTTTTGGCGCTCGCCTTCGCGATGTGCGTGCCCTGGCTGGCCTACACGAAAGCAAAGACCGGCGACATGCTCTGCTGGTCCACGAACGCCGGTGAGCTGCTCTACTGGGCCACCAGCACACACGAGGGCGAAAACGGCCACTGGTTTTCGGAGGAGGACGCGCAAAACAAGCCCGAACTCGTCGCCAACGGCCACCGCGAATTCTACCAGGCGAACTATTACCTCCCGGTGAAGGAACGCGAGGCCGCGCTGAAAAAGAAGGCGCTCGAAAACATCCGCGCCAATCCAACAGGCGTGATCAAGAACTGGTTGAGCAACTGGGGCCGCCTCGTTTTCGGCGTTCCGCGCTCTTACCAGGCCGAGGAGCTGATCATGCTCGTGCTCGTGGCGGTGAACGGTCCGCTGGTGCTGGCTGTTTTGTCCGCGTTGTGGGTCGGATGGAGATGTCGAGGCACGATGCCCGCTGAAATCCTGATTTTGGCCCTGATGACCTTCATCTACCTCGGCGGCACCAGCCTGCTGCCGGGATTGCCACGCTACACGATCGTCGTCTGGCCGTGGATTGGCTTGGGCGTGGCGGCGGCGCTTGCCAAGCTCAAGTTTCACACGGACCCGCCCTGAAACCGTGCACCAGAGTTGAAGATGGATTGTGTGGACGGTTTTCTCGTTCGCCTCATAATCGCCCTAGCGGTGCCCGGATTCCCTCCTCGCGGCTGCTTTGAGACCACCACGTTCGCCCACCATGAACTCACCCAGGAACCTCCACGTCACCGCCCTCGTCGCCAGCGCCTTGCTGCTGGGTGTGCTCCTCTTTCGCGAAGATGAGAGCCAGAAGCCGCAGGACAAGACCGCGCCAGCCTCCCAAGGCGCGGTCACACCCACGATCCTGCCGAAACCTGCGCCCCAACCCGGCAGCACGGCAGATCTCACGATTCACACGCTGAGCGCACTGCCCGAGGCGGAAAGAGATGTGTTCATGCGGTTCCAGGAGTGGACCGCGGCCTTGCCCCAGCCCGGCACGACCCTGGCCCAGCCCGTTCTTGATGAAGGTGTGAGGCTGGCCGCAGAACGCAGGAAGGCTTTGAAACAACAGATCCAGCAGAATCCGCAGGCGGCCATCGCGCTCGCCGTGCCCTGGCAGACGCGGAACCGGCTGCCCCCAGAAATCGTGGCGCTGCTGGAGCAGCGAGTGTCCGAAAAAGCGGATTACTCCGTGCTGGCGGCGGCGCGTGGTGCGGATGGCATTGATCCCGGTCCGGCCATCCGGCGCGAGGCGGTCATCGACGGCAAGGTCATGCAGGCGCATGTGTACGGCACGCGGGAGCGGGTGGACAGCAAGCGAGCGCTGCCGATCGAAGGCAT
>JBIKYB010000288.1:0-6401 GCA_044355475.1 Prosthecobacter sp.
CATCGCGGTGGACGATCAACTGGCGATCCTGGACTCGCCCCTGCGCCGTTTGGAGCCGGGAGAGCCGTTGCCCGAGGGCGCGATCAAAACGGCGGTTTCGCCCGAGCATCAAGCCCGGGTGGTGGATGCGGTGAGCAGCCTCTGGATCTCCGGCGGCACAGCCTACCAAGTCTGCTGTGAGGCGCATGCCGCGAAACTGGCCGGTGATCTTTCGGCCTCAGAGCAGACTCCCGGGCCGCTGCTGGAGGCCAGCGGCGGCCAGGGCAGCTTCCAGCCGGGCACAGGTGAGGTCGCCGCCTCGTCGTGGACGGAGGGTGTGAAGACGCTGCTGGTGATCCGCGTGGATTTCTCTGATCTGGCCGGCGCACCGGTCGATGGCTCGGCGAATGTGATGGACTCGGCCTATCTGACCAACCGCATCACCAACGAGGTCTCGCCCTGGATCACGGAGGTGTCTTATAACAAGTCTTCGATGACGCTCCAGCCTGCCGACGTCACCGCCGTATTGCGCATGCCGAACACAGCCGCCAGTTACGCCACCAGCGGCCTGAACAACAACCTGCGGCTCGACGCGCTGGCGCTGGCCACGACCGCTGGTTTCACACCGGACAACTATGACCGTGTGGCACTGGTCTTTTCACGGCTCTCCGCCATTCCGGGGTCGCAGATCACCTACGCGGGTCTGGGGCAGATCGGCGACTCGTTCACCTGGTACAACGGCAATTTCTCCCAGGGAGTGGTGGTCCATGAATTCGGGCACAACTTCGGCCTCCGCCATGCGAACCTCTGGCAGATCCCCGGCGGCAGCACTGATCCCGTGGCCCCAGGCGGCACCTCCACCGAGTACGGCGATGTGTTTGACATGATGGGCGGCAGCCCGACCAACACCGGCGCAAATCTCGACCACTTCAACCCTTGGTTCCTCAACCGCATCGACTGGTTGCCGAACACCGCCGTGCAAACACCCGCCGCCAGCGGCAGCTTCCGCATCTACCGCTACGACCACCCGTCCGCCGTGCTCACGAACCCCCTTGCGCTGCGCATCGGCCGCAACTCGCAGCAGAACTACTGGATCGGGTACCGCCGCAAGTTCGCGGGCCATGCGACCCACTCGGATGGCAGTGCCGGAGCCTACATCATCTGGGGACACGATTACCAGGACACGAGCAAGCTCATCGACCTCGACACGCCCGGCACCGACGCAAAGGACGCCTCTCTCAATGTCGGCAGCACCTTCCACGACAACGCGGCGGGCCTGCATTTCACCGTCACGGGCGCGGGCGGCTCCGGCACGGCGGAGTACATCGACGTTGACGTCGCTTTTGACGCGCGGATTTCATTCTCCAAGAGCAGCTACGATGTGGACGAGGCCTCGGGAAATCTCGCCGTGGTGCTCAACCGCACCAACAACAGCACGGGCGCCGTTTCCGTGACGCTCTCCACCAGCAATGGCACGGCCACCGCGCCTGCGGACTACACCGCCACCAGCACGCCCGTGTCCTGGGCCGCCGGGGATTCCGCGCCCAAGACGGTGAACATTCCCATCGTGGCGGACGCTTCGCCGGAAGGCTCGGAATCCTTCACGCTCACACTGAGCGGCATCACTGGCGGCATCATCCTGAACAACGCCACCGTGACGGCCAATATTCGCGAACCGGGGGCTGAGGACTCGGGTTTCGCCCACGGCTTCTTCAACAACTCGAGTTCGGTGCGCAAACTTGTCGTCCAACCGGACGGTCGCATCGCCTTTGCGGGCCGCGCCTCAAACATCGCCTCCACACCGGTCAACGGCGTGGGCCGCTTTGAGGTCAGCGGCGCGCTGGACACCGCCTTCATTGGCGGCTCCGGAGCCAATTCCCTTCCGGTGAACGCCATCGCCCGGCAGGCGGATGGAAAAATCGTCGTGGCAGGCAGTTTCACCACCCTGCACGGCGTGGCGCGCGCACGAGTGGCGCGGTTGAATGAGGATGGCAGCCTGGACACCAGCTTCAATCCCGGCACTGGGCCCGACAACGTGGTGAACGACATTGTCATCAGGCCCGACGGACGCATCATCATCGGCGGTTACTTTCTCAATGTGGCAGGAACAGCCCGTGCAGGCGTGGCGCAATTGCTGCCGGATGGCAGCCTGGACACGACCTTCCTGGCAACGCCGATCCCGGGCATCGACGGCACGGACATTGAGTGCCTAGCCTTGCAGCCGGACGGCAAGCTGCTGTTCGGCGGACAGCTTTGGACAAACTTCGAGGCCATTTTTCCCAACGGATTCGCCAGCGGTGTGCTGCGGTTGAACACCAACGGCACAGTGGACACCAGCTTCAACATCGGCACTGGCGCGCACACGCCCGGCAGCGTCGGCTCCCTGCAGCGCGTCTGGTCTGTCGCCGTTGAGCCAGACGGTCAGGTCGTGCTAGGCGGGGACTTCACGGCGTTCAATGGTGTGAGCGTCAACCGACTCGTCCGCGTGAACAGCAACGGCTCGCTCGACAGCAGCTTCACCACCGCCGTCGGCGCTGGAGCGAACGATTCGGTCCGTTCCCTTTGTGTGCAAAGTGATGGCCGAATCCTTATCGGCGGACGATTTACCGATGTCGCAGGCCAGGCTCGCACGCGTGTGGGACGCCTGCTGGCCACCGGCGCGGTGGACACCACTTTTGCGCCCGTCATTCCGCTCACCTATTCCACCAGTTCTCCCAACTACTGCTACCAAGTGCTCATGCAGCCGGACACGCGGGTGCTCATCACGCTCGATTCGTTCGGCGGCACGCAAAGCGGCATCAAGCGGGTGTTCAGCGCCCAGGCCGCGCCCACCGGGCAGATCGAGTTCGTGCCGGGTGGGACGAGCATCAGCGAGGGCGGATCTGCCGCCGTGGCCGTGCGCCGCGTCGGTGGCAGCCTGGGGCAGATTTCCATCAGCTACGCCACGCTGCCAGGCACGGCCACCGCGGCCGATTTCACCGCGCAAACGGGAACACTCGTCTGGGCGGACGGCGATGCAGCGGACAAGACCATCACCATCCCCGCCGCCGTGGACACCACCACCGAGCCAGATGAGTTTTTCAATGTGCAGCTCGGCACTCCGATCGGCGGCACCAGTCTGGCCGCCAATGGCGTCACCTCGGTGCAGATCTCCGATGTATCCTTGTCGCCGTTGGAGCAGTGGCGGCAGACGCACTTCGGCAGTTCTGCCAATTCCGGCCTCGGAGCTGACCTGCAGGACGCGGATCACGACGCTCTCCTCAACCTGATGGAATACGCTCTTGCCAGAAATCCCAACAGCGCCAGTGCTGGCAATGGCGCGAGCACCCTGCCCTACCCTGTCAGCGGCGGCATCGAAGCCGTCCTGGCCGGACGCCTCGTCATCGTGTGCGATCTGCCTGAAATCCCGCCAGCCGATGTCATCTACCACATTGAGGCCAACACCACCCCCGGCCCCGCTGGCTGGGTGGAACTGGCCCGCAAAACCGGCACCGCAGCCTGGACCTGGCAGGCTGGCGGCACTTCACGCATCATCGAGTCCACCGCCGCCGGGCGCACCACCGTGAAAGTGGCGGATGTCGAGCTCATCAGCACAGGTGCGCCACGCTTCATGCGGCTCAGAGTGTCCGGACTGTGACGCCCCTGGCTTGATGTTGCGTAAGCGTGTTGGCCATTGACGAGGGAGTCTCTGACTCCGTCGATTTCCCGTGTCCCAACATCTTGAATGGCGGGTCATTTCACGGACAAAACCTCTCAAATTTGATACAATCATCAAAAACTGACTGCATTTGAGATAATTTTCATAAAATTGCCTTGTCTGTGATAAATCTTGGTTTATCATAGTAATTATGAAATTAGTCGCTCAATCCGACTCGAAACCCTCCAAAGTGCTCGTCTGCCTCGGCACACGGCCTGAACTCATCAAATTTGCGCCGATGATCAAGGCGCTGGAAAACCGGGGCATTGACCTCGTCACGGTGAACACCGGCCAGCACACGGATCTGCTCCAGCCGCTGTTTGAACTTTTTAACATTCGCCCCAAGCACAATCTGGAGGCGATGGTGGCCGGACAAAGCCTCAACGCGCTCGGCAGCCGCCTGCTGGAGCGCCTGGACCCCGTCTTGGAGGCTGAAAAGCCCGATCTCGTCATCGTGCAGGGCGACACCTCCTCCGCCGTGATGGGTTCCCTCGCCGCGTTCAACCGCCGCATCCCTGTGGGGCATCTGGAGGCCGGTCTGCGCTCCGGCAACCCGCTCAGCCCCTTCCCGGAGGAAATGAACCGCCGCCTCGTCGGCCAGATCGCCGCGTATCACTTCGCCGCCACCGAGCGCAATCGCCGCACGCTCCTTGATGAAGGTGTTGCCGCTGATTCGATCCATCTCGTCGGCAACACCGTCGTCGATGCGCTGCATCAGACTTTGAAAACGACCCGCCCCGGCAAAACGGTCGAGCTGATGCAGCAGTGGGCCGCTGGCAAGCGCCTCGTGCTCGTGACCACGCACCGTCGTGAGAACTTCGGCGAGACGATGAGCCAGCACCTGCGGGCGCTGCGTGACTTCATCGAGAGCGAGCCGGATCTCTGCATGATCTTCCCGGTGCATCCGAATCCGAACGTGCGCGCAGCGGTCGCCGCCGAGCTGGAGCACCACCCGCGCATCCGCCTGACGGACCCGATGGGCTACCGCGACTTTGTGCATCTGCTCTCGCACGCCTGGCTGATCGTCTCCGACTCCGGCGGCATCCAGGAGGAAGCCACCGCGCTGGGCAAGGCGATGATCGTCCTGCGTGAGAACACCGAGCGCCCCGAGGCCGTGGAGTGCGGCGTGGCGCGTCTCGTCGGCGAATCCCCCGAGCGCCTGCGTGAAATGCTGCGCATGGCCCTGATCGACGAGGTCTGGCACGCCAGCGCCAGCCGCTCCCGCGATGTCTTTGGCGACGGCCACACCGCCGAACGCGTGTGCGATGTCTTGTTCGGCGCAGCACCCAAAATCGTCGCCATCGAGCCGATGCGCCTCGCCGCCTGAGTTTTTTCCATTCCTCGCGTCATGAAACCCGCCGCCAGCATCTCGCTCGATCTCGATAATCTGTGGAGCTACCTGAAAACGCAGGGCGCTCCAGGCTGGGAGAGCTTTCCAGGTTATCTGGACGTGGTCGTGCCGCGCATTTTGGAAGTGCTCGACCGCTGCGGCCAGCGCATCACCTTTTTCATTGTCGGCCAGGACGCCACGATGGAATCCAACCGCGCCGTGCTGCGTCAAATCGCCGACGCGGGGCATGAGATCGCGAATCACTCGTTCATGCACGAGCCGTGGCTGCATCTTTACAGCCGCGAGCGTCTGCATCAGGAGATTGGCGATGCGGAAAAAGCCATCGCCGCCGTCACCGGCAAGCAAACACGCGGCTTTCGCGGCCCCGGCTTCAGCACCTCGCCGCTGGTGCGCGATGTGCTCGCCGAGCGCGGCTACGCCTACGACGCCTCCATCTTCCCCAGCGCCCTCGGTCCGGTGGCTCGGCTGTTTTTCTTCCTGAACTCCAAGCTCTCCCCCGAGGAAAAAGCGCAGCGCAAAGGCCTTTACGGCAAGTTCAGCGACGCCTTCGGGACATTAAACCCCTTCACCTGGGAAAACGGCCTCGTTGAGCTGCCCGTGACGACCATGCCGCTGCTACGCCTGCCTGTTCACACAACGTATTTGATGTTCCTGGCGCAGAAGTCGGAATTCCTCGCGCAGCTTTACTGGAACACCGCCGTCACGCTCTGCCGCGCCCGAAATATCGCGCCCTCGCTGCTGCTGCACCCCACCGATTTTCTCGATGAGCAGGACGTGCCGCAGATGAGCTTCTTCCCCGGCATGAAACTGCCTGCGGCCAAAAAAATCGCCCTCGTGGAGCACACCATCCGCAGCCTGCAACGCCACTGGCAGCCCGGCACCATGAGCGAGCACGCCGCATCCTTCACCAGCAGCGCCGCTGCATCCACACGCCTTTCCGTCCAACCCGCCTAACACAGACACATACCAAAACGCGCCATGAAAACACCGACCCAGGTCAAAGAAATCGCCATCGTGCTCCCCGCCTACAATGAGGAGAAGGATCTGCCCGTGCTGCTCGAAAACATCCGCAACACCGTGAGCGCGATGCCCTTCAAATACACCGTCGTCGTCGTTGATGACGGGTCCAAGGACCGCACCGCCGAAATCGCCCGCGAATACGCCAAAACGATGCCCTTGAAGCTCGTGCAGCACGAGGTGAACAAAGGTCTCGGCGAAGGCATCCAGACCGGTCTGCGTGAAGGTTGGCTCATCGGCGATGCCGTCATCGTCATGGACGCTGATAACACCCACAACCCCAAGTACATCCAGGACATGGTGAAGGTCATCGAAGACGGTGATGCTGACGTCGTCATCGCCTCCCGCTTCCAGGCC
>JBIKYB010000295.1:0-6214 GCA_044355475.1 Prosthecobacter sp.
GCGTAACCGGCGACGCCCCCCGCGTGACCGCGACGCCCCCCGCGAGGCCGGGGGAAGGGTCAAACGGCGCTGGGGGAGGCTGTTTATGCAGCGCCGGGCCCAGCAGGCAGCGGCAGGACCTTCCGCTGGCGTTTTTCAAACCGCACGGTCGTGGTGTAACCGACGCTGCGGACGAGATCGAGCGCCTTGTCGAAGTCCACGCCGACGTCGGTAGGTACATGGGCGTCTGAATTGATCACGATGGGGACTTTCGCGGCGAAGGCCATCTCCAGCATCTCGCGCGCGGGATAGATCTCGCGCACGTCCTTGCGCAGGCCGGCGGTGCTGACCTCCAGGATGCCGTTGGTGTCCACCAGCGCCTGGATCACCGGCTCGTAGTAGTGCCGCAGATCACCGGCGGGGCGCAGGCCGAAACGTTTGGCGAGATCGGGGTGCGCGTGGAAGTCGAACTGGCGTGTGCGGATCATCTGCTCGTAGAGTTTCCAGTACATGCCCCACATGTGCTCAATGTCGGCGGCGGATTTCCAGCGGGAGACGTGCTTCGGATCGTCCACGGCGATGCCGTCGTGGATGTAGTGCACGCTGCCGATGAGGTAGTCCCAGTCGGCCATGGCGGCGGTCTCGTCGATCCACTTCTGGTGGCCTTCGATGTGGTCGCACTCGAGGGCGAGGCGGATGGGGAAGTCCGGCAGCGCCTCGCGGGCCTCCTGCACGAGCTCAAAGTAGCGCGGCAGGTCGGAGAGCGGCATGCGCCAGTCGTCGTAATGCGCTGGCATGGGGTTGTGGTCCGACAGGCCGATCTCCGCGAGTCCGATCTTCTGCGCATGCCGCGCATAATCGACCGGATTCCCCTCGGCATGCAGGCAGAGGGGGGTGTGCGTGTGGTAGTCAGTGAGCATGATTCACCAAGCATCTCAGACCGATTCTGCCAACTTCAAATCACGCCAGAGAGTTCACTTCCAGGGCTGCTGATACAAGTGGCGGACTTCTTCGGGAGAGAGAGCCCGATCGTAAAGCCGGACGTCGTCGATGTGGCCGTCGAAGTTCTGCCAGCCGCCGTTGTCCACGGCTCCAATAGTCGTCCACATGGCATCGGTATCGTAGTTCACGACTTCTGTGGTTTGGAGCTCACTGACGCTAGCGCCGTTGATGTAGAGGCGCATGGTGCGGGTGCGCTCATTCATCTTGTCCATGGTGCCAACGAGAAAGTACCATTGCCCACGCTCCAGTTTAAGCGGGGACTGGACGGCGATGTGCTGAGACAACGTGGGCGTGCCAGTGGGAGAGAGCTGAATTTCGTCCTTAAACAGGGTGAACTGAGGCCTGCCAGTGACTGAACGGTCCGAACGGAATTCGGCACGGCCGCTGGGGAGGAGATGCAGAACCCAGGGATCGCGACCGGACCGGGAGTCTCCATGCCAGATGATCTGTGAACCCCACGTTCCAGCGATTGATTCATAGCGGACCCAAGCACACAAGGAGAGCTGATCATGCAGCTGGGGCATTCGCTCTTTGGGGATGATGACGGCGTCCCAGGGAATGCTGCGGTTGCGAGTGGGATTTTTCCGCAGGCGGAGGGAGGTGCCACGCTCGGTGGGAACAAAAGAAGCGCCTGCCTGTGGCTGACCGTGACTCTGGAGGGCGCTCGTGTCTTCGGCGTTGTTGTTTTCGAAGTTCAGATGCGCCAGAAGTCCCTGGCTCAGCGATGCATTGAATGCGCTGCCCCCTGGGGTCTGGGGTGTGGCTGCTGGGTAGGCCCCCGCCCCGGTGCCTGCGACAATCACCGCGGGTTTGACCGCAGCCACCTTGACCTGACTGCTGCGCGCGATGTTTTGAATGCTGGGCACCAGCGGGTTTTCAGGGCTGAGTGGATCCCCCAAGACGCGCGCCAGCTCCTTCAGCGCGGCTAGCTCCATGGGCCCCTCTGTCACCACCGGAAAGAGCACAATCCCATGCAGATTGAGCCCGCCTTCCACACGCCGAACGACGATTCTATCAGCCGTGGGGTACTTGCTCAGAGGAATGGCAAAAGTGTCCGTGGTTGCCTGCTTGCCGATGTCCACGACATTGCCAAAAAGATCCACCACAACCACGCGGCCTTGCGAGTCGAAGAGTTGCACCGCCACGTCGGTCTTCTCGTCGGCATCGAAGAGCAGAGTGACCACCAAGTTTCCACTGGCAATGCGTGAGCGATCCAGGGCAATCTCCAGCCTGCCAACCCCCACAGGGGCCGTTGCGGCCACCTGCCAGCAGCGCGGATCATCAATGAAGGCGCCGCCCTGCTGCTTGATGCCAGTGATCCAAGAAGGCAGCTTAAGCTCTCCATTGCCCTGAGGGGATGCCCACCGGCTGTCAAAACCCAATTCAGCCACCTCAGGGGTGACCGCTGCGGCCAAGACTGAGGTGATGGCAGCCATGCCACAGGCAACGAGAGTGCGAGTATTCATTCGGCCATTTTGCTCACTTTGATCTCAAATAACAATAAACATTCAGCGGCGGTGACTGGAAGCTTGATGCGGTTACGAACCCCTGCCACTGAGAGTGATGCCTGCCCCCAAAGCCTTCATCTTCGACCTCGACGGCACTTTGATCGACTCGCTCGCAGACATCGCGGAGTCGATCAACCGGATGCTGGATACGCGGGGCTACCCGCGCTGCCAACAAGAAGTGTTCAAGCAGATGGTGGGGGATGGCATGGAGAAACTCGTGGAGCGGGCGCTGCCAGAGGACGTGAGGAACGAAGCGCTGATCAAGGTTTGCGTGGAAGAATACCGGGCGCATTACGACACGCTCTGGAATGCACAGACACGGCCGTATCCCGGCATCGTGGAGATGCTGAGGACATTGCAAGCGCGCGGAATGAAGCTGGGCGTGATCTCGAACAAGGCACACCGCTTCACGGTGCCGATGACGGAGCATTTTTTTGGTGCGGACGTGTTTGATCACATCCTGGGCCAGCGCACGGAGGTGCCGCGCAAGCCAGCGCCTGATGGTGCGCATGAAATGGCGGCGTTTCTGGGCCTGAGGACGGATGAAATGGCCTATGTGGGAGATTCGGGCATCGACATGCAGTTTGCGAAAAGCAGCGGCATGCGGGCCGTCGGTGTGCGCTGGGGATTCCGCAGCGAGGCGGAGCTCATCGAGTGCGGAGCGGATGTGCTCCTTTCTTCACCAGCGGAATTGTTCAATCTGGACTGAAAAGATTGTCCCACCAGCGACTTGAGGGGATGTGGCAGTCCCCTTAGAATCTGCGACTGTGAAATCAAACCTCCCACTCACCCTGACACGCGCCACCCTGCTCATCGGCGCGGTGCTGCTGGCCTCCTGCCAGAATGTACAAAAGAAGCCGCCGGCTCCGCCGCCAGAACCGGTGAAGGAAGTGTGGAAGTATCCGGGGGAGTGGACCGGTGGTGACAAGGCGATCACCCACATCCGCATCAATGTGGACACGCAGCGCGCCACGCTTTACCACGGTGACGAAGTCGTCGGCTGGACGTATGTGGCCAGCGGCATCATCAGTTACCCGACGCCGACGGGCGAGTTCAAAATCCTGGAGAAGGTGAAAGACAAAGTCTCTAACCTCTATGGCAAGGGCTATGACGCCGGTGGCAAGCTGGTGAACTCTGATTTCAAGCAGGGGCGTGATGTGCTGCCCGCAGGTGGCAAATTTATCGCTGCGCCGATGAAATACTTCATGCGCCTCACCGGAGACGGCGTGGGCATGCACATCGGCCTGATTTCAAAGCCCGGTCGCCGCGCCTCGCACGGCTGCATCCGCCTGCCTTCGAAGATGGCCCCCATCCTGTTTGCCCACACTTCCGTCGGCACGCCAGTGACGATCACCGGCAACGGCCCAGATTATAAAACGTATCTGGCTCAGTCCGCCGCGAAGGCCAAGGACAACGCTGCGAAATTCGCCGCGGCTAAGAAGAAGCTGGATGACGCAGCGGCGGCGGCGACTGCCGCCACTTCGCTGGCTCCTGATGATCCTAACGGCCCCGCTCCGACGCCCGCAGGCACACCAGCCACCCGTCCCGCAGCGCCGTCACCCGCTCCTGCCACACCATTTGAAGAAGTGAAGCCTGCGGTGCCTGCGACTCCGGCTCCCACGCCGGGCACGGTTCAGTGACAAGCGACTGGAGACTCCTGAGTGGTCAAGACATGTGCCAGCCATCTGGCTGGCACACAACACAGGCTACCGTTTCAGCGCAGCGATGATTTTGGCCCCGTCGTGGTTCAAGAGCGCCTTCACGTCCAGCACCAGCCCCGCAAAGACGCGGCTTCGCAGCTTTTGACCGCGATCCGGGACGAGCTTCACATACTGGCCTTCTTCCAGAACAAACCAGTCCACCGCTCGATCCTGGGTGCGCCAGACGATGTATTCGCTGACGCCGCTACGGCGATAAACGCGCAGCTTGTCACGCAGGTCGATGCTGACGCTGCTGGCGGCGACTTCGACGACCAGCTCAGGAGCGCCGCAGAGCAGACCTTTGTTGTTCAGCCACACACGCCCGCCAGCGCGCGGCTTCGAACACAGGATCGCGTCCGGCTGGAATGAGTTTTCGGTGTCGGTGAGCAGAGTGGCATTGGGATAGAACTCCAAGTCGTTGGCGATTGCATAAAGACCAAGCCAAGTATGGATAAGGCCGTCGGGTTTGGCGTGCTGGTCGATGCGTACGGGAGAGGGCATATGGACGACTCCTTCGATGAGTTCGGCTTTCTTCACATCATGCATGGCGTCGTAGCGACGCAAGAACTCCGTGAGCGTGAGCATGTCGCCATTCTCCATGAACGGCAAAACCTCCGCACGTCGGCGCAGCACACGTTTGGCTCTGGTGGCAATCATGCAGGCAGAGTAGCGGACAATCGAGCGCCTGCCAACGTCCGCCTGAAATTTTACTTCTGCTTCAGCACACGCCTTTCACCCACAGCAATGCTGTGGGGCCCACAACTCAAATGCAGACAACCGGTCAGATCTTGCCGCCCGCAGCAGCCGCCGCCGCGATGGCCTGCTGGGCCTTCATCTGCTCGATCTGGGCGTCGAGCACCTGACGCTTCAGGCTGGTGCCGGTCTTCTTCGCATACCACAGCACAAGCGGGGAGGCGATGAAGATGGACGAGTAGGTACCGAGCAGCACGCCGATGGTGATGGGCATCGCAAACTCCAGCATGGCCGGATTGCCGAGGAAGAGCAGGACGACCATCGGCGCGAGGGCCGTGGGGCCAGTGAGGAGCGTGCGGGAGAGCGTTTTGCAGATGGCCTCGTTCATCATCTCGCGCATGCTGCCACCGCCAGCGCCCCGCTGGATGGTCTCGCGGATGCGGTCGAAGACGACGATGGTGTCATTGATGGAGTAACCGGCGATGGTGAGCAGCGCACCGACGTGGATGAGGCTCAGCTCCTGGCCGAAAAGCACGCACAGACCGGGAACCATGAGCACGTCATGAGCCAGAGCAACAATCGCTCCCAGGGCGAAGGCAAACTCATAGCGCATCATCAGGTAGATGAAGATGGCGAGGAGGGCGACTGCCATGGCGATGAGCGAGGTGTTCATCGCCTCGTCACCGATCACGGAGCCAACTGTGGCGATGCTGGTGCCGGCGATGGTGTCGTCCTTCCATTTGCCGGTGATGGCGGCCTCGATCACCGCGCTGCTCTTTTCCTCGCAGCGGATGCTCAGGTTCAGCGCGCCGGTGGTGGGGTCTTTCTTGGGCTGGATGTAGTAGCTGCCGAGGTCCTTGCCGTCCGTCTGCTTGAGCCCTTTGAAAGCGGCGCCGAACTCCTCCTCGGTGATGTTTTTGCCGGGCTTGAGCACCACGTCCACCCGACCGCCGCCGCGGAAGTCGATGCCGAGGCTGCCTTCCCGGCCCTTCACGAAGAGGGTGGCGAAGGAGATCGCGGTCACTACCAGTGAGGCGATGATGAACTTCGGCGCGGAGGACAGGATGTCGAAAACCTTGTCCGGAATGATGCGGGTGGTGTGGATTCGGGTGAGGATGTTCTTGTCCACGATCCAGATGAAGATCACGCGGGTGACGATAAGCGCGCCGATCATGGAGGACAGAAGGCCGATCATGAGCGTGACGGCGAATCCTTTGACCAGGCCGCCGGAGATCGCGAAGAGGATGACCGCCGAGATGAGCGTGGTGATGTTCGAGTCGGCGATGGCGGAGAACGCCTTCTCATACGCGGCCTCCAGCGCGGCCGCGAGGG
>JBIKYB010000296.1:0-6212 GCA_044355475.1 Prosthecobacter sp.
GAGCTT
This sequence comes from Prosthecobacter sp., assembly GCA_044355475.1. Classification (GTDB taxonomy): domain Bacteria; phylum Verrucomicrobiota; class Verrucomicrobiia; order Verrucomicrobiales; family Verrucomicrobiaceae; genus Prosthecobacter. The sequence goes on from JBIKYB010000296.1 coordinate 7, forward strand.
TTCGAGCGCGATGGAGGGCAAGATGACGGTGAGCGCGAGGTCGAGGAGGGGATGGGGCTGTTTTTGGGTCACGCGATGAATGTGGAATGACGAAGGTGGAATGTCGAACGACGAATGATTCACCACTGCTTGACCTTTTGACCAATTCTTGACTCCTTGACCGCTCCTCTTGCTTCCGCTCCCGTCTGTTTTACTCCTTTCCCATGGTTGCCACCGCCGCCCCCAGCCTCATCGAAGAAATCAAGCGCCTGAAACAGGAGCGCAACGCCGTGATCCTGGCGCACAACTACCAGGACAAAGCCATTCAGGAGATCGCCGACTATGTGGGCGACTCCCTCGGTCTCGCCTACAGGGCGAAGGAGACGGAGGCGGATGTGATCGTTTTCTGCGGCGTGCATTTCATGGCGGAGACGGCCAAGATCGTGAATCCGGGCAAGATCGTGGTGCTGCCAGATGCCAATGCCGGATGCTCTCTGGAGCAAAGCTGTCCCGGACCTCAGCTTGAGGCGTTCTTGAAAGCGAACGCGGCCAAAAACTACTACGTCATCGCTTACATCAACTGCAGCGGCCATGTGAAGGCGCTGAGCGACTGTATCTGCACCAGCGGCAATGCCGACAAGATCGTCGAGGCGGCGCCGAAGGACCGCCCGATCCTCTTTGTGCCGGATCAAAACCTCGGCTCGTGGGTCATGGAGCGCACGGGGCGCAAGATGGACCTGTGGAAGGGCGCGTGCTACGTCCACGTCGAGTTCACCCGCGACAGCATTCAAAAGATCAAAGACGAATACCCGGACGCCAAAGTCGTCGCGCATCCCGAGTGCACCTACGCGGTGCGCATGCTGGCCGATGAGGTGTGCAGCACGGAAAAAATGGTTGGGTATTGCCGCAACAGCCCGGCCAGCGCCTTCATCATCGTGACCGAAAGCGGCATGCTGCACCGCCTGGAGCGCGAGGTGCCGGGCAAGACCTTCATTCCCGGCCCCACCGGCCACTGCGCCTGCGCCGACTGCCGTTACATGAAGCTCAACACGCTGCAAAAGCTGCACGACTGCCTGCGCGATCTCAGCCCGCGTGTCGAGATGCCTGAAGACCTGCGACAGCGTGCTGAGAAGCCGATCCTGCGCATGCTGGAGTTGAGCCGGTAGCTTCGATTGGCAATCGAAGCCGAACGTCCCTAACCGATTCGACTGCCAGTCGAATCTACGGCTCGCAGATGATGCGGAAGCCGACGCTGTCGAGGTGGATGTTGTAGGGGTCGGGACCGCGAAACGAGGCCAGCAGGCGTTTTTCGCCACCGGTGCGGAAGGCACCGCCGCGTACGATGCGCAGGGTGTTCTTCGGCGGGTCATACCAGCCTTGTACCCACTCCCAGACATTGCCTGCGAAGTCGAAAAGGCCGTTCGCATCCGCCGGATAGCTGCCCACCGGCGCGGTGTCGGAATAACCATCGTCGATTTCGAGCCACTTCGCATCGTAGCTGGCGCGATATTTTCGGCCAAAAGCCTCGTCGCAGAAATTGCCGACATCCTTGGCAAGCGGGCGTGTGCCCCAGTGAAAGTGGCCCGTGCTCGCTGGCTGCTGCGTGGGGAAAACGTCCGGCTTTTCCTTCAAGCCGGCCAGCAGGCTCCACTCTTGGTCAGTTGGCAGGCGATACTTGCGGCCTTCCTTTTTGCCCAGCCATTCACAGAACGCCTCGGCATCCTGCATGCTCACGTTCACGGCGGGATGATCGGGGGCTTGTGGAAAGTCAGGCTTCTTCCATTCGAGGGTGTTGGCTGTGACAAAGGCTTGGTAATCCTTCACCCGTGTTTCGTAGCGGCAGACCAACGCGTTGATGCTCGCGACGCGCACAAACGGCATCTCCAGGCTGTTCGTGAGCGCTGTCTCAATCTTGGGTGATTGAGCGATGGCGCACGGGATCAGACCCAGCAGGGAAAAAACGGCGAGCAGGCGTTGCATGGCTTAGTTCTGGGCGGGTGCGGGTTTCCATTCCCAGCTTTCACCGAAGAAGCCGGCATCCACGACACCGCCCGGAGCTTGGCTGGTCTTCGGCTTGGAGAGGTCGATCACCGCCCAGTCCGGCAGCTTGGCCACCTGGCGTGCGTTGTTGAGGTAATCGTACTCGCGGTAGGTGAAGCTGCTGTTGATCACGACATACTTCGCCGGGTTGAGCGGGTTCGGGTAGATCAAAACAGGCGCGTTGGTCGTGGCGTCGTAGGTCTTGCCATTCGCGACGAGTTTGTCCTTCGACCACTGAATGGGCAGCTTGTCAGCGATCTTGGCGAGGATCGCGTTGCTCTGCGGATCGCCCCAGAGCACCAGGTTGCTCGCGGCGATGTCGGCGTCGCTGATGGCCGTATCGTCTTTGGTCGGCGCATCGCCGCGGAATTGACGACGCCATTCAAACTGGGCGCGTTCCAGCTCCGCCTTGGCCCAGGCATCGACTTTTTCGCTGAAGCCCGGCTTGGTCGGCTTCACCAACAGGAATGTGTCCATGAACGCATCGTCGATCGGGCCTTGCAGGCCATGTTTCTTGGCGAGCTTGCCGGCTTCGTCGTTGCCGAGTGTCTGCGTCCACTTGCTGTTCTTGAGTTGGAAATGCACACGCCAGGAACGGTCCAATTTCGGGCGGGTGACCTCCAAAACCTGACCGTCGATGATCACGGTGGGTTTGTAGAGCAAAGACAGCGGACAGTGGCCGCTGGGCATGTCGAGCGTGAAGGCGGTGATGTTTTGCAGCTTGATCGTGACCTCGGACTGGCCCGTGATGCGGGCATGGATGCGGCCGCGCGCCCAATGTTCCTGCAAGGCGTCCACGACCACCCAGTGCATGCGGTTGTAGCGCAGGAACCAGGTGGCGAGGTGAATTTCATTCGGCGCACGGGTGCGTCCGATGGCGGCGATGCTGGCAAGCCGCTTCTCGATCTCGATGAGCGAGTCAGGATGAATCTTGTGTCCGGTCTGCGGGCCGATGATGTGCAGCAGATCGACGTTTTCACCGCGCAGCGTGCGCTCCATCACATCGGCGGCCTGCTTCTGTTTGTCGATCTCGCCACTGTAGGCCACGGTGGGGCAGTTTTCGAGGTTCAGGGCGTTGTCCGTGGCGTTGTACCAGTGCCAGAGCTTCTGTTGATACCAAGGTGCCCCGCTGACATCCTCACTCTGGAAGCCACCGAGAAACTCCGGTGTTTCGGCAAAGCCAGCCCCCGGATTCGCGGCGCACCATTTTTCCGCATAGTTCACCGCAAACTGCCACGCCGCCGCGCCGCCCATGCTGAAGCCTCGCACAATCACGCGGTCTTCGTCGATGGCGTAAAACTTGTTCGCGTGATCAATGGCTTCCAGTAAGTCGATCTCACCCGCGAACTTGTTCGCGCAGCAGTAGCGGCCATACGGATGCAGCACGAGCGTGTTTTTCGGCGCGATCTGGCCGGTCTGTTTGCGGCGCTGATCAACGAAAGCCAGTTCGCTGAGCGTTTCGCCGCGACCATGGCACCAGATGTCGAGGCGGGAAGGGGCTCCGACGTAGCTGTCGGGAATCACCATGCCGTAAGGCTGCACGGAACCGTCGATCTTCGAGCGGTAGCCGCGCACGACGAGACCCTTCTGCTTGGTCCAAGGTGTCTGACCGGTTTTGAACTGCTCCGCACGCTGCAAGCCTTCGGCGATGAGTTCGTCCGCGCTTTTCAGCTCGGTGAGCTTGTGGACCTCGTTGTAGCGTAGCGCCCAATCGACCGCCTTGTGATAAATTTCGAGATCGGGCAGCAGATCGGCGAGCAGCGGGTTCTTGGATTGGGCTTTGGCCGCCTCATCAATGGCAGAGCGGAGCTTCGCCAAGCCTTCCATCAATCGTGCGCGGTCCGCATCAGGCACAGCCACGCCCGGAGGTGGCACCGGGCGCACGTTGTCGGCTTGGTTGTCTTTGGGGCCATCCGCAAGGACAGACGTGAGCGCGAGAAGAGGAAGAATGAGACGCTTCATGGTTGGATCGGAGAAGAATGACGAAAGGGGTTACTTCTTGCGCTTGGCTTTGGGTTTCTCGACGGCGAGCAGCGGCACGCTATGAAGCTCAAAGGGTGCGCTGGTGGCGCTGTCGAATTCGGCGGCGGCTTCCAGACCAGCACGGGCGATTTCCTCCGCCGTCTTGGCGTTGTCATACGCGGCCTGCATGGCACCGAGCGCGTAATCGCGGCCGGAGCCTGCGGCCCAGAATTTGTGGAACTGCTGCGCGGAGCGATATGAGTAAATGGAGAAGATGCCGTGCGGGTTGGCGGCGAGGCCGTAGAACTGGGTGGTCTCGTATTCCTCGCCCTTGTCTGGCATGGAGGCCATGAAGTACTCGGCCTTCAGCCAATGGTGCGCGTGGCGGAAGGTCTCGAAGATGGCCTCGCAGGAGGAAAAATCACGCGGACGCTCGGGATTGGCAAAGTAGCTGTTCATCACCACCAGACTCGCCGAAGTGCCCGTGAGGCCGATGAAGGTGTCGCTGATCTTGGTGATCTTGGTTTTGTTCACGACATGCTGCGCCTTTTGACGCAGCGAACCGAGACAACTGAGTGTGTCTGCGCCGATGCAGGCGACGCCGTTTTTCTGGGTGACAACGATGGTGGACATGAGGGCGCATGACTAGCGGCGGCGCGGCTATGGCGCAAGATCAGGATCAAAGTGCTCCGCACCTTGCGCCGAAGAATTTGTGATTTCCCACCGATCAGTTCGCCTCGCCCGGAAAGAGCAGCCAGCGGTCGGCCAGCAGACCGACGATCTTCACGCAGTGATCCGACTGCGCCTGGTTCGGAAACGCCAGCCGTAGCGTCAACAGCGCCTTTGCTCCCGGCAAGTTCAGCGCGGGCATCGGCGTGCCGTCGGGCAGTTTGTGCGGCAGCGGCACGCCAATCAGGTTGGCCAGGGCGATACCGACCACGGTGTTGCGCTCCACGTAGCCGGTCACGTTATGCAGACCGTCCGGGCTGCGCAGTTTCACTGCCAGCCAGCGCCATTTCTCGCTGAACTCGTAGTTGTAGTAGTGGCTCTCGCTGGCGATGACGCGCATCACCACCTCGATCTGCGAGCGGTCTTTTTTAAACTCAGGCCACGGCTTCTCGCTCCAGGCCACCCAGGATTCCCAGTCCAGTTTCAGTGCGCCGTTGCGGTTGCGGTGAAAGTTGGCGCGCATGCCGGCATCAGGGCGTGTGGTGCAGGTGAACTGGAGGTTCAACACCTTGGAGGTATCCGCTGTGATGAGGCCAGCGGCCAGCAGGCGGCCATGCTCAGGGTCTTGCACCTGCCGCTCTTCATACTGCCGCTGCATCAGGGCTTCGACCCGCTCCGGTTCAAAGACAAAAGACAGACGCTCATGCCAGTTCGCGGCCTGCAAGTACTTGGCCAGCACGGCCTGTGCCTCGGCCACTTGCGGGGCCTCCAGCGGCAGGGATTCAAACGCCAGAGCCACATCCTTGCTGCGCGGATCGTACAGCTGCCCACCGGGCGTGCCTTGCTTCGCAGCCTCCGCTTTCGCCACCTGCGCCAGCGTGAACTGCACTGGTTTCGGTGGCTCGGGAACGGTGGCGGAAGTGGCTAGAATGGTGCTGCTGGTGGGGATGACCTTTTTTGCAGGGGCGCTGACCGGCATGCGCTTGGCCTGCGGTCCCTGCAACAGGCGATAGCCAAAGTAACCGGCGGCAGCCAGAACTCCGATCAAGCCAAGGCTGTAGAGCTGCAGCATGAAGGACACTTTCTTCGACCGCTTGCGCCTGACAGGCTGGGTGCCAGAGGGTTGGACGGAAGATTCGCTCATGTAAAGCCTGTGGGGAGGGAGTTAGGGCTGTCAAAAAGGCCCGCCATCAATCCATCATGCGCAGCCCCTGCCAAGTCCTCTTTTTTCACAGTCCTGTAAAATGAGGTAGTCCGCTGCCGTCTTGATTATTCTTCCACGGCCAAAAACGTCAGGTCCACATGACTCGATGACGTGCGGCTGAAGGTGCGCATTCCTTTCCCGCACTATACCCCTAACCGGATCAGGGTTACTCCAATTAAGTGCCAATTGTCACATGCAGCTGGCTCTGGAAGAGCAAAGATTAACGCGGGTTCGCTGAACTGAATGGGTGCCGCAGGTGGCAGTGATGTGGGCGTGGTGTAAAGCTTCGGGATGGATCAGAACATGTTGTTTGGTTTGGCATTGGGGTTGGCCGCCCCCTGGAAGGTCGTGC
>JBIKYB010000297.1:0-6164 GCA_044355475.1 Prosthecobacter sp.
GCGCGTGCGGCCTTGCCGCCCGCGCCCCACATACCGCTGCCGCAGACGCGGCAGCATCTCTTCCCGAACTTTTTGACTCATGGACATCGACTTGGGTTGCCGGTGTCATCCTTTTTGAGTCAACGTCCTTTCCAACCCCTCACAGCTTTTATCCCCAGGGTGTCAAAACTTATGCGGCAACAGGTCAAGGCGGTGCCTGGATTTCTTTGCTGGCGCAGGCGTCCTCCCTTTGCCAAGATACCTGCCCTGCCCAACCCAGCCATGAGCAACAACCTCCTCCAGTCTTGGCTTCGCCTTTCCGACGGGGAGCGTCATGATTTGAACGGGACGTGCAGCATCGGGCGCTCGCCCGAAAATTCGCTGCAACTGCCAGACCACGAGGTGTCCCGCCGCCATGCGATCATTCAAGCGCAGGGGGAGCGGGAGTTCTGGCTCGTCGATCTCGGCAGCGCGAACGGGACGTGTGTGAACGGCCGCCGCATCTCGCAATCCGTGCGCCTGCATAACAGTGACATCATCCGCATCGCGAATCACGAGTTGGAGTTCTGCACGGAAATTTTGAGTGCCATGCATCCTTCCAGCCATCAGGTGATGGCTTCCACGATGATCCATATCCGCCAGGCGAAGTGCTGGCTGATGGTGGCGGACATCATCGGCTCCACCAAAATGGCGCAGACGCTCTCCGGGGCTCAGTTTCCGCGCATGACGGGCACTTGGTTCAAGAACTGCCGTCAAGTCGTCGATGAATGCGGCGGTCACATGTCAAAGTACCTCGGCGACGGCTTCTTCTGCTACTGGGACGACACGGAGGATGGTGCCATCCAGGTGCGGCAGGCCGTGTCGAAGCTCTACCAGGCGCAAATGGTCGCCAATCCGCCGTTCCGACTGGTGCTGCACTTTGGTGCCGCCGCGCTTGGCACCGTGCCGACGATGAACGAGCTGAACCTGCACGGCCCAGAGGTGAACTTTGTCTTCCGCATTGAAAAAGTGGCCGCCGCCTTGAAGCAAAACGTGCTCTTCAGCGACGCCGCCGTGAAACGCATGGGTGCCGAGGCGGAAGTGGGTTTTGTCGGCGAGACGGCGGTGGAAGGCTTCTCCGCCATGCACCGCTTTTACGCGCCGGGTAGGTGAGGGCGTGATACACGACGCATGATGTGGGCATGATCTCGTTTCGTTTCCACGCGTGACTTTGAATCGCGACGAGGTAAAATTCCCCGCTTTTAAGGCATGGCTAACGCTTTGAAAATGAGGAAAACCTTTTCAACCGCCGTGACATCCGATGTTTTTAGACGACGAAACAAAGACTTCCATCACACCGGAGGCAGTGCCTGAGAGCGCGACCCCGTTTTATAGTGGTGGCAAACGCGCTTTGAACATTCGGATACAACGGATGCGGCAATGGGCTAGGATCAAGATGCTCCTGGCTGCTGTGTTAGCTTTTGCTGCGGGCTTTTGGTGGAACCATCCAGCCGTTCCGACTATGTCCGCCGCTGGGGCTTCAGAGGGTGTGCCAGATGGAAAGCTGAGCATCATGGAGATTGAGGCATCGCAGGGAGAGATGGTGCCTCTCAAGGGCGGGACCTTTGAGATGGGCGACGCCCTAGATGGATTAAAGGATGCACAGCTTCACCAAGTGCAGGTGAGCCCCTTCCAAATAGGCAAACATGAGGTCACGCTGGCCCTCTGGGAGCTTGTGATGAGTTGGGGGCTGGATCACGGTTACACCGATCTGCGTCCTGGCATGAGCAAGGGCAAAAACCATCCGGTCTATGGCGTTTTTTGGAACGATGCGGTGAAGTGGTGCAATGCACGCAGTGAAATGGAAAAGCTGACGCCCTGCTACTACACGGATGGGGATCGTAAAGTGGTGCTGCGCACGGATGAGGCTGAAATTCACAATGAGCATGTGCGCTGGGACGCCAACGGCTATCGACTTCCCACTGAGGCAGAGTGGGAGCTGGCCGCGCGTGGTGGGCTGACTGGCAAACGCTTTCCCTGGGGGGATGGTATTTCCCACCAGAACGCGAATTACTCGGGCACCACCGACCTGCCCTACGATCAAAGCCAGCATACCGGGCCTGCGTTAAAACTGATCAATTCTCTACCGTACACCGCTCCCGTGGGCAGTTTCACTCCCAACGGCTTCGGTTTGCATGACATGGCGGGCAATGTCTCGGAGTGGTGCTGGGACTTTTACGACAGGCACTATGGCCTGCCTTTGACCGCCGCTAATACCGAGATGAAGGAGCCGCGTGGGCCGGAATTGGGCGAGAGCCGTGTGGTGCGCGGCGGCAGTTGGCGTCACCAAGCCAGTGAAGCCCGCTGTGCCAGCCGGTTTGATCTTCCCGGGGCCGTGCCTTCACCTCATCTCGGTTTTCGCGTTGTTCGCCGTTAGTGCCTTGTGGCTGAAAACCGCACGAGATGGCGTCTAGTCCTCCGCATTCGCCGTGCCATCGGCCTGCTCGGGTTCCGAAGGCAGCATGATCGCCACCGCTGCGGACGGAATGAACAGGAAGCCGGCATAAAGCAGCGCGGTGCGGAAGTCGCCGACCTTCACGAAGATACCGAAGAACACCGTGCCGCCCGCAGCGACGATGCGGCCGATGTTGTAGCAGAAACCGGAGCCGGTGGTGCGCAGCAGCACGGGGAAGAGCGGCGGCAGGCACATCGTGAAGAGTCCAAACACGCCCTGGCAAGCGCCGATGGCGGCGAACTGCCATTTCGTGGCCTCCCAGCTCCACACCTGCGCGAAGGAGAGATACATGAAGGCAAAGTAGGCCAGCATCATGCCGACGATGGTGTTACGGTAACCAAAGAGCTTGGCCAGACCCCCGGCGATGTAGTTGCCGATCAGCGAGCCAAACATGATCCACATCAAGCCGGTGACGACGGCGGAGTCCTTGCCCGCTTTGTCGAGCGAGACGATCTCCGGCAGGCTCAGCACATGTTTTTGCTGCCAGAACAGGAAGGTCCAGTGCGCGGTCAACGACACGGCGCAGATGATCATCACGCGCCACGTCACACCACGCACAGCAGGGCCAAACAAGGCGCTGATCTTCGGCACCTCCTGGCCCACCCGCGCTTGCTCCCACTCTTCCGTTTCAGGCACCGCTTTACGAATCCACAGCGTGATCAAGGCGGGCAGAATGCCGATGAGGAAGATGTAGCGCGGTTCCTGCCCCGCCAGCAGCCAACCAGCGAAACAGGCCAGCAACACGCCGCAGTTCACGGCGCTTTGCAGCGTCGCGGCGATCCATGGCCGCCATTTCTTCGGCCAGGTCTCCGAAAGCAATGAAGCGCCTACCGCCCACTCCCCACCGATGCCCAGCGCGGCTAGGAAACGGAAAATGAGGAGGTGCCACCACTCCTGCGCGAAGAAGGACAGGCCGGTAAAGCACGCATAGGTCAAAATGGTCAGCGTCAGCGCCCGGCTGCGACCCAGCACATCGCCCAGGCGGCCAAAGAAGGCTCCGCCCAGCGCCCAGCCGACGAGGAAGGCTGCCTGAATGATCGAGCCATTCGTTCCTACGCTTGGATCGCTCTCCGGCACCAGCATGAGCTGCGCAACGAACGCCGTCGCGACGAGCGTGTAGAGATGCATGTCCAAGCCGTCAAACATCCAGCCCAGCCACGCGGCGAGTCCGGAACGGCGTTGCTGTGGCGAAAGATCCCGCAAGCGGGTGATGTCAGGAGTGGCTGGCTGGCTCATGCAGGCGCGAGTCTTTCGCAGGCCGCCGGGAATGGCAAGCGCTTTGCCAGTGGGGGATGAGCTTGCTGATCTGGCCAAGCACAGTCTTGCGGATTACCTTCTCGATTGACCGTGCCAGATTACTTCGAAGCCGCAGGCTTTCTCCGAAGCTTTGGCTTTTCATACTTCACGGGCGTTCGAGGTGCTACTGGCGAGCTTAATGCGGGTTCTTCGCGAAGAATAAGCAGACCTTGCTCCACTGTCTCGGCACGACGCTGCTTTAGGTCGAATGATGCCGAGCCATCCAATCCTCGCCCATTGCTTGCCGATGGGGCAAACACGGCACGGCGGAAGTCCACGGTCTCACCCTTGATTAGAGAATCGTAAGTCCGCTTCATGTCATACTCGCTGGCCGTCTCGCTGAAGAAGCGAAAGGAACTGGCCGCGAGGTAATCCAGCCGCTCTTCAAAAGCGAGCCAACGACGGCCTTCGCGCTCCGCGACTTGGCCGGTGGTGTTGGAACCGGCGAATATATCGAGCACGACGTCTCCAGGCTCGGTGAGGAAGCGGATGAAAAACTCCGGCAGTTTAGCGGGGAAGCGCGCGGGGTGGCCCTTGGCCTCGACGGCCTTGCAGCCGCGCAGGTAGCAGCCGTTCGATTCTGAGTTCGGAATTTGCAGCAGATTGGACGGGATTGCCCCACCGTTGTCTTTGCCAAAGCTGGCACCGATGTCGTGGCCAGACGGGCGTTTTTTGGGCGTGTAGAAGGCGGCGGGGTCTTCGATGAGCTTCTTCATCCGGTCGCTGTATTCCGCCAGCACCTTCGAGACATTGGCCTTGGGCCACGGGGTCTTGCTGAACCACCAGAGCGTGTTCACCGCGTCCTTGGCCCGCAGCTTCCGCTTGTTCACCCATTCGATGGGGCTGGGCAGTTTGGAGGGGTTGTACCAATAGAAATCCTCGGCAAGATGAAAACCGAGGTTGTCGCAGAACTCGATCAGCACGCGGAAGGGATACAGGCTGCGACTGGGCTGTCCGGTCTCGTATGCTCCGCCGAGATCAAGGACGAAGCTGCCGTTCTCTTTGAGCTTGTCCTTCACCAGCCGTCCAAATTGAGCGAGCCAGTTCACATACTCGTGCTGCTGCTTGTTGCCGTATTCCTTCTCCCGCAGCAGGGCGAAGGGCGGACTGGTCATGACGAGGTCGATGCTGCCATCCTCCAGCTCGGTGAGAAGCCGCAAGGAGTCGCCACGGTAGGCGGCTCCGTAGTTGGTCTGGTAAAGGGGACTGGACTTGGTTAGCAACATCGCGCCACTTATAGTCTGTAGATTCAAAGGCATCAACCCGGCTTTCATTGCAGCACCATGCCACAACCGAATGCCCGCCAGCGATTCGCCACGAATCTGAAGGAGCAGAGGCTCGCCAAGGGGTTCTCGCAAGAGGATTTGGCGGACTTGTGCGGCCTGCACCGAACTTATGTGGGTTCGGTCGAGCGCGGGGAACGCAACATCTCCATCGACAACATGGAGCGTTTGGCGCTGTCGCTCGACGTACCGCTGGAAAAACTCATCAAGAGCCAGAAATCATGAAGGCGCATGCTGACAAGTCCAGGCTGGAACGCCTGTTTCCCGCGATGCGCGAGCTTCAAGAGCTCGCAGCCAAGCATGGCATCAATGACATCTTCCAGGACAACGGCGGTAAACTTCTGCAAATCGTGATTCTTACGGGCTTGAAAGTCCTGCCCAAGCGCGAAGGCAATGATGCGGTGGATGAGGACGGCAACGAATATGAACTGAAATCAGTGAACAAACTGCTGACCAAAAGCTTCTCTACGCACCACCACATGAATCCCACCATCATCGGCAAATACCGCAAGGTGCGCTGGGTGTTTGCGGTTTACGAAGGCATCGAGTTGCAGGCGCTTTACAGCATGTCAGCCAAGCAGCTTGAGCCTTACTTCGGTGCTTGGGAGCGGAAGTGGCATGAATCCGGCGGCAAGGATATCAACAACCCGAAAATTCCACTGAAATTCGTGATCGAACACGGCGCGATCATTCCGCACTGAGGAGCGTGGAACTGCCCATCTGCCAGAGGTGGCGGCTTGTTGCCTACTGCTGCTTCGCCAGCTTGTTGTATTTCTCTACCAGCTCGTTGAACTCACGCGTGCGGGCGTTGAGTTTCTCGATGGCGGTGTCGCGTTCGTTGGCGAGCTGTTTGAGCAGGGCGTTTTGTTTTTCGATGGCGCTGTTCTGGGCGGTGACGGCGGCGTTGTGATCCTTCAGAACGGCGCTGCCTTGGCCGAGAGCGGACTGCGCTGCGGCGAAGTTGGCCTGGGTCTGCATCAGCTCGCGCATGTAAATGGCGATCGTGATGCCGCGGGCGACGGAATCGCCGGAGAGGTCGTTGTACTCGCGGGTCACTTCGACCAGCTTGGCCTCGACTTCGGCACGCAGCTCGGTCAGGCGCTCGATTTCCT
>JBIKYB010000298.1:0-6159 GCA_044355475.1 Prosthecobacter sp.
GTGATGCCGAACTCCCGTGCGAGCACTTCGGCGGTCTGGCCCATGTTCAGATTGGAAACAGGGTCGGTCAGGCCGAGCTTGAGGCCAATCACAGGTGCGAAATCAGCCGGGCGAAAGTTCAGCATGGCCTTGGCGCGGTCGGTGAAGTCACGGGCGCGGCTCATGGCGGCAAATTTGGCCGCCGCGTGCTCGGAAAAGTAGAGCGGCATGTGGCTCATGCTTTCCGTGCCGCCGACGATAAACACCTCCCCCTGCCCCGCGCACATCTTCGCATGCGCGAGCGTGATAGCCTCCAAACCGGAGGCGCAGTTGCGATGCACGGTCATCGCGGGCTTGGACTCCGGCAGACCGGAGCGCAAGGCGATGACGCGGGCGATGTTCATCGCGTCCGCAGGCTGGCCGACACAGCCGAAGATCGTCTCATCGACAAGCATCGGATCAATGCCGGTGCGTGTGAGCAGCGATGCGACCGCGTGACGCCCGAGTTCGACGGCATCGAGACGAGCGAGATCGCTTCCGGCACGCGAGAACGGCGTACGGACAGCCGAGACGATGACAAGCGAGGGAGTTTTCATGAGCTGAGGGCGAGTTGAGGGTTGGAGACGGCCTTCGGGCGGTGATCGGCGATTTTTTCCTCCTTGAGGAGGCGGCCGATGCCGAGGTGCTCGCGCATTTCGGCGAGCGTGTGAAAATGCAGCTCGTTCGGGGTGATCTCCGTGGCTTCGTGGAAGCGGCGTGAGACGGCGAGTTCAAGATCAGACTCCTGCACCCCTGGCTCGGCGCTGAGGTGGAGATGCACCTCGTCGGTTTCGAGCGGATCATCGTGCCGCTTGCGCAGCTCGATCTGCCAAGCGGAGATGCCGCGCTGGTCGTCGAGCAAGTGCTCGAGCACGTTGAAGTTCACCAGCGTGCCCTTGAGCTTGTCCATGTTCAGCTCTTTGACTTCGCTCACACGTGAGATCGGTCCAAGCAAGCGCGGGCAGGTACGGCCGCAGTTCGGACACTTTTCCCAGGTGAGTCCGCCTTCGGCGATGTCTCCGGTGCGATAGCGCAAAACGACGGTGCCTCGGGCATTGAGCGGCGTGAAGACGATCTCGCCGGAATGACCATCGGGAACCAGCTCACCGGTTTTCGGATCAATGAGTTCGACGAGACCGAGATCGGGACTGAGATGATAGCCAAACGAATCGTGTGACTCGCCGACGCATTCAGGGAAGGCCATTTTTGCCTCGGTGAAGCCATACGTCGCCATCACATGCACATCCGGGCTATCGAGTGCCGTGGCGAGATCACGCAGCCGGGCGCGAAGCCCGTCGGCCACTTTTTCTCCACCTAGAACGATGCGTTTCAGATTGGACCAGCGTTTGCCGCTTTCATGCGCCTCACGCAGCACATGGTAGATGAAGGTTGGCATGCCGATGAGGATGTCCGGCTGGATTTTGTCGATGAGCTTGATGTTGCCATCGGTACCGAGCGTCTTACCACCGCCAGTGCTGAGCATGAAGGTGCCAAAGCCGAGTCCCGCGTGATGCGCCAGCCAGAAGGCGAGATGCGGTGCATACGGAAAGAGGTTCATGTGGCGGAACTCACGCTGCGATCGGCCGGCGAGCATCAAGCGTGTGCCGCTGAGGTCGAGGTTTGCCAGATCACACTTCGTGTAGAGAAACGGCACGGGGTCTGAGCTACGCCCCGTGGTGCTGGTGAGCAGAATGGGGCGAAACTCAGCTTCGGCGTGTTCTTTTGCGGCACTTCGACCATGCAGCAGCGCGTCAAAGATCATGCCGGGTTCACGACGCAGCGCCGCCTCGTTGGGCATGAGCACAAAGTCACGCGGATTGGCGAGATCCTTCTTCGAGGTGAATGGTACACGACTCCAGTCGGCAAGCGACTTGATGTCGTGCGGGTGAATGTCGTTCTCCTTGAACAGACGCCCGTAATGGGCGCTGAAGGGGACGACGCGGCGGCTCAGGTAGTCGCGCAGTCGCGCGAGCTGCCAGTGCTGCCAGACCTCACGCGGCGAGGCATTCCAATCGGGTGTGTGATGGAGAATTTTCATGGCTGGGTATCTCCTGGTTGGGGGGTGGGGAAAGCAGTTCGCGAATGGCAGGCAGGGCGGCCTCGGCGGCAGCGCGGCCAGCCTGCAAATAGCGTCCGAAATTTTCAAAATCATGCCACGTCGAGGTGCTGAAACGCGGATGAATCACGACATCGGCAGCAGCCTCCTCTTTGGTGATGAGGCGTAGCTGCGCGGCCATCAAAGCGCGGCGGAAGGTGTCGAGCACGTTGCCGTAAGCGAGGAGGTTCACCTTCCGCCATAGGCGGTGCAACAACCTGCTGGCAGGATGGCTCGGAACATCACACACCTGGCCGAAAGCTGGGTCTCCGCCACCCTCGAAATCACTCTGCTGAGGCATGACATTGACTGCGATGACATGATCCACTCTTCTGTGGTGCCGCAGGAGCGTGACGGGCAAAGGTTCGGAGACACCTCCGTCCGTGAAACGGAAGCCGTTGAAGTGAACAGGGGCGCAAACAGCCGGAATGGCCGCGCTGGCGTGTACCGCATGGGAAACAAGACCATCCTCAAAGACATGCGGAGCCATGCGGTCCAAATCCGTGGCGACGACGATCAAATCACGATCAAGTTCGGCAAAGTTTCTCGCGCCCAAATCACGTTCCAGGTGCTTGCGGATTTTCTCACCACGGATCAGTCCTTCGGAAGGTGGGATGATGAAATCCAGCAGCTTCTTGAGAGTGGCACGGTCTTTGATTTCCCTAGCGCGAAGTTCCAGCGCCCTGCCATCAAGCCCTGCGGCCCAAAGCGCCCCGACATAAGCTCCCATGCTGCAACCGGCCACGGCAGCAATTGGGATGTGATTTTCCTCCAGAACTTGAATAACGCCCGCATGCGCCAGGCCACGGGCACCACCGCTAGAGAGAACGAGGCCGATGCGAGGCGCTTTTTCCCCGCCAGAGCCGTGTCTGATGCTTTCCTCGGTACGGCTCCATCCTCGAGAAGGAAGGTGGAGATTGGCGTTCATGGCCTGCGGTGGTTGTTTTGCTGTTAGAACCTGGACGACTGTAAAAGATTCAATATTTGCGGCAGATTGTGCTTATTCTGCGCGGATGAACGACACCGATCTCAACCGCATGCTCCAGCGCGCCGCTACCACGGTGCCTGCCGTGCCTCCAGCCACGCTGGAACACGAGATCATGGCGCGTGTACGCGTGGATGACGGTCGCGCCCGTCGGTGGCGCTCGTTTGTGCTGTGGGTGCTCGCTCTGGCAGCCCTCTCTGGCATCGTGACCGCAGGAGCCATCGGCTGGTCGAAGGCTTTGCAGGATCACACACACTCGAAGCCACCCCGAATGAAACTTTTCCAGGAAGGACTGCCGAAATGACCTCGCGTGTGAAATGGGTGCTCATCTCGATGTTTTTCTCCGCCGTGCTGGCCGGTGGCACCGCATGGTTCGTCACGGACTGGACGCTGCATCGTCACGGTGAAAGCCATGCGCATGATCACACGGAGCCGGATTTCCACGCGTGGATGCACGAGCATCTCGACATCACGCCGGAGCAGCACGAAACGCTGGAGCCGATCGAGGCGGAGTTTGAGAAGCAGCGTGTCCGCTTGAAGGAGGAAATTCGCGCCGCCGGACTAGAGGTGGCTGCAACCATCAGCGAGGCCAAAGTGGATGATGCGCGGCTGAAATCCGCGCTGGAGCGGCTGAACAATACCCAGGGCGAGTTGCAGCGCATGACGCTGGATCATTTTTTCGCAATGAAGCGTTACCTGCGGCCAGCGCAGGCCAAAAAACTCGTGGAATGGACTCATGACAGCCTTGCCCGCGAGCCTTGATCTCATCATCACGGAGGCGGAGGCTGCAACGCCGGAGGGCGTGGAGCAGCAGAAAATCCGCGCCGCGCAGAAGGGAGATATGGCTGCGTTTGAGTGGATCGTGCAGCAGCATGAGGAGCGCCTGTTTGGCTTCTGCTGCCGCTGGCTGCGCTGCGTTGAGGACGCGCGGGAGGTGTGCCAGGACGCGTTCGTGCGCGCTTGGCAAGCGCTGCCGGAGTTTGAAGGCCGCGCGAAGCTTTCAACGTGGCTGTATCAGATCGCGCTGAATTTATGCCGTGACCGCGCGAAGACACGAGCAGCGAGGCAACGTGACAGCACCATCGCGCTCGAAGATGTGGAGCAGCCCCCGCTTTGCCCGCAGCAGTCCCCGGCCGCCAGCGCCGAACTCAACAGTGAGATGCAAAAACTCGAGCGAGGACTAGCCGTGCTGCCAGAAAAACTCCGTGCCGTGCTGATGCTCACCACCATGGAAGGTCTGAGCCATGAGGAATGCGCACAGGTCATGAACTGCTCCACACGCGGCGTGGAGGGCCGCGTTTACCGCGCACGGCAGATGCTGCTGAAGTGGTGGGATGAGGATAAGTGAGAGGCTCAGGCCGCTAGGGTCGCCATCGGCACGTTGAGCTTTGCAATGCTCGACTCCGCTGTCTGGAAAAAGCTCACCTCACCGCTGGTGACGTCGTAAAGGGCACCGACGATGGCGATTTTGCCTTCTTCGACGAGCTTGTTCAGCGTGCTGCTGCGCTTGCGAATGGTCTGAATGGTCTGGAGGACGTTTAGGCGGGAAATCTCGTTGGTGTAGGCTGCCTTTTCGCCGGGGGACCATTGATCGGGCTTCTTCAGCGTGGCGGGATTGATGGCTCGCTGGATCTCGATGACGAGGCCGTCGAGGTTGGCACAAGGTGTGGCTTCGCTGGCTTTCTTGGCCGCCGCGAGCAGATCGACCGCTGCATTCACCGCGCCGCAGCTCGTGTGTCCGAGCACCACGACGAGCTTCGAGCCGACCACGGCGCAGGCGTATTCCAAACTGCCTAGTAGCTCGCTCGTGGCGATGTTTCCAGCCACACGGGCGCTAAAGATGTCGCCAAGGCCGAGGTCAAAGACCACCTCCGCTGGTGCCCGCGAATCAATGCAGCCGAGCACTGCCGCTATCGGAAACTGGCCAGCCGCCGTGGCGGCCACCTGCCGATTAAAATCACGCTCGATGCGTTCACCGGCGAGGAACCGCTGATTGCCAGCCTGCAAAATCTCCAGCACAGATTGCGGAGTAAGACCACTTTGGACTTCACGGCTCGTGTAGTCGATGAACTGCACATGATCGTCGATAAAGTTATGATCTCGCATCCCGACAAAGCTCATCTCGACACCACGCGCCGGTGCCGTTTTATCACGCAAATCGGAGAGCAGATCGCGGATATCCGGGTCGATGAAATCGGTGCTGCGTGCATCAATGAGCACCCGCCCGCCGCGTGGCACGCTGTAAAAAACCTTCTCCAGCGCGGCGCGGTTGAGAAAGCTCACCTGATTGGCCAGCTCGATGCGCAGCACGTCTCCAGCAGTGTGCTTTTCCAGCACGCGGCGCATCGGACGGCGCAGATTGCTATGCAGGATGAAGAGGATGCTCACACACAGGCCGATGAGAACGCCCGTAAGCAGATCGGTGAACACGATGGCACTGATCGTGATGAAGAAGGGTAGGAACTGCGGCAGCCCCTCAGTCCACATCTCTTTGAAGAGCTTCGGACTCGCAAGCTTGAAGCCCGTGACAATCAAAATGGCCGCGAGCGCCGAAAGCGGGATCTCATTGAGCCAATGCGGCATCGTCATCACACACACGATAAGCATGAAGCCGTGAAGGATCGCGCTGAGCTTCGTTCGTCCGCCCGAATTGATATTCACCGAAGAACGCACGATCACGCTCGTCATCGGCAAACCGCCGATGAAGCCCGCGAGCATGTTGCCAACGCCCTGTGCGATGAGTTCGCGATTCGGTGGGGACTGGCGTTGATCCGGGTCGATCTTGTCCACGGCTTCCAGATTGAGTAGAGTCTCCAGCGTGGCCACCAGTGCGATGGTGATCGCGGCTTTAAAGATTAGCGGATTGCTGAAATGCTCCACACCGGGGAATTGCAAAAAGCCAAGGAAAGCCTTCACATCCGCCGCCACAGGCACTTGGACGAGGTGGCTGGCCTGAACTTCCCAAGCGTGGCCCATCTTTCTCAGGATCAAAT
Organism: Prosthecobacter sp.; assembly: GCA_044355475.1. Taxonomy (GTDB): domain Bacteria; phylum Verrucomicrobiota; class Verrucomicrobiia; order Verrucomicrobiales; family Verrucomicrobiaceae; genus Prosthecobacter. The sequence continues at coordinate 6,092 of JBIKYB010000298.1, forward strand.
TGATGCCTACACCCAGCAGCACGACGATCAGCGCCGAGGGCACGGGCAGTTTTTTCAGCGCCTTCACT
>JBIKYB010000299.1:0-6157 GCA_044355475.1 Prosthecobacter sp.
CGCCCAAAGTGGAACGGCCTTCAGACAAACCAAACCCTGTGCCGCCGCAGCAGCGCATGCAGCCAAGGCCGCAGGAGAACACACCGCAGCGTCCCGGCCGCCCGGAGACCTCGAAGCCTGTCCCGCAGCCCGAGACCCGCCCCGAATTGAAGCGTCCAGAAACTCCCCGGTCGATGCCACGCACGGAAGCGCCGCCCACCTCACAGCGCCCTGAAAATCGCAAGCCCGGCCCGCGCCCTCAGCCCATGCCCACGCCGCAGCGCCAGTCGCCGCAATCTCCGGCTACACGACCTGCTCCAGCCGTGCCGCAGCCGGTTACGCCCAAGCCACCGCAGGTGAGACCGCCAGCGCCCCCTGCCGTGCAACCTCCAGTACGCGAGAGGCCGCAGGGTGATGACCGCCCTGGGCAGGAACGCAAAAAGCGCCCCGAGTCGCCTCAATAATAATCACCCTCATCCCACACACCATGCTCCTCCCGCGCCCCTCCACCACTCATCGGTTAGCCAGCCTGCTGCTGCTGGCATGCATTCTCACTCCCTGGGTCCAAGCCGCAGACAATGACGACTCCGGCGGCACTCTCGGCCTCTATCTTGAGAATGATGCATTCGCTGGCACGGACCGCTATTACACCAGCGGTGTGAAGCTGAGCTGGAGCTCGCCGAACCTCGAACGCTACAGCGACTCGCCCTACGCCAGCCCATTTCTGCCCTTGTTCGACCTCCTGCCGTACATCAACGAGGCAGAGTATCAAAAGAACCTCGTCTATGGCATCGGCCAGAACATCTACACGCCGGATGACACCGAGTCCGTCGGCCTGGTTGGCAACGACCGGCCCTACGCCGGGTGGCTTTATGTCGGCTTCGGTGTCGTGTGGAAAAATGAGCGCGTGCGGAACTCGCTCGTGCTCGACATCGGCGTCGTCGGCTCCTGGTCCTACGCGCAGGAAGCGCAGCGTCGCGTGCATGACCTGCGCGGTTTTGGCAATCCCAATGGCTGGGACAACCAGCTTCACAACGAGCTCGGCGTCATGCTCGCTTATGAGCGCACCTGGCGCTTCCCGAAGATCACCCGCCGCAGCGGTTTTGACTGGGAATTCCTGCCACATGTCGGCGGCGCGGCTGGCAATGTGAAAACCTATGCCAATGCCGGCGCGGAGCTACGCTTCGGCCTGAACTTGCCGGATGACTTCGGTACCGGCGTCATCGGCCCCGCCACCACCACCTCCACACCGGTGGATGGTAGCATGGGAGCTGACCGTTCCTGGTTTCCGCTCGGCATGTATGCCTTTGCCCGCATGGACGGACGCGCTGTGGGCCGGAACGTCTTTTTGGACGGCAATACCTTCGGCAGCAGCCACTCCGTGGGCCACAAGCTCTTCGTGGCTGATCTCAGCCTTGGCTTTGCCTTCAATTACAAGAATACCAAGCTCGCCTACGCCTTCGTCTATCGCACGAAGGAGTTCGATAGCCAGATCGAGCCGCAGGTCTTCGGCACCGTCTCCCTGAACTGGACCTTTTAACCCCCCGCTCATCTCCCATGAAAACACCCGCCATCGTTGGCATCCTGCTCATCATTCTCGGCGTCGTCGCCTTTGCCTACCAAGGCTTCACCTACACCACCACGGAGAAGGCCATCGACCTCGGTCCCATCCAGGTCACGGCAGAAAAGGAGCACACCTTCCCGCTGCCGCCCGTCGTCGGCGGCATCGCCATCGTGGGCGGCATTTTCCTGCTCTTCACCAGCGGCAGGAAAGCCTGAACAAGAAGACTCAAAAACAGCACACATCTCCCATGAAAATCTCCGCCAGTCTCACGCAGCTTCTGCTCGCCATTTATCTCATCCTCGTCGGCCTCAGCGGCGCCTTTGGCCTCAATCTGGGCATCGTCCCGGCCATCCTCGCTCTCGTCGTCGGGATTTTAATGATCATTGGCCGGTGATCCATGTGGGGTGGCGACGATTCGTCGCCATTCCACGTCACTCCGCCGAGCGCACTGCTTCCAGCGTGAGCTGCCACTGCTCCACGCCGCGGAACCAGCCGCGCTGGATGCGCATCGCCACATCCCACGGGGCAGGAGGCAGCTTGCCGATGGGCGCGTTGAACCAGCGCGCCTCCATCGACGCGCCATCCTGCGTCAGCATGATGCGCAGGTGCTTCTCCTTCATCGTGCGGCCCGGCAGGCGCGGATTCACGCGGCGGCACAGAAACAGCGGCTCCGTGTTCTTTTGCCCGAAAGGCTCCAGCAGCTTGTAGCTCTCGAAAAAATTCAGCGACAGGTCGCGCAGCCGCACCTCGGCGTCGAGCTCCAGCACCGCCGTCATCTCCTCCTTGCTCAAGGCCTCGCGCGCCGCGTTTTGGAAGGCGATGCGGAACGCGTCGATGTTTTCCTCTTTCACCGAGATGCCCGCCGCCATCGCATGCCCACCGCCGCCGAGCAGATGCTCCGTGCAGATCTCGATGGCCGCGACCAGCGAGAATCCCGGAATGCTGCGCCCGCTGCCTTTGCCGATGCCGTTTTCGTCGATCGACACCAGAATCGTTGGCCGGTGGCACAACCGCGAGATGCGCGAGGCCACGATGCCGATCACGCCTGGATGCCAGTTGCGCGAGCCGAGCACGATGGCGGAGACTTTTTCGATCTCGCCGATGTTTGCGAGCATCGCCTCCGCCTCGGCATGCACCGCCTGTTCCACGTTTTGACGGTCCTTGTTGTGCGCTTCGAGCTGCTCGGCGAGTTCCGTTCCCAGGGCGTCATTGTCCGCCAGCAGCAGGTTTAGTGCGGTGGCGGCGGTGTCCAGTCTTCCGGCAGCGTTCAAACGCGGTCCCAGGCGGAATCCCACATGATGTGTCTGCACCAGACCCTCGACTCCGGCGATCTGCTTCAGCGCTTTCAAGCCATGCCGTGTCGTTTGCGCCAGTGCTTCGAGCCCGCGCCGCACCAGTAGGCGGTTTTCGTCAATCAACGGCACCAAATCCGCCACCGTGCCCAGCGCCACGAGGTCCAGCGTCTCCTTCAAATCATAGCTCTCCAGCATCCGCGCCTTCAGCAGCGCGTGCGAGACTTTGAAGACCAGGCCCGCCGTGCAGAAATAGTGATGATCATTGCCCAGCTTCGGATTCACCAGCGCGAGGCAGTCCGGCTTGCCCAAAGGCGAAAGTTCATGGTGGTCCACGATCACGCAGTCCACCCCTTCCGCCTTCAGCCGGGCCACTTCCGTGAGCGAGGTCGTGCCGCAGTCCAGCGCGATGAGCAGATCCGGCTTGCCAAACTGCTCATAGCACTTCGCGATGCCGTCGTGGCTCAGTCCATAGCCTTCCTCCATGCGTGTCGGCAGGAACAGGTGCGTGTTGAGACCGTAGGCCTTCAAAATGAGGTGCATCAGCGCCATGGAGGTCACGCCGTCCACATCGTAGTCGCCGTAGAGCACGACGTTCTCCTTGTTGTCCACCGCCCGCAGCATGCGCTCCACTGCGGCGTTCATCTCCGGCAGCACCGTCGGGTCTCCCAAAGTGGCCAGTTTTGGCACCAGGAAATCCCGCGCCTGCTCCACCGTGGTGATGCCGCGCTGCACCAAAAGCTGCGCCATGAGCGGGGACACGCCCATGTCCGCCGCCAGCTCGGCAGCCCCCTCCACGGCGGGCTTCAGCAGCCAGCGCGGCGGTCGTATCGAGATGGGGGAGATGTCGGACATGTGGGTGTTTGCGAGAAAGACGCATCTCTGTATGGAACATGCGCGAAGCGTAGTCAAAGCATGCTTCCCTCGCCCATGTCGCAGAATCAATTGGCACACTCTCAAACCGGTCGCTGGTGGCTTTGCGCCATGGCTTTGTTTCTCATGGCTGCTGGCTCTTTCTTTGCGTGGCGCATGTGGCTTTCGTATGAAACAGCGCAGATCACCCGCCGCTGGCTGCCTGTTTCATGCCGCATTAGCTCCTCCCGCATCGTCAGCGAGCGGCCAACGCCGAACTCCAGCCCTGCGCATCGCGTAGAGCTACGCTACGAGTATGAATTCAACGGTCAAAAACACACCGGAACCCGCATCCGCCGTGTGGAAGCAGCGCCCACGCAGCATCTCGACAAAGCGCGTGAGAAACAGCTCAACTACCCACCTGGCTCATCACAAACCTGCTTTGTGAATCCCCGCACACCTGCCGAAGCCGTGCTGGAGCATGCCTCCCGCGCCGCACTCTATTCCATCTGGTTCCCGCTGTTGTTTGTCGTCGGAGGCCTCGGCATGCTGCGCGGGGCTTTGAAGCGGCCGCGAACGTGATTTTTTTGCCCACTCTTCGAGACGATCACTCACCATGCCTCCTGATCTGCTCATCGTCCGCACCGTCATCGTGCAGTTTTTCGTCCTACGGGATGGCGACGCGCTCTATCTCATCGACACCGGCTTCATCGGCGGCAAACGTGCATTGGAGCGGGCTTTGATCGCACGCGGCTGGGATCATCTGCCGATCCGTGGCATTATTCTCACGCACGGCCACCTGGATCATGTGCGCAACGCCCCTGTGCTCGCCAAACAGTACGGTGCCTGGATCGCCGGGCCCGAACTCGATCTCGAACACTACGAAAACCGCGCCCGCTACAGCGGCTGGGGACGCGTGGCGGGTGTTTCCGAATGGATTGGCCGTCGTGTGCTGCGCCAGCCATCATTTTGCCCCGACAAATTGCTGCGCGACGGCGACGAGCTGCCCATCTGGGGCGGACTCCGCGTCATCGCGCTCCCTGGCCACACCCACGGTCATTGCGGCTACTACTCCGCCAAACACAAGCTGCTCTTCAGAGGTGATCTTTTCGCCACCTTCGGCTTCGGACCTCAAATCGCTCCATTTTACCTCAATCAAGACAACGTCGAGGCGAGGCGCAGCATCCACCGTGCCCTGGAACTGCCGCTTGAAGGCGTTTTGCCCTGCCACGCGGATGAATCACCGCCGGGGAGGCAACTCAACTACCTGCGCGGTCTTGCAAGGCCATGACACGCCATTTCCTCCATTCCGTCTCGATTGATCGAGGATCCGTAACGGACTGGGACGCGCATCCTTTTTCGGTTCCGGCGATCCAGAGACTCGAAACGTTAGAACTGCATCCCAAAGTCACGTTTTTCGTCGGCGAGAACGGTTCGGGCAAATCGACTCTGCTGGAAGGCATCGCGGAGAAGCTCGGCTTCAACATTGAGGGTGGCACCAAGAATACGAACCTGGAGATCGGGGAATACTCGTCTCCGCTGACTCGCAGTTTGAGGCTCAGCCGTACCTCGATCAGGCCGATGGACGGCTTTTTCCTGAGAGCGGAGAGTTTTTACAACTTTGCCACCCTCATCGACGAAGAGAAATATGGCACCTGGAGCTACGGTGGCAAAAGCCTGCATGAGCAGTCCCATGGCGAATCCTTTCTTGCCACCATGCAGCACCGCCTCGGAGGCCACGGCCTCTACCTTTTTGACGAACCGGAGGCCGCCCTCTCTCCGCAGCGCCAGCTTTCCATGCTCGTGCGTCTGCATGATCTCGTGGATGACTTCTCCCAATTCATCATCGCGACTCATTCCCCGCTCATCATGGCTTACCCCGATGCCTGGATCTATCAGTTTGGCCCCGAAGGCATCCAACGCATCGACTACGAGGACACCGAGCACTATCAGATCACCCGCAGCTTCATGCGCGACCCCAAGATCATGATGAAACGACTCTTGCGCCGCGAGGACGAGCTCGATCTGGGAGCCTGATCGACACCTCTGCATTCAGAGGCAAACGCTGGGCTTAGATCGCATCACGCGATCCCTCCCTTGAGCATCTTTGTCGGATGCAAGCTAATGAGGCGGAAGTTCGAGGCTTTGGAAGCGGTTGCTGAGCTTGGGGTGATCAAGGCTCAGTAGCGCTGCTGATTGGCCTTTGCGGTCTCTGGCAGAAACATTGCAAATTTTCCATGGCATGGACGATTTGCAAGGTAGGTATCCCCGTTTGTGCGCGACAGCGGTCTTGCGCACTCGCTGCTCGGCATCGCTACTCTCAATGATTTGCTCGCTCATCCGCTAGGTCGTGTTTGAAAACCCTCAACAGCCATACCGAAGCCAGTCGATGACGGAAGCAAATTGAATGAGAGCAAGGAAGTGGGAGGCAAGTTTATCGCGGCGCGTACTTGCGGAGGCCCAGCGCTTC
>JBIKYB010000300.1:0-6145 GCA_044355475.1 Prosthecobacter sp.
TGAAAGCGTTCACGAATGCCGAGAAGCCTCTGGGACATGCGGAGTGGGATCGTGCTGCGGAGCACCGCACAGAGGACTGTGCGGACCACAGTTTACCGCCACTCATGCTTCGGATATCGTCCGCGAAGTTGCGCTTTCACCGCCGGATAACCTTCCCGCCAAAACCGGCCGATGTCCCCGGTCGTCTGGATCGGTCGTTGCGCGGGTGAGAGAAGATGAACGGTCACACTGATGCGGCCGGCGGCGACTTTGGGGTTTTCGTTCACGTCGTAGAGGTGCTGTAGCACGGCGCTGACGGCTGGGGGCTGCTTTTCGTCATAGACGATGCGGGCGGTCTTGCCGTTTTTGAGGGCGTAGCGTTCGGGGGCGTATTTCTCCAGCATCTCGCGCTGACTGTGGCTGAGCCATTGGTGCAGGGCAGGGAAGACCTCGCGGTCCTTGAGGGCGCGGTAGGTGGTGCAGCCGTGGCAGAGTTGTTCGATCAAGATATGACGGTCTTCCTCGCCGATGGGCGGGATTTCGAGATCCGGCATCCATTTGGACAGGCAGTTCACGCGGGTGATCCACTGCTCGACTTTGTCGTTCCAAAGCGGCAGTTCGAGGCGTCCGGCGATGACTTCGGCGGCGAGGAGGCTGGCGGCCTGCGTTTCATCGGGCTCGCCGCGTTCCTTGCTGGCGAGCACGAGGCTTCTAAACCGCGTCTCCTCCATGTTCATCACGCGGCGGTTCACGCTGTCGTAGCGGGCGCTGCGGCCGGAAGTGCAGTCGTCGGGAAACATCTCGCGCAGCCAGTCCTCCTCGATGCGGGTGACGTTGTTGAGCTTCACCGTGAGCGCCTTGCCCTGCACCTCGACGATCTCGGAGGCGACGAGCAAGCGCGGGGCTTTGATGTGCGCTTCTTTGTCGAGATGGCCGGTGTAACCACCCGCGAGACGGTAAATGCGGCTACCGGGACTCGTTTCGACGCCGAGATGATCGCTGAATGCGGCAAGCAGCGTCTTCGCCAGAGCTTCAGGATCGGCGACCTCGTCATTGATGCTCAAACCGGCACGTTTGGCGAGTTGGACGAACTGATCCGCGCTGCGTGCGGCCTCACGCGAAGCCATGGCATGCACGCCGTAACGGGCGCAGGCATCGGGGTCGAAGTTCATGCCCTCCGCACGCGTGAAAGCCCGCAACAGCGCCTGGAACTCGCTGATGTCGTCATTCTCCCAAAACTCCTCATTCTTGTGCGAGGCGTTGTTTTTGCCCACGAGCAAAATGTCGCGCCCTTGGGCGACAGCGGCGCACAACGCGGCCTCACGCAGGCAGCCGAACTCCGCTGCGGCGAGTAGCATGCGCGAGAAACGCGGATGTAGCGGGAATTTGGCCATCTGGCGGCCGAGCGCGGTGATGCAGCCGTGAGAATCGGTGGTGCCGAGGTCGTGGAGGAGGTCTTCGGCCCTTTTGAGCGCGGCGGGTGCGGGGGCTTCGAACCATTCGAGATCGGATTTCGACAGGAGAATGGGGACAGAAGAATTTTCTGATTCATTCTTTTGTTCCCATTCTTTTGTCGATGGATTGGAAAAGAGCACACGCAGCGCCAGCAGCGCCTCGCTCAAATCGAGTCGTTGAACCTCGGGCAGCTCGCATTCGGCACGCAGGAGGTGCTCGCGCTGCGTCCACAGGCGCACGGCGATGCCGGGGCCGAGCCGGCCCGCACGACCGGCACGCTGCTCCGCCGAGGCGCGGCTGATTTTGTTCACGGTGAGCGTGTTGATGCCACGACGGGCGTCGTAGTTCGCGATTCGCGCCGTGCCGCCGTCGATCACGGCTTTCACACCTTCGATGGTGAGCGAGGTTTCAGCGACATTCGTGCTGACGATGATCTTCGGCTGCTCGCCGGGCGTGACGGCGGCGTCTTGATCCTGCGGCGTGAGTTCACCATGCAGCGGCACCACTCGGCGACCGCGTGCAAACGCACGGCCTTGGATCGCCGCGATGGTCTTGCGGATCTCGTGACCGCCAGGCATGAAAACGAGCATGTCGCCGCTGAAGCCGGGCGAGGTCGCGAGGTCTTCGCAGGCGCGGGCCGCCTGATCCCAGATCGGCTCGGGATAGCCGGTTTTGAGCTGCAACGGAGCTTGATAACGAATTTCGACCGGAAACGTGCGGCCCTCGGATTCGAGCAGCTTGCAGGGCTGCATGAAATCCACCAGCGGCCCTGGGACGAGAGTGGCGGACATGACGATGATCTTCAAATCCGGCCGCTTGCGCTGCAAACGCCGTGCAAAAGCCAACACGAGATCGCCATCCAGGTGACGCTCATGAAATTCGTCGATCACGATGCAGCCGACGCGATCCATCGTCGGGTCTTCAAGCAGCATGCGCAGCATCACGCCTTCGGTCACGTAGGTCAGCCGCGTCTCGCGACTGGTGATGTTTTCAAAGCGCACCTGATAACCGACTTCCCCACCGAGACGAGCATTGCGCTCGCGTGCGACTCGTTGAGCCAGCATGCGGGCGGCGATGCGGCGCGGTTGGAGCACCACGCAGCGTTTTCCCTCAGGCAGGATGCCTGAATCGAGCACGAACTGCGGAATCTGCGTCGATTTGCCGGAGCCCGTGGGCGCTTTGATCAGCAGATTCGGTAGCGCTGGATCGAGAAGAGCGGTGGTGAAGGTCTGGCGGAGTTCGAAGATCGGAAGCGGTGCGGACATGAATGAAAGGAACCATGCGGAATGCAGAGTCAATGTCGTTAAGTTGAGGCTTGGCGAGTCAAAAGTCTTGAAACGCAGAGCGCTGGGGAAACGCAGAGACCCGCCCTAGGCGTTCCAATCCTCGCAAGTCCTGAGTCCAAGGTCTTTCGTTCTGAGCATGCAAAAACCTGTGAAGCCCTTGACTTAACAACGTTGAGTCGTCATTCCACATTCGTCCTCTCCCATGTCTCCCATGTCTCCTGTGCTCCAAACCCTCTCTGATCTCGTCCGCATCAACAGCATCAACAGCTCGTACGAGGGCGGACCGGGTGAAAAAGAAGCGGCGGCGTATGTGCGGCGTTTTTTCGAGACGAGAGGCATCAAGGTGTGGGAGCAGGAGGTGTTCCCAGGGCGCAACAATGTCATCGCTTGCATTCCTGGCCGTGATTCCTCCCGCCGGATCGTCTTTGAAGCGCACACGGATACGGTTTCGATCAAGGGCATGACGATTGATCCCTTTGACCCTGTGATTCGAGATGGAAAGCTGCACGGGCGCGGCTCCGTCGATGACAAGGCCGGCCTAGCCGCGATGATGCATGCCTTGGCGGACATTCATGCCAGCGGCGAACTGCCGCCCTGCGAGGTTTGGCTGGCCGCCGTGGTGGACGAGGAGTTTTCCTTCCGGGGCGTGGTGAAGCTCTGCGAAGACCTCAAAGCGGACGCCGCCGTGGTCGCGGAACCCACGGAGTTCAAATGCGTGATCGCCAGCAAGGGCTGCCTGCGCTGGCGCATTCGCACTAAGGGGAAGGCCGCGCACAGCGCGAAGCCGCATCTCGGCATCAACGCGATCACCGCCATGTCCCGCATCGTGCTGATGCTGAACGAGGATCATGAGCGCATGCGGCAGGTGCAGCATCCGCTGCTGGGGCCTGGAACCTGCAATGTGGGTGTCATCAAAGGCGGGGTGCAGGTCAATTTCGTGCCGGACGAGGCCGTGATCGAGGTGGATCGTCGTTTGCTGCCGGGTGAGGAGGTGGAGCAGGTGCTCGCGCATTATCAATCGCTGCTCGATGAACTCGCCCAACGTCATCCCGACGTGATCGCCGAAATGGAAAAGCCGATGCTGCAAGACTGGCCGTTTCAGACGGACGCGGACACCTCGCTCGTGCATCTCTCACGCGAGGTTTTACGCGAGATGAGCCGCGAGGACAGCGTCAGCGGCGTGCCCTTTGGCAGTGATGCCAGCAAGTTCTCTCGCCTGGGCATTCCAACGATCCTGTTCGGTCCCGGCAGTATTGATCAAGCCCACGCCGCTGTCGAATACGTCGAATGCGCCGAGGTCGAGGCCGCGCTGGCGTTTTACACGCAGATCGCGCGGCGCTTTGTCTGAGCTTACTCAGGCTTGGATAGAGCCGCAGCCGCCGCGTCCTGAAACGCCTGCCGCATCGGCGAGGCATCGCCGTTCTTCAATCCGGCGCGTTGGATGAGCATGATGTGGATCGTCTTCTTCACCGGATCGATCCACCCCTGCGTGCCATGCGCACCACCGTGGCCGTAAGTGCCTGGGCTCAGCATCGCCGTGACGCCCACCGGCTCACGCACCACTTGAAAACCCAGCCCCATGCCCATGCCATCGGTGAATCCGGCCTTCAGCTCGCCGGTTTGATTCGCCGTCATCAACTGGAGCGATTTTTCCGAGATGTAGCGCTTTCCAGCAACTTCGCCGCCATTCAGCACCATCACATAGAGCTTCAGCAAATCATCCGCGGTCGAGAAAAGCCCGCCTGCGGCCAGTGGCGCGCGCTTTTTGTTCGAGAATGGCGGCGTGAGGTAGCGGATCGTCGTCGGCTCCAGTCCTTTGCCATCCGCCGTTGGTTTGTAGCTCGTGGCGAGACGTGCGAGCTGTTTCTTGCTCGGCCAGAACGTCGTTTCGCGCATGCCCAGTGGCTTGAAGAGGCGTTTCTCCAAAAACTTGGCGTATTCCTCGCCGCTGACGACTTCCACGATGCGTCCCAGCGTGTTGATTCCCGGATTACAGTAGGACCACTTCGATCCTGGCTCGAACTGCAACGGCGACAGCGCATACGTGATCACCGCCTCCTTCAAATTCAGCACGTCCAGCGCGTCGCCATCCAGCGGTGAATTGCCCACCAGTCCGCTCGTGTGCGTGAGCAGGTCCTTGATCGTGATCGGCCTTGCTGGCTTCACCAGCAGCGTTTGCTCCGCCGTCTTCTCCTTGATCAGCATCTGACCTTTGAACTCTGGCAGATGCTTCATCACCGGATCGTCGATGCTGAGCTTGCCTTCATCTTGCAGCATCATCACCGCCAGTGCGGTGATCGGCTTGGTCATCGACGCGATCCAGAACAGGCTGTCCGTCGCCATCGGCGTCTTTGCTTCGAGATCTTGAAGGCCGACGGCTTCTTCGCTCACGACTTTGCCATCGTGCCACAGCAGCGTCACTGATCCCGAGAGTGATCCATCCTTCACCAGCGCCTCCATGCTCTCGCGGATCGATTTCACCTCCGCGCGAAGGCTCAAAGACAGCGAAAACAGCAGGCAGGCGGTCAGATGGATCAATTTCATGGTGACCGCAGCATACGATCAAACCCCGGTGCTCTGTCAATCTCTTGCCATCGCGCAAGAGGACGCTATATCGCCCGCATGTTCAAAACCGGCCAGCAAGTTGTCTGCATCGACGATCAATTCGATCCCTGGGTCTTCGACCTCTACAAGTCCCTGCCCAAGAAGGATCAGATCTACACCGTGCGCGCCCTGCGTGCTGGACGCTCGAATCCGAAGTTCACCGTCACCGACGACGCCGAGATCAAGCTGGCCGACGCTCAGTTTGATCTTCTCCTCCTGCTCAAGGAACTCCACAATCCCGACGATCCGCACTCCAGCGTGAAGCAAGAACTCGGCTTTCGATCCGAGCGCTTCGCCCCGCTTCTCGAACAAACCGAGGAAGAGGAAGATGCCGAACTCATCGGCGTCGGCCACGGCGAGAAGACCTGGGAGCCCGAGCCTGCCTACGCGAGGTAAGCGGGCATTCCGTCCCATTTTCCATTCCCAGTTCCGCCATTCTCAGTTCTTCCATGCTTGGAGCGCTTCCGAAGCCCCAGCGATGGAAGAACTGAAAATGGTTCGAGCCTGCCGATCTCATTCCGCATGAGATGAAAACTTGGCACCCTCGCCGCTGTTTGATAGGGCACTCATGAGTGCCCCTCCCGACCTTCCGCCGTCTTCCGCCCCTCTCACCGAACGCCAGATCGTCGAATTGCTCGCCACCGCACGTCAGCGGCTCTTCGCGGAGGTCGGAAAGGTCATCGTCGGCCAGTTGCATGTCATTGATGAAATGCTCATCGCCCTCCTCAGCGGCGGCCATTGCCTCATCACCGGCGCACCGGGCCTCGCGAAGACGCTGCTCATCAAAACCGTCGCCGATGTCTGCCATCTCAGCTTCCAGC
>JBIKYB010000073.1:0-19489 GCA_044355475.1 Prosthecobacter sp.
ACGCCCAAGCCGTTCTCAGATTGGTTGGTCGCCCCTGGCTGCAGGATCAAGCAAACGTTTCGTATCCGGGCTAAACTACGATTAAATCGTCAGGATGGTATGACTTCGTCTGTCTCGCAAACTCGGATCGGCAGGCCCGCAGATTTTTGTTTTCCCCGATCAATCTGCTGAAGACAACATCGGATCCCAAGACGTAATGGCCCGGAGAATAGCCGCGAGGCTTGGCTCAGGTGTTGGAAGAATCACCCGTGGGTTTCACCTTCCTATGCCGTTGCAAAGCCTCATTTTTGCTGCCGTACTCCAACATAGGAGGGTGACACTCATGGCCGCTCCAGCTCGTACTTTTCCCACCAATCCGTCGGCTATAAAGCTGCTGACAAACCTCACGATCTGTGAATGATCTTCAATGTTCGCCCAAGAAACAGAGTCCACCTCCAAACCCGTTATGAATGCCACGTCCGCCCTTCGCACTATTCACTTTCTGTTCTTCAGCGCGATGCTCCTTGCACTCGGTCCCCGGCAGGTTGCCGCGTCGAGCACCTCCGTAGCAACGGTCATTGGACTCAACAACCACAAGTTTGAAATCCAGATGAAGCCTGATCAACGGCTCACCGTATCAGAAGCTCTTCGTATGGCACTTGGCGCTCCCAGCCCACCCAACTTGAAGAGGGTGAAAATAGTGCGCGAGACACCGACGGGGAAGAAGATGATTTTCATTGAGTTGAGAGACCTCGGCACGTCAGAAGGACGAAAGAGAGATATTTTCATCAGACCCTCCGACGTGATTCTTGCGCCTTCTCTGCGCCTCCCTCCTGTCCCGTGACTGACCAATGAAGCCGAACAAGCCGCGGCTCCTAACGGTCCATAAGCTTTTCAATTTCACATCAAACAACACTCAATCGCTCCCGTAGGAGCGCTCAAACGTTCGCCTAACCCATGACGCGCCTCGACTACATTTATGAGCGACTTCAGGACGTTGATAACGTCGATCGTGCGGTTGAAGCCATCTCGATTCTGGAGACTGAAGCTATGGAGGATTGGTTGCCCACCCTTCACGAGTGGCTTGCTCGGCCAGATGATTTCTTCCTTCGTGAGGCCACGGCACCCGCCGTTATTCGTCTAGAGGGTATGGCGTGTTTCCCTCGATTGCTTCATGCCATGCATCTCGGACGCCGTGAGGGGCACGACAACGACAGCCTTCAGGCTTACATTTTTGAGCTGATTGAGTCGGCTCCCCTTGATGCCCGAACTCGTTTGCTGGAGTTGGCGGCGTCGGAGAACGATGACGACCGTAGCGATGCTGCTTGGCTCTTGGGCTTTGTCCATCATCACATCACCTCAGACGTGTTGATTCGCCTCTCGTCCGACAAGTCTCCAGAAGTTCGCCAGTCGGCTTGCGGTTCTCTCTCCTCATTCAAGGGAGATGCTCAAGTCTTCGATGCACTGAGTCGGTGCCTCACTGATTCCGATGAGCAGGTTCGTATCTCGGCCGTGAGTTCACTCGGTTATTTTGGAGATCAACGAGCCTTGCCATTGCTGCTGCCCTTGCAGCGATGGGCATCGCTTCGACTTCACCACATTCTAGTGTTTGCTATTGAGCAGCTCCAGAAATGAGCAGCCACACGTCAACACCAAGGCAGAATCGGGTGGAGGTGACAGGATTGCGCCTGTCACCCCTCCCACACCACCCGGCATGCGGCTCCGCACCGGGCGGTTCCAATCAGACTAACGGGTAGGCTTCACCGCTTCTCCGTGGTGCAACTTGATCCAGATCGTTGCCTCCTACGTCGGCTCTGCGGTTTGGCTTCGCATCAATGATGCCGCTGTCGCGGCAGGGCAGTCTCAGTTCGTGCTCAGGGCCTGTTGCACGAGGAACAACGGTGTCAGGCTGCAACTGGTTGACAGCAGGAAGGGGGCAGGACCGATCCTCGACCGAGTCGATTCGGCTGTCACCCTTGACTCCCGCTGCGTTCTTACTTCTCAATTCAGGGGCTGCCTTTTTCCTTTGATACGTGGTTGTTCGGGCAACCGGCGAGCATCACCGCGAAGGAACTCCAGCAAACCAGCCACTTGGCCGACCACCGTGGATTTCAGCGACCTCATCGGCGTGGCCTCAGAATCGCTGCGATGATTCGTGGAGGCTCCAGCAGGGAGCGTGGCTTGAGACGCCCGACAATCCGGGCTGGTTCTTGACCATTGACGGATTTGCAGGCGCAGCGCTCGCATTCTGGCGAATGCGCCAATACCCGTTGGCGGCTCAGCGGCTTGCAGATGACATCTTCGCCAGCCGCTCGTCGCTTTCCAGGTGACCGGACCAGCCGAAGTGGCAGCGGAATTTGAAGCAGTGCTTCATTTGCTCGAAGGGACCGGTCCATTCGGGCTTGTTCGAGGCGACGGTGATGTCTGAGGACGCGAAGCCGGTGATGGGCAGGCGCTGGATGGCGAAGGCGTCGTTGAGGAGGCGGGTTTTTTTCCAATTGAAGCCCATGAGCTGGGCGCTGACGCAATCGACGGCGACGGGATGCGTTCCGGCGAGGATGACACCGCTTTCGACGGGATCGCAGGACATGGGGCCGTCGCCATCGCCACCGATGATGCCATCGACGATGGTGAGGTAGCGCAGCGGTTTCTCGCGACGTCTGCCGGTGCCGTCGAAGTAGAAGAAGCATTTGTGCAGATCAAGGATCATGCGCCAGGCGGTGTTGTTGCCGTGCCAGTTGCCGGAGCGGACGACTTCCTTGGTGTCGCCAAAGATGACGCGTCCGAGTTTTTTGAGCGGGACGAAGAGTTTGGAGAGAAAGAAGCGGCCAAAGAGGATTTTTTTGGCGCTGCGCATGAGCGTGCCTTCGAGGGCGCGTTTGGCGGAGGATTCGGCGAATTGGTCGCCGCCTTCAGCGGGCGTGCCTTCGGTGTGGCGTGGCAGCCAGTTCGTGCGCGGCGTGGTGCCGACGAGATTTTTAAGCGCGACGGTGAGGCCGACTTTTTTGTGCGTCTTGAGCTTGGGGATGTTGATGAGCACGTCCGCGTTCATCGGGGTGCGGCAGATGCGGTATTCGTGATCCGGGTCGGTGTGCTGGCGGTTCGTGGTGGCGAAGTCGTAACTGGCCCCGTAGAGCCTGCCGAGGCCAGGATGGCCGAGGAATTCGCTGTCGGCATCAAGGTGGATGTCCACCGAGCCGGAGGGATCGCTGGGCAGCTCGCGTTTGGCGATGGTGACGCCGTCGTCGATGGTCCACTCCTCGCAGCGCATGTCGAAGAGCAGGAAGGCGATGCCAGGGAATTCGCGTGTGAGATCGGTGATGAGGTCATCAAGACGATGCAGGCGGCGGATGGTGGCGAAGGATGAATCACTCTGCGGCGCGTCGCAGAGTGTGACGGAACCGCGCCCTTGGAGCTTTTTCGCGGCCCAGCGGGCGACTTCGCGCACAACGGCGGGATGCGTGATGATGGTGAGCCAGCCGTTTTCATCCTCGGGCTTGCTGGCGTTGTGTTCTTTGACCCAGTTCGGCTTGAGAACGACGCGGTCGCCCGGCTGGATGAAATCACCCGGCAGCTCCAGCGCGGTGATGGCGGCCTCGATTTGCTGGCGGAGTGCGTCAGCGTCGTCATAGCTGGCAGCGCCGCTGAAGACTGAGACTTGGGGAGAGCCGAACGAGGAAGGAGGAAGCGTGTTCACAAGGATGACGTGTTATCTAAGAGCGGCACGTTCTCTTTGCAACGTGGCGGCATCTGACGAAACGTCGGCGCATGAGGAAAACCCTGCGGATCATGCGCCTGACACTGACCCTCGCCCTCGCGGCGGCGATCGTCGGCGTGATCTGGCAGAAACTGGGGCCACGGCTGGAAGATTTGCCGGACTCGGCGGTGAAGCCGAAGCCTCTCGACCCGGCATTTGTGCGGCTGACGCCGCGAGAGACGGCCACCTTGCCTCTGGCCACACGGTTTGACATGCCGCTGGGCTCGGAGCACGGCGCGTTTACCTACAATGCGCGGGGGTTTCGCATCGAGCGGCATCTGGGGGATGATTTGAACGGCATCGGCGGGGAGAACTCGGACCTGGGCGATCCGGTTTATGCGGCTGGCGCGGGCCGGGTGGTTTACGCGGGCAATCCGGGGCCTGGCTGGGGAAAGATGATCCTCATCGCGCATCGTCTGCCGGAAGGTGCCGAGCACGGACCCGTGGTGCAGACGATGTACGCGCATCTGGAGCAGATGCAGGTGCGCACGGGGCAGATCGTGCAGCGTGGCGATCCCATCGGCACCGTGGGCACGGCGGAGGGAGCGTATCTGGCGCATCTGCACTTTGAGGTGCGCGCCGGACCTTATGTGAATCCTGGTCAGGGATATGCTGACACCGCCCTGAACCGGATCGCGCCGGAAACCTTCATTCGCACCCAGAATGGCGCTGCGCCGCAGGTTTTGAACCCGGCACCGCAAAAAGACTGAAACCCGCAAAGACCATTTGAAGGAAGGCCCGTCCACCACGTCATTTCTTAGCATGCGCCTCCCTCACGTCATCTGCCTGCTGCTGGCAGCATTCATCTCGACTGCCTCTGCGCAGCGGGTGAAGGCGAAGTCTTCACCACTTGCCTGCGAGACGCTTTGCTCGGAGCTGTTCATGGCGATCAGGGACAATCCCGCGCAGATGGTGATGCGGCTGGAGGAGGCGCTGATCATCAATGACGCCTGCGCCGGAGAGCTGGTGACAGCAGCCATGGACGCGGTCAATGCCGACCCGGCACTGGTGCGCCAGATCTACAAAACGGCGATGGACTTGGCTCCCGAGCGCTCGACAGCGATCAGCGCGGCCGTGAAGCATTACTCGGCTCCGGCGGTGGTCGCCGCGCAAGGCGAAGAGGTGAGACGGGCGGAGCTGCCGACCCCGGCCAGAGCACAGCCACTGCCAGGCGAGGAACTGCGCCGGGCCGAGCTGCCACTGGCCACACGGAACCTGCCGATTGTCGAAGTGCGGCGGGCAGAGATGCCGACGCAGGCAGCGCCCTCCACAGAGGTTTTGCGGCCAGCGCCCTCGACCAATCTGATGAGCGTACCTAGGGCGCGGGTGATGAAGTGAGGCTTGGGCAGCCTGTTAAAAAACTCCTAAAGGCACGAGTAAGACGTTAAATGTCAGAAGTGGTGCTGCCGCAGATGACACTTCTCACCTTTCACCTCTGACTTCTCACTCCGGGAGGTTTGTGATCATTTCTTGTCACAAAGCCGGGTCAACGGGCCAGTATCGCGCACATGAAAAGGATCGCCATCATTTGGGGTTTGGCCGCGCTGCTGCTGACGGCTTGCGCACGTCAGACCGGGCCGGAGAGACCTGTCGTGGCCCTAGCGGAGCATGATTACTTCATGATGTATGTGAAACCGGTGCTGGAGACTCGCTGCTTGGCCTGTCATCGCGGAAAGCAGCCTCCCGCTGGTCTTTCACTGGTTCAGCGCAGCGGCCTGCATGCGCCGCGCAAACGTGACCGCCCCTATGTCATCCCGGGTGACCCGTGGGCGAGTGTTTTGCTGACTTCTGTGGTGTCTGGTGGCACGCATCCGCCGGTGGCTGGAGGTCCACTGCTGACGGAAGGCCAGATCAGCACGTTCTTTGAATGGATCGAAGATGGCGCTTTCTGGCCGGACAATCCATATGGTTTCCTTCAGCCCAAAAGACCGGTGGTGCGCAAAAAGGGGCTGCTGGAACGCTAAGCTCCGCTTATTCCAAATATAGCGTGGTGCCGGGCGGCGGGCGTTTCTGCCAGAGTCGCCGCTTGGGGACGGGCGGCAGCCCCTCTGACAGGATGGCGCGGCGTATGGTCACTCTGGATGAACTGTCCGGTTCCGCAGGTTTCATGGCCACATTGACGACGCTCCTGTCAGGGATTTCCAGCCGTCGTGGCTCGATTGGCGCGCGTGTCTCAGGCGGCGGAGCGGCAGCGATTGGCTGCTCGCCGAGCGGAATAGCCTCCTCGGTCACTGCCAACGAACCAGCCCCAATGACCTCCACCGGCGTGCCTTGCGGGGTGTGCTCAAAGAAAATCGCCGCCATTTTCGTGGGCAGGCGGATGCAGCCATGGGAGGCCGGATAGCCGGGTAAATAGCCTTCATGCATGCCGATGCCACCGACGATGCGCATGAAGTAGCGCATCCGCGCCCCGACAAACTTCGCGCCGGGTGGTCGCGGATCACGACGGGAATCGACGTCCTCCACCACCATGTTTCCTGACTCGTCCGCGTAGCAGCCGTAGAGAGAGGAGCGATGGTCGATGTCTTTGTCGAGGATGCGGAATTTGCCATTGAGCGTGGCGTTGCCCTCACGCCCTGAGGAGATCGGCGAAACGCCAACGAGCTTGTCCCCTTTGAAGTAACGTAGGCGCTGCTCGGTCAGATTGATGACGATCCTCGGCTTCCCCACCACGCCGTCTCCCGCCCACCAGGAACGATTGTCCGTCGGCTGGGTCGAAACTGAGCCGGGAGTGGTGGAACAACTGCTGATGCCCATGACCGCAAACGAAGTTAGCAGGATGGCAAGAAGTCGCGAAAGGATCATGCGGCGTGAGGCTGCAAAGTTCGAGCCAGTTTTCCAGTAACAATTGGGTCAAAAATGACCGGATCAGGCGTAGGTCACAGGCGTACCAGTGCAGTTGGCCAGCGCCTTGAAGCGCACGATCAAATCGTTGGTGAGCTTGCCGGGTGTACCATCGCCAATCGGACGACGGTCATACTGCACAGCCGCGATGACCTCGGCGGCGGTGCCCGTGAGGAAGCATTCGTCCGCCGTGTAAATGTCAAACCGAGTCATCGGGACCTCGGCGC
This sequence comes from Prosthecobacter sp., assembly GCA_044355475.1. Classification (GTDB taxonomy): domain Bacteria; phylum Verrucomicrobiota; class Verrucomicrobiia; order Verrucomicrobiales; family Verrucomicrobiaceae; genus Prosthecobacter. The sequence continues at coordinate 6,808 of JBIKYB010000073.1, forward strand.
AGGGAATGCCCATGTCAGCCAGGATTTCGATCACCGCGCGACGGGTGATGCCGTCAAGAGCGCCGGAGGAGATCGGCGGAGTGCTGACCTTGCCGTTTTTCACGATGAACAGATTATCTCCTGTGCATTCCGCCACGAGCCCCTGGTCGTTGAGCATGATGCCCTCGTCGCAGCCAGCCTGAAGACACTCGATCTTCGCCATGATGTTGTTCAGGTAGTTCAGGCTCTTCACCTGAGGGCTGAGCGCGGCGGAGTTCGGACGGCGGGTGCCGCAGGTGATGAGGTTCAGCCCCTTTTCATAACGCTCCTGCGGATACAGGGCGATGGTGCTGGCGATGATGATGACGCTGGCCTTGGGGCATTGGTAAGGATTCAAACCGAGGGAGCCGACGCCACGCGTGATGACGAGGCGGATGTATCCGTCACGCAGCTTGTTCGCTGCGACTGTTTCCAGGGTGGCCTTCTCCATCTCCTCGAAGCTGATCGGGATGGTCAGACAGATCGCGCGAGCGCAATCATACAAACGCTTCAAATGCTCGGTCAGGCGGAACACCCGGCCGTTGTAGATGCGGATGCCTTCAAACACTCCGTCGCCATACAGCAGGCCGTGATCAAACACGGAGATTTTCGCCTCGGATTCCGGGACGATCTTGCCATCGAGATAAATAAGGAGGTTTGCAGACATGAGCGCCGTAGAAACCACAGCCGGGCGGGTTTTGCAAGTGCCGGGCGTGCGGCGGGTCACTTCGTCTTCATCACATACACGCCATCCCAGTCCGCAGGCGGCGGGTCGTTTTTGAGAGCGGCGCAGCGTTGGAGCATGACGAGGGAGGGATTCGAGCCCTGATGGATTTCTCGCATGGCGGAACGTTGAAAGAGGGCAGCAGCGCCATCCCAATCCTGGGCTAGGTAGCGCTCCATGCCACGCTTGTGAAGGGAGAGGCACTCCTGGATCTCGGGGGTCATCTCGTTATCGAAACCGACAAGCTCGTACATTTCCACGGGCTGGCTGCGGCCTTTGACTACGATGCGGTCGAGGAAGCGGAAGGTGATGTCGTCCTTGAAGCTCTGCGAGAGCGTCTTCGTCTCGCTGGTGATCATGGTATAAACGCCGTGGCTCTTCGCGCCGCTCTCGCTGCGGGCGGCGAGGTTCACGGTGTCTCCCATCATGGTGTAGTTAAAGCGGCGGCGGGAGCCCATGTTGCCGATGATGGCTTGGCCGGAGTTCAGGCCGATACGGGTCTGCATTTCGAAGACGATGTCCGGCCAGTCGCCTTCTTTGCGCCATTTCTCGCGCAGTTCGAGCTGGCGTTTCTGAATAAGCAAGGCCGCACGGCAGGCGTGGTAAGCATGGCCTTTGAAGAACAAGGGCGCACCGAACATGCCCACGATGGCGTCGCCGATGAACTTGTCGAGCGTGCCGCCGTTGTCGTGAAGGATGTCGGTCATCTCGGTGAGGTAGTCGTTCATCAAGTGGACGAGCCGCTCGGCGGGGAGTTTTTCGGAGAAGGAGGAGAATCCGGCGATGTCGCTGAAAAAAGCGGTGATCTCGGACTGCTCACCGCCGAGTTTTGGCTCTTCGCCAGAGGCGATCATCTGCTTGACGACATCAGGTGACACATAGGTGCCAAATATGCCTGTGATGCGACTCTTGGCGCGCAGTTCGATGACCAAACGGTGCAGGATAGAACCGCCTTCGACGAGAATGAAGCCCAGCACGGGCCAGACGAGCGGGAGATGCAGGCTTTCCTGCTGGAAGACATAAAAAGCGGCGAAAACGTAGGAACCGATGAGAACAAGGGGCACCAGGACAGAAACGGTGATGGAGCCATGACGCAGCAAGAGGCTGGTGAGCAGACCAAGGAGCACCCACCCACCAATGATGTGCCACAGCACGGGATGGCGGATGTAATCCCCGCTGAGGATGTTGCTCAGCGCATTGGCATGGATCATGACCAGCGGTGTCTGCGGACCATGAGGCGTGGGACCGAGATCGGAGAGGCCAGCGGCGGACTGACCGATGAGAAGTATCTGATCTTGCACCGCTGGGAATGTCGCAGGCCACTCCCTGCCCTGGTGCGCCTGCAACTGGGCCGCCAGTCCGGCATAGGAAAAGAAGGGAAAGCTGTCCGGGCGGCGGTAGTTGATGGTCATCTGCCCGTGCTCATCGACGGGGATATCCCAGGTCTGTTTTTTTCCAGTGACGCGAACATGACTGCCGAGGACGACTTCCACGGCGTCCGTGTCGAGTTTTTCGCTTAGCAGCAGGGCTTGCAGTGCGAGACTTGGGAAAACACTGCGCCCGCAACGAACGATCAATGGCAGACGACGACGCACGCCGTCCGATTCGGGAGGGGAGTTCACAAAACCCGCGTACGAGTTGTCGGCGATGATCTGCACGGGCAGCAGCCCGGTGTCGTTGCCGATGAGCTTCGCTGGATCGCCCTTAATGCGGGTGATGGCCTTGGTGCTTGCCGCGTATTCGGAGGTGTGGCGCGGGACATGATCGAGCGTCTCAGCGGCGGCGGCGGTGATGGCGGAAGGCAAGAGTACCAGCGCGTCAGCGAACTGCTGGTCGATGGCGGGATCTTCGCTTGGCTCGGTGAAGAGCAGATCGAAGGCCACGGTGGCCGGCGGACGGTCCAGGAGCAGCGAGATGAGCGCGGAATGCACGGAGCGCGGCCAGGGCCAGCGGCCAAAGCGGGCCAGCGCATCCTCACCTATGCCAACGACCAGCACCTTTGGATGCGCCGGCGGGTCTGACTTCGCACGCGCTTGGAAGCGCCAGTCCAGCGTGAGATTTTCGAGTTCCTGGCCCAGCCGGGTGTGACTGAGTCCGAGCACGAGCAACAGCACCGCAGGCAGCAGCTTGAGCGCGAATTTTAAGCTGCCGAGCTTCTTCTTTTGCATGGAGTGGAAATGAGGATGCGAAAAAAAATCGGCAGCGGTTCAATAGCGCATGTTCATGCCAAAATGCAGACGACCGTCCGGCACGTTCGCGAGTCCTGAGTGGCTCAGAGTCCAGCCATAAGCCAGACGGAGGTCAAAGTGATCGCCCACATTGTAGCGCAGCCCCAGACCGGCGCTGTGGAGGTTCTGATCCGGCTCGGAGGCAAAATCCCCTACGCTGGTGAGGTAGGCACCGTCGTAAAAGGCAAAGGTGTTCAGGCTATCTTCCTCGTCACCGCCCCATTTGGAGAAATGCAAGGCAGGCAGGTTGAATTCCAAGCTGCCCCGGATGCCGGAGTCACCACGCGCTGCGTTTTCCGCGTAGCCGCGCACGGTGCGGTAGCCGCCTGCGAGTGTCTGCTCGGTGGGCAGCAGTCGGTCTCTGGAATACTGGCCGGACACATGCATGGCAATGGAAAACCCTTTGGGCAGCCGCAGCAGCCGCTCCAGATCGGCCACGGCATACCAATACTCGACCTGGGAGGCCGCCCGGAGCTGATCAAAGGCCGCGTAGGTGTTTCGGGAGAACAGGTTTCCCGGACTGTAAACGGCAGACATGGCGAGGCGTGTGTAGCCGAGCTTGTCGGCGGCGATGATGTCGAATCCACCGCGAAACTGCATGACCTGCGCGTCGCTGTTGGCCAACGTCTGGCCGCCGAAGAGGATGTCCGAGGTCGTGTTTTTGTAGTCGGCGGCAAAGGTCAGCCGGGGGCGGATTTTGCTCCAGGCACTGTGCAGGGGGATGGAGTAGGCGGCCGTAAGTTGGCGGCTGCGGCCGTTGATGCCCAGCGTGCTGCCGGGAACCCCTGCCTGCACCGCGTTTTCAGCCGTCACACCGATGAACTGAAGCCTGTGCCTCCAGGGCAGCGGCACACCCCAGACCAGGGCGTGTGCCTTGAGCGCGTCCAGCTCCTGGTTGCCGGAGAACTGATAAGAGAGCGTCTGCTCCGAGCCGAGCACTTGGTACCAGTTGAAGCCCGCCGAGATCTCGTTCAATCCCGTGGCTTCGAGTCCTGAGTTGGCATACCCGGCATAGGCCTGGAAAGGATTGACCTCGGTGGTCTTCAAAATGATGTCGCTAGCCCCTTCCCTGGAGCTTTTCTCATACACGACGTTCACCTTGCGGACCGGGTTTTCATTGAGCCAGGCGATGTCTCTCCCGACCTTGGAGGTGTCAATGCGCGCACCAGGCGGCAAACGCACCTGCCGGCGCATGTACTCAGGGTTGGAATGCTTCGCGCCCTCCACGCGCACATCACCCAGCACTGCCTCGACCACCCGCACCTGCACATGCCCCTGGGTGATGTCCTGCTCGGGCAGATAGGCGTCCACGAGTGGGAAATCGGTGGCCTGATAGGCTGTGTTGATGCTCTTCACCAAACTATTGAGCAGCGCCAGGCTGAGCGGCTGGCCCATGAACTCGCTTTGCAGGCGTTCCGCGAGTCCGGCGGGCAGATGCAGCGTTGGATCAACCACCATGACATTTCGCATGTCCTTGGGCAGACGTTTCGCAGGCTTGGCGATCAACTGTAGGCAGGTGAGTTTCACCCCCAAAGGCTTGTCGTCGCCCTCCTTGGAGGGCTGGGCCTGCGGTTTCGAGGCCGGTGTGGGTTCGACCACATCGGCAGCGGACTCTTTCCACACTTCCGGGGGACGCGCGGCCCGGTCCACGAGCGCTCCCGCCCCGTTCATTCCGCCATAGGCCTGGGCGCGGAGACACGGAGACCCGACATGCATGAGCAGGGCAATCCCGACTAGCTGGAGGATGAAATGCGGTTTCATAAGGAAAGGTCAGCGTGTCGCACTGTCGAGCTCCTCCACGCTTTGAGGACTGGTCGCGGCATTGAGCTGGCTGATGACTCCAGCGCTCGGCAAAGCCGCCTCGAAGGCAATGTTTTGAATGCCTTCTCCGGCCAACACCATCGCGGTGCCTTCACCGCCGAGCAGCAGCGCCATTTGGCTGTTTGCAGCAGCCGCGAGCATGGCGAGCACGTTTGGCGTCACCAGCGGCCCGGCGGGAGCGCCCGAGGCATCCATGACCGCCAGCCCATGGGAATCGTTCACGACAAACACCCCCGTGCCCCCCAAGGCGAGCGAAAGCTCCCCGAAAGCGCCTGGCGTGATGACGGCCTGCAATCTGGCCTGGGTAGTTGCAGGCACCGGCCTTTCCTGCAAATCCATGGCGACGTTGCCCACACTGCTGTCAATCCGCGCCGTGCCATCCCCGCCGAGCGCCATGGACAGCGTGGCGTACGATTCGGGGCTGGCCGTTTGGGACATGCTGCGCTGGAGCGCTGCTGCAGGCGGCGGACCTCCCAGGTTGATCGACTGCGCTCCAAACTGGCTGATCAAGGACACTTCCCCAAAGCCTATGGCCCCGAGCGCCAGCTCGCTCTGCGCCAGCAGACTGGTGCCGGCGGCCAGTTGACCGAGCGCGTTCGCACTCGGAGGGCCAGCACCCGGATTCACCGCCACCAAGCCGGTGCTGGAGCGCACGCCCATCGTGCCGTCCCCGCCGAGGGCCAAGCTCAACTCGCTCTGCGCAGCGGCCGAGGTGGTGGCGTTCATTTGTGATTGCAGCCCCTGGCTTGGCGGTGCTCCGCCGCCAGTGGAAACCAGGCCGAGGCTCTGGCCGATGGAGCCGGTCAGAGTGGCGAGCAGGCCGCCGCCCTGCACTCCTGCGGCTGCGGCAGTGGCCGCCAGATTGGCCGCCCCTGCCCCGCCGCCAGCAGCCAGCGAGGCCGAAGCAGCGGCAGAAGAGGTGAAATTGTTGGTCTGCGTGGCCGCGTTTGATCCTGCATTACCGACCGGAACGGCATTTTGCAGCAAAAACGCGCCAAACGGCGGCACCGCTGTCGGAATGTTCGCCGCCACCACCGTGGGCGGCGGTGGAGGAGGCGGAGCCAGCACAAATCCGCTGAAGGTGATCGTGCCAAAGCCTGGGCGCGTCAGCGGAGAACTCGTCACAGGATTGCCACCCACCAGAAGCTGATTGGTGCCGGCGCCCGCGTTGAGAAACTGGTCGAAGGTGAAGAAATTCGTGTCGCTCAGGTCATTTCCAGGCCCAAGCTCAAGCCGGATGGCTGAGACGTTTTGGAAGACATAAGTGCGCGAGCCTGCGGTGATGCTCTCTGCTCCAATGACATAACTTTGCCCGGTCGTGAGGTCGGAATCATCCAGCGTGAGCGCCGCCGCGCTGCCAAAGCCTCGCAGCACGCCGTTGATGATCGGTTGATTCAACAGCACCAACTGACGGGCGGTGAGCGTCACAGGTGCCCCACCGGTGCTTGCCACCGTGGCACCGTCCACCTGAATGCTAGGCGCGTTGAGCGAGATCTCGCCGCCCTGCGAGAAGATGCTTTGACGCACCAGCAAGCCGTCCGCGCTCGTGGTGGAGACCGAGATGTCTCCCACCGCGCTGAGTCCGCTCGCTGCGCCTAGGCTGCCAATCGTCAGTCCCGTGCTGTTCTCCAGCAAGATTGAGCCGACGGTGCCAGCGGTCGCCACAGTGCCTATGGCGTTGGAAACACCGGAGAGCGTGAAATCACCATTCCCTTCCAGGATCAAACCCGCTGCAATCAACGAGCCATGGCTCACCACCACGCCGCCCGTGGTCTTCAAGGTGATGACTCCGCCGCCATCGGTGCGAAGCGTGCCGTCACCATCCAGCAGGATCGCTGGCGTGCCAACACCGCTCTCCGCGCTCACACGTCCCACCAGGGTGATGTCTCCGCCTACCGTCACGATGCTGCCATTCACCGTGATGGGCTGGGAATGCCCCGGAATAGAGATTTCCCGTTGATTCGCCCTGACCTGAACGTCACCGGTCGTCGTGCGTATTTCTGTGCCGGTTTCGAGCAAAACAGCACGAGTCACGTTGATCGTCACCGCACCACCGCCCTGCGCATCAATGACGCCGCGCCCAATGGCGTCGTTAATCATGAGAAAATCACAATCCGCGCTGAGTGTGAGTCCTTGGGCTGAGTTCCAGGCCACGGTGCCTTTGAGATAGATGTTGCCACTGCCGCCGGAGCTTCCGCGCTCTGTTTCGAGCGTGAGGTTGGCGGTGTTGAGGAAAGTGGAGAGATCTGCCGCGTTCAGCGTGTTCGCAGGCAGCGGACTCGACACCCAGCAGCTTGGATTGAGGATCTCGAACTCGCTGGACTTGAGCCGCAGGCCGCCGGCACGTCCGTTCGCCGCGCTCAGCTCCACACGACCTGTCAGTTGATCAATCCTGAGCGATTCTTTGGCGGTGAGCACCACGAGGCCGCCATCGCCGGAACTCGCACCGCCAAGCCCCTGTGCCCGGCCTTGGAACGTGAGATCCTTGTCGGCAAACATCAACACCTGACCGCCATTTCCATTTTCAAGCGCGTTCGCCGTGAGCAGCACGCCACAATCAATCGTGACGCAACTCGAACTCATGAAACTGGCATCTCCAACGAGGCCACCGCCGACGAAAATCCTGCCTCCGCCCGTGGCACCGTCAGCACGGATGACCGATTCGCCTTCAAGGGCCAGTGAATGGCCCGCCAGCCGAATCTCCCCGCCTTTGCCTTCAAGGCTGCCAACACTGAGATCGCCTGCGATCTCCGTTCTTGCCGCAGTCACCCCAGCATTACCCACTTCAGGATCGGTGCCGATGTTAATCTGCCCGCCCTCAGTTTTTCCATCGGCGCTCACGAGCACGGCACGACGAATCGTGACTTCTTCTCCCGTGATGATGACCTTGCCGCCAGCGCCGTCATGCCCGTCCGCATCCACACGTCCGTTGATCGTGGCCTTGCCGCCGTTTCCAGCGCTGACTTTGATGCGTCCGCCATTGCCTGAGAGACCACGAGCCACCAACTGGCCGCTGTTGTCGATACTGCCACCGTTCGCGCTGAGCAGGATGCGACCGCCCTGCCGGGTGACAGCCGTGGCGGCGATACGCCCCGTGTTGCGAATGGCCAGCGCATACACATTGCCATTGTGGGCCTTCAACTCCGCCACATTGGCCTCGATCACACCGCTGTTGCTCACGCCGGTCTTTTTGCGGGAGCCCACCGCGTTGCGCACCACCACGCGCTCGTCACCCACCGGCATGATCAGCACCTCCGAACCCGCCGCAAGCCCGACTGTGCCGTTGGGCGCACTGATCGTGCCGGAGTTCGACACTTGATAGCCGATCAGAAACGCATCTCCTGACGAGGCACGAATCATGCCCGCGTTTCTCACCGCCGCCTCCGAGGAGCCTCTGAAAACCATCTCACCACCGGCCATGAACGCACTGTTGTCGAGATCCAGCGTGGAGGCCGTCAGTCCGGCCACATCCACCGTCGATCCTTTGCCAAAAATGATGCCGTTGGAGTTGATCAGAAACACATGACCGTTGGAAGTCAGCGATCCATTCAAGAGCGACGGATCGCAGCCCAGCACCCGGTTCAGCGTGGCCGAAGTGGAGTTTGGAACGATGAAGTTCGTCTGCTCGCCCGCCGCAATCGAGAACGATTGCCAGTCGATGACCGCACGGTCCGTGCTTTGCACAATCGTCGTCAGTCCAGGCACCACGTTTTGAATCTGCGCGTCCCCCAGCGTGACGACACCGCCAGTGGGATTGGCCGGGCATTCAATCCCCATGCCGAACACACCCATCCAAACGCCGCCCCAAAGGCAGGCGCGGACTCTCCGCAACCATGGACGCCCAATCAGCATAAGAGTTACTGCTTGGGCTTGTCGGCAGAACCTTCAGTGCTGGCGGTGGCGAGCGGCGTGACGACTACCTCGCCCTCCTTTGTCTGCACATAGCCTTTGCCATTTTCGACCGCGACCGAATAGAAAGCCCCGTTCGCCACGGCCACTCCACTGGGCGTCTTGATCTTGAAGTCCATCTTGCCCTTCTCACCTGGGTTCACCAAGGCTCCGATGGTGCCGTTCTTCAGATCCAGCAGCACTCGCGGTGCTTCCTTGGACTCCACGATTTCCGAGACAACGACTTCAGAATTGGGACCAATCTGCACGGCGGAGGTTGTGGTCATCGTCACCGTCGCTTTTGAATCCGGGCCGGTCTTGATCGTGCTGCCCAAGCTGACAATGCCGCCTTCCTTCAGCGGACGCTCTGGCTCACCGAACGGCTTCTCAGTCACACTGCCCACCACCACCGTCACCTTGCCTGTCTGTGGCTGCTGCTTTTGCACGTTCAGGGGGGTCACATCCACCTTGCCGTGCTCGACTTTGACGAAGCCTTTGCCGTCTTCGACTGAAACCGCATACATCGTGCCACGAGCTGCCGCGATGCCGGTGGGCGTTTTGATTTTGAAATCCATCACGGCTTGAGCCTGCGGCTGGATCAATGCCCCGAGACTGCCCGCTTTGAGATCGATCAGGACTTTGGGCGCGGCATCCGAATCCACCAAGCTCGTGAAGACAGCCTGCGAGTTTTCCGCGATTCGCACCGCTGACTGTTTCGTCGTTTTGATCACTGTGCGGGAAGCCGGCCCCGTTTTCACCACCGATCCCACCGGCACCGCATCTCCCACTTTGAGAGGTTTCTCCACGCCGCCACCGGCTGGAATGAGGGTGACATTACCAACGGAGATTGAAACCACCCCATCATTTAAATCAGCCGCGAAAAGCTGTCCGCAGAGGACAAGCAAGAGGGCAGAGAGGAGAAATTTCATCGGACCTTGAAAAGTGATGTTCATATTGATGCGGCGAATGTTCCGGGATCACAATGAAGATATTCTATTATTAATGGTAATCTTTGGAATATTTGTAAGAAAAAGATCAGAATAGAGAGAACAACGGCTTCGATGCGCCTCTCAACGACAGAAAAACTTCTCGTGAATGCCTCCATTCGCAAAAGCTAGATGCAGGCCAAGGTGCTTGGATGAGATGCTGCCCGAGAAATCGGTGTGCCGTGTTTCGAGAGGCTCACATGGGAGGACGGCCTCTGTGATCGGCCTCGTGATGGGCGGCTGCATGTCTTGTCATTGTGAATAAACCTCAACCATGTGAATAAGTTCTTGCCAGCCCTTGGACGCTCTGACACTCTCGACTCACTACCGTGATTCATCCAAAAAATCACATTCAGGGATCGGCAGGCTTGGCACTCCCCTTGCGCCAAAGAAAAACCGTCCCTCCTGATCAGACGCCAGGACCAACCATACACACAGAACCACCATGGACCGCGACGACCATCCTGCATCCCTAACCCCTTCGCCCATTTCCACCCGTCCTTCTGATCCTGGTCCCTCTTCTGTGAATTCGTCCTCTCCTTCTCCCTCCCGTCGTCGCCGCCAAGTCACTCCGACCAGCACCAAGACCTTTGTGCTCGACACCAACGTGCTGCTGCACGATCCGGCCTGCATCCACCGCTTTGCCGAGCATCACATCTGCATCCCGGTGGACGTGCTCAGTGAGCTGGACCGCTTTAAAAACGAGATGACCGAGCGCGGTGCGAACGCCCGCGAGGTACATCGGGCGCTGATGAAAATTTTCTCCAACAAGGGTGCCTCTGTGACCACTGGCGTGCCCACCGACGGCGGGGGCAGCATTCGCGTAGCAGTGTATGATCCCGTGGAGGCCCGCAAGCACCCCAGTGTGCAGGGTTTTGAGCGTATTTTTCACGACTTAGACAAAGCGGATCACCGCATCCTCGCCTGCACGCTTTGGCTGAGCGAACAAGTCTCGCCCCCAGTCATCCTCGTCAGCAAAGACCTCAACATGCAGCTCAAGGCGCGTGCCGTGGGCATCGAGTGCGAGGATTACCTGCACGACAAAGTGGAGCCGCGCGAGGTGGCGAACTTTGACATCGCCCGCGTCGAGGTCAGCCAGCATGAACTGCAACGTTTTGCCAGCAGCGGCCGACTCTCCGTTCCAGAGAACCGCACCGCTGGGATGGTCGTGAATGATTACGCACTGCTTTCTGCTGGCGAAAAAGCCACCATGCCCGCGAAGCTCAGTGCGCAGGGTGAGTTTGTGCGGCTGCATTTTACCCCCGAGTCGATCAAAGTTGGCCAAGGACGGGCCATCAAACCCATGAACCTCGGTCAAGCCTGCCTGCTTGATGCCCTGCTCGATCCCGAAATCAGCCTCGTCACTTGCTACGGCCAGGCTGGCACCGGCAAAACCTTGCTCGCCGTCGCCGCCGGTCTTCAACAAGTCTTTGGCCGCACCTACCACGGCCTCACCGTCAGCCGCCCCATCGTGGCGATGGGCCAGACGGTCGGTTTCCTGCCCGGTTCGTTGCAGGAAAAGATGCGCCCCTGGTTGCAACCCGTGTACGATGCGCTCGATCTCCTCATGCGCCCCATCGAAGGTGTGCAGCAGGGCCCGGCACGGAAAAAGAACCGCTTCATGCCCGAGCCACAGCAGATCACCGCTCCCGCCGCGCCTTACGACCCACTCATCCAGCAGGGAGTCATCGAGATCGAGGCGCTCTGCTACATCCGCGGTCGCAGCATCCCGGACCGCTTCTTTGTGCTGGATGAAGCGCAGCAGCTCACGCCACTGGAGGCCAAAACCATCGTCACCCGCATGTCACGCGGCTCCAAACTCGTCCTCGTCGGTGATCCGGCGCAGATCGACAATCCGTATGTGGACAGCCGCAGCAACGGCCTCGTGTACACCCGCCAGCGCATGCGCGGCCAGCCTTTTGCAGCCCATGTGCCGCTGGTGAAAGGCGAGCGCAGCGCTCTGGCCGAAGCCGCCGCGAGGTTGCTGTAAGCGTGTGCGCCAAACCCATACAAAAAAAATTGCCCAATCTTTTTTGAAACTGCTTGAGGGCATTCGCGTTAAAGCACGCCACACGCAGGCTTGGAACCCCAACCCCCCGCGTTCCACAAACACAAACCAGCATCAACCATAGACTATGAAATCGATCACCTCGATCCTCGCCATCCTCGCCCTCGCCGCCACCGTCAACGCCGCTGAAGGTGACGCCAAGAAGCCCGAAGCCGGCAAGAAAAAGGGTCCACAAAGCCCTGAGCAAATGATGAAAGCCCTCGACAAGGATGGCAACGGCTCCATCTCCAAAGAAGAGTTCCTGGCCTCCCCTGGCGCCAAGAAAGACGCTGCCAAGGCTGAAGAGCGCTTCGGCAAGATGGACAAGAACAAGGACGGCTCCCTTTCCAAAGAAGAGATCACCCCAAAGCCAAAGAAGACGAAGTAATCTCGCTGCTTTGACTTGAAGTCACCCACGCCGCACCCGCCCCAGGCGAGTGCGGCTTTTTTGTGCCCGCGCCCGGCGGAGCGATCACACCGCGATCTCGGCCTTGATCGCCGGATGCGGATCGTAGCCTTCCAACGTGAAGTCTTCGAAGCGGAAGGCGTCGATCTCTTTGACGGCGGGGTTCAGCTTCATCACGGGCAAAGCACGCGGCTCACGGGTGAGCTGGAGCTTGGCCTGATCGAGATGATTCGAGTAGAGATGCAGATCGCCGAAGGTGTGGACAAATTCGCCGGGTTGGAGATCACAAACCTGCGCCACCATCAACACCAGGAGCGCGTAGCTGGCGATGTTGAACGGCACGCCGAGAAACAAGTCCGCGCTGCGCTGGTAGAGCTGGCAGCTCAATTTGCCGCGATCGACAAAGAACTGGAACAGGCAGTGGCAGGGCGGCAGCGCCATTTTGTCGATGTGCGGCACGTTCCAGGCGCTGACGATGTGCCTGCGGCTGTAAGGGTTCGTTTTGAGGCCATGGATGAGCTTAGCGATCTGATCCACCGGCTCCGCACCGGGCGCTCCCTCCCA